>JAHYJA010000082.1 GCA_019429325.1 Bacteroidales bacterium
ATGAACATGCAAAGGCACGGGGAGCAAAAATATACGCTGAACTGGTTGGCACAGGCATGACTGCTGATGCGTATCATCTCACGGCACCTCATCCTGAAGGCCTTGGTGCCTGCAATGTGATGAAGAATGCCGTTGCCGATGCAGGTATGAAACCCGAAGATATCGATTATATAAATGTTCACGGAACTGCGACACCTCTTGGTGATATATCCGAAGCCAAAGCGATTATCTCCGTATTCGGAGAACATGCCTTCAAACTGAACATAAGCGCCACAAAATCGATGACAGGGCATCTTCTCGGAGCTGCCGGAGCCGTTGAAGCGATTGCGACTATCATGGCCATCGTTCACCAGACTGTTCCTCCGACAATAAACCTTAAGGTGCCGGATCCGCAAATTGATCAGAACCTCAATCTGACTCGCGATAAAGCCCAGTCCAGGACGATCAGGGCAGCCATAAGCAATACTTTTGGATTTGGCGGGCATAATGCATCAATAGTTATTAAAAAAGCTGAGGTGTAGTGTCTTTGCTCCGCAGGAAAACAGATGATACATATATTATAGATAAACGGGAATTCCGTTCACGTCTCAGGAAATTATTAGGGACACGTCCGGGCAACCTGCCTCTCTACGCAATCGCATTCATTCATCGTTCAGCCTCATACATCCTTCCCGATGGTAAAAAAGTCAACAACGAAAGACTTGAGTTCCTGGGAGACGCTGTGCTGGATGCAATATTATCCGATTACCTCTTCGGGAAATTTCCTGATGGCAGCGAAGGATTCATGACCAAAATAAGGTCAAGGATCGTCAACAGGGAGCTCTTAAACCAGCTGGCGCTGTCAATGGGATTTGATAAGAACCTTATCAGCAATATAAGACCTGCAAACTCCACCGACAACCCTTACGGCGATGCCCTGGAGGCATTCATAGGGGCCCTTTTCCTTGATAAAGGGTTCAAAAAGGCGAAGAAGATTTTTATCAGAAGGGTGCTGAACAGGTTTATCGATCTTGATCAGATAATAAAGACCGATTCAGACTATAAAAGCCTGGTGTTTGAGTGGGTTCAGAAGCATAAGTCAAGCATGACGTTCACCTATAAGGAGGAGAATGATTCGGGCTATAAAAAACCGGTTTTCACGACAACCCTGATAATCGACGGCGAAGATTACGGCACAGGTCAGGGTGGATCAAAGAAGGAAGCTGAGCAGAGAGCCTCGGAGATTGCGTGGGGCAGGCTGAAAGAACTGACAGGGAACGATAACGGTTCTCTGATATTTTCTTAACTTTATGCCTTATGCCGGTGCCGCATGAAGAAGAAGCAAAAGATAACCCGTGTACAACTTGTGCTCAGCGGGGAGGACGAAACGTTCCTCCTCGGAATAGTATCTGCCGATCCCGACTATAAACTTTCCCTTGCAATAAATAAAAGGATAGGGATTTCACTCAGGCACAGCGCGCCTCTTGAAGTCCTGGAACATGGAGAGACAAAAATTATATTCAGCCGGTTTTCTGATCTGACCGGAGCTCCTGATAATCTCTATTCTCTTATCTCGAACCGGGCCGGCAAGAATTTTCTCCTGAAAAAACTCAGGAATATCGATTATCTATTTCATATCCAGCCAGATTCCACGGAGAGCGACAGGAGAGACAGACTGATCGCAAGCCTCAGAAGTATTGAGGGAGTAACTGCGGTTTTTGAAATCGACAGGAAATCCTTACGTGATAAAAACCTGAAATACCTGATGTTCTGATCCACAGATAAAAAAAAGATGAGCCGCCTGGGAAGCGGCTCACTTTTTTGATAACCCTAAAACTAACCTAACCTATGAAAAAAACCTCTATAACTTGTATTCCAAATATCATGCCAAACACTTGTACAAAGATAAATTATTTCAAGGAAAGAAAAAAATGTTTTTATCTGTTTAATTGAATATTAACTTTTTTTTAATGAATTGTTAATTTTTTTTTGTTTTATCGCCATAATTTCAGAGTTTAAGGAGAGATTCCCAGTATCCCGTTGTTAAAGAAAGTTAAAGAGTGGCATCGTAATGTATATACAAGTACTTTTGTATGAGTATGAAACGGAAGACGATCGTATTGCTGGCAGTATTTTTTTTCCTTGCTATCACAGGGTTGATTTTTATTCAGCTTTACTGGATAAAGAATGCTATTGACATTACCGACAAGCAGTTCCGTTTTCTGGCAAACAAAGCACTCGAATCGGTAGTTCTCAGCCTTGAGGAACAGGAGCTTATCGACCGGATCATTGAGGAGGTCGATTCATCTCCTTCCGACACATTAACGGCAGTTATCCCCTTTAATTCCCCTCTTGCGCGAAAGCTTCAGGAATATCATCCTAAATCAGGACTTCTGGACAGGTTCGGGCTGAGTAATCCTGAAGAACCTGTCATGATCACCAGCTCGGGACAGATCATATATATTACGGCAGAGGATTTTTCGCTGTTCCCTGAAGAGGAGCTTACTGAGCCTTCAATGCAGGCATTAAGTGCAGGACTGCCCGGCAGGGTCACGAATAAGATTATCATTATGGAGAATATCATGGAAAAGATTCTCCGCGACACACCTGATATAAAAGAACGAATCAATCCTGAGCAGATCAACAGCCAGCTAAGGAAAGCCCTTAACAGTGCCGGGATAGACCTGGATTTCGAATTTGCCATCCGCTCTGGTCGCTCAGGCAATATCTACAGCACACCAGGTTTTACCGACAGGCCCGGAACAAATAAATTTATTATACAGCTATTCCCCAACGATCCCGTGCCCGGGCCGCATCAGCTGGTTCTTTATTGCCTGCAGGAACAGCAATACAAATTCAGGAAGATCGGCAATCTTGGTTTTTTCTCCCTTCTTTTCGCGCTTCTTCTGCTGGTACTTTCGACCGGCACTTTCATAGTGATCTTCCGGCAGAAAAAGATGTCAGAGATAAGAAGCGATTTCATCAATAATATGACCCATGAGCTCAAGACGCCAATAGCCACAATTTCACTCGCGTCGGAAATGATTGCCGATAAGACCATTCCGCCGAAAAACAAGAATCTGAATGGTCTGGCCAGAATCATCTCCGATGAGAGTACCCGGCTTAAATTTCAGGTCGAGAAAGTCCTGCAGATGGCGATCTTTGAAAAGGTGAACACCAGGCTCAGTTACTCGGAAATTGATATTCATGAAATTATTGACAAAGCGGCGGATAACTTCAGGCTGCAGATCGAGAAGCTGCAAGGCTCGCTCAGGAAAGATCTCAAAGCGGAGAACTCGCTTGCAATGGCAGACGAAATACATTTTCTTAATGCTGTTTCAAACCTGATTGACAATGCCATAAAGTATTCAAGAGGGAAACCTGAAGTACTGATTTCAACCAGGAATGCAAAAAAGGGGATTCTCATAATGGTGGAGGACAAAGGGATAGGGATCAGTAAAGAGAACCTTAAAAGGATTTATGATAAATTCTACCGGGTCCATTCCGGCGATGTTCACAACGTAAAGGGCTTCGGGCTTGGCCTGAGCTATGTTAAAAAGATCGTTGAAAAACACAGCGGGACCATAAAAACTGAAAGCCAACTTAATAAAGGCACAAAATTCATCATTTACATTCCTCAAAACGGATCAGGATGAACAAAAAAATTCTACTGGCAGAAGATGATTATAATCTTGGCAATCTTTTGCGAAGCTACCTTTCAGCAAAAAACTATGATGCTGATCTGTTCGTAAACGGACGTCTGGCTCTTGAAGCCTTCCCTTCCGGATCATATAACCTTTGCATAATCGATATAATGATGCCGGAAATGGACGGACTGACTCTGGCTGCAAAGATCAGGGCCATCAATCAGGAGATCCCTGTCATTTTTCTTACTGCCAAAAACCAGAAGGAAGATGTTATCGCCGGATTCCGGTCAGGGGCAGATGATTATATTACAAAACCATTCTCGATGGAAGAACTTCTCTACCGCATAGAAGCTATTCTGAGAAGGACGTCTGTTCCTGCTTCTGTTATTAAGGAAGAGACCTGCATTATCGGCAATTATACCTTCGACACGAGAAAACAGTTGCTGGCAATCGGGGATCAGAGCATCAAGCTGACAACGAAGGAGTCTGAGCTTCTTGAACTGTTGTGTCGTCACAGGAATGATATTCTCGAGCGCAACTTTGCTCTAAGGACCATCTGGATTGACGACAACTATTTTAATGCACGAAGCATGGATGTCTACATAACAAGGCTTAGAAAGTACCTGAAGAAAGATCCCTCGGTAAAAATCCTGAACGTACACGGGAGGGGTTATAAACTGCTTACCTGAAATAAATTACCCTGATCCGGCTGGCAGGTCAGGGTAATAAGTTGAGGTTAGTCAACAGGGTTAAATTATTTGTTTCACCCTATTTTCGGACAGCCAAATTAATAATTTTTTTCAATCAGTCAATATCCTGGGGAAAAATTTCTGACTTACCAGGTTTCCGGGAGAACCGGATGCAAATGTCAGTCGAGCTTCAGGACTGCAAGAAAGGCCTGTTGCGGAACTTCGACGTTTCCGACCTGCCTCATCCGCTTCTTTCCCTTCTTCTGCTTTTCGAGCAGTTTTCTTTTTCTTGTAATATCGCCTCCATAGCATTTCGCAGTTACATCTTTTCTCACAGCCTTTACAGTTTCCCTTGAGATTATCTTCGCCCCTATGGCTGCCTGGATAGCAATATCAAATTGCTGGCGGGGTATCAGTTCCTTCAGTTTTACGCACATTTTCCGGCCAAAATCGTAAGCATTACCTCTGTAAATGAGCGTGGAAAGAGCATCCACCATTTCGCCGTTCAGGAGAATATCGAGCCTGACAAGATCGGCTTTACGGTAGGACGTATAATAATAATCGAATGAAGCATAGCCCTTCGATATACTTTTCAGTTTATCGTAAAAATCAAAAACTATCTCGGAGAGGGGCATCTCAAAGGTCAGCTCAACCCTGTCTTTCGTAAGGTAGATTTGGTTCTTCAGAATTCCCCGCTTATCTATACCCAGGTTCATTATAGGTCCCACATAATCAGATTTGGTAATTACCTGGGCAATTATGTAGGGTTCCTCTATCCTGTCGATATGGTTGACGGGTGGCAGGCCCGAAGGGTTATGGACATCAATCTCCTCTCCCTTAGTGGTATATACTTTAAAGGATACGTTCGGCACAGTGGTAATTACATCCAGCCCAAACTCCCTGTCGAGGCGTTCCTGGACGATCTCCATATGCAACAGCCCGAGGAACCCGCATCTGAAACCAAAACCCAGTGCCGCTGAAGACTCCGGTACAAATGAGAGTGAGGCATCATTCAGCTGCAGCTTCTCGATCGAAGATCTCAGGTTCTCGTATTCATCGGCATCGACAGGGTATATGCCTGCAAAAACCATCGGTTTCACATCCTCAAATCCTGAAATGGCATTCTTGCAGGGATTCTTAACATGAGTTATCGTGTCCCCCACCTTTACCTCGCTGGAATCCTTTATTCCTGATATAATGTAACCGACATCTCCCACGCTCATTTTTTCCCGTGGCACCTGTTTGAGTTTCAGAACCCCGATCTCATCTGCATCATATTCATGTCCGGTGCTGAAGAACATAACATGGTCGCCTGTGGAAACAGTACCGTTAATGATCCTGAAGTAAGCTATAATGCCCCTGAAGGAATTGAAGATCGAATCGAAGATAAGGGCCTGAAGAGGTGCATCCGGGTCTCCTGCGGGGGGAGGGATCCGGCGGATGATCCCGGTCAGGATTTTTTCGATTCCTGCTCCGGTCTTTGCGCTGGCTTCTATGATTTCCTCCCGGTCGCATCCGGTAAGGTCAACGATCTGATCCTTAACATCCTCAGGCATAGCGCTCGCCATATCCATCTTATTCAGCACGGGAATTATCTCAAGATTGTGATCCAGGGCCTTGTAAAGATTGGAGATCGTCTGTGCCTGAATTCCCTGCGTTGCATCAACAACGAGAAGTGCACCTTCGCAAGCCGCAATTGATCTGGAGACTTCATAGGAGAAATCAACATGGCCGGGAGTATCGATAAGGTTAAGTATGTATTTCCTGTCCTCATGAAAATATTCCATCTGAATGGCATGGCTCTTAATAGTGATCCCCCTCTCCCTCTCAAGGTCCATGTCGTCGAGGACCTGTTCCTGGAATTCACGTACTCCAATGGTGTTTGTTTTCTCAAGCAGGCGGTCGGCCAGGGTGCTCTTTCCATGGTCGATATGGGCTATGATACAGAAATTACGAATGTTATCCATTGGCCTGTCTTAAAATCAGGTGCAAATATATATAAAAAATGCAAGGCCGGATCTCTGACCCGGCCTCACAATTACCTATTGACTGACTGATTACATCATACCCGGCATTCCGCCGCCCATTCCCTGCGGTGGCATCGGGGGATTCTCTTCTTTCTCCTCAACAACAACAGCTTCGGTTGTCAGGAACATACCTGCTACAGATGCTGCGTTCTCAAGGGCGATACGTACAACCTTCGCCGGATCGATAACACCCGATGTATATAATTTCTCATATTTATCGGTCTGAGCGTTATAACCGAAGTCACCTTTCCCTGCCTTCACGTTCTGAGCAACAACTGCACCTTCCCTTCCGGCATTTTCAGCAATCTGCCTCAGCGGCTCCTCAATAGAACGCTTTATTATTTCAATTCCGGTTGTCTGATCATCGTTATCGCCCTTCAGCCCTTCAAGAGCTGCCATGGCACGTATATAGGCCACACCTCCGCCCGGAACAATTCCTTCCTCTATTGCAGCGCGTGTTGCATGCAGCGAGTCATCAACCCTGTCCTTCTTCTCCTTCATTTCCACCTCCGAAGCTGCGCCTATATAAAGAACTGCAACACCGCCTGACAGTTTGGCAAGACGCTCCTGGAGCTTCTCCTTGTCGTAATCCGATGTGGTAGTGGTCATCTGCTGCTTTATCTGGGCAATGCGGGCTTTTATCATCTCCTTGTCGCCGGCACCGTTAACAACTGTGGTGTTCTCCTTGTTGACCGTCACTTTATCTGAATTGCCAAGCATATCAAGTGTGGCATGCTCAAGCTTAAGGCCTTTTTCTTCTGAAATTACAGTACCGCCGGTAAGTATCGCGATATCCTCGAGCATCTCTTTTCTCCTGTCACCAAATCCCGGAGCCTTCACGGCGCAAACCTTCAGCGATCCGCGCAGACGGTTGACAACAAGTGTAGCAAGAGCCTCACCCTCAACATCTTCCGAAATAATAAGCAATGGACGGCCTGTCTGTGCAGTTGTTTCAAGGATGGGGAGAAGGTCTTTCATCGTGGAAACCTTCTTGTCATAAATAAGGATATAAGGATTGTCCAGGTCAGCTTCCATCTTTTCCGCATTGGTAACGAAATAAGCGGATATATAACCGCGGTCGAACTGCATCCCCTCAACGACCTCAACAGAAGTGGTTGTTCCCTTTGATTCCTCAACGGTTATTACACCTTCCTTCTTGACCTTGCTCATAGCTTCGGCAATAAGCTTACCAATTTCATGATCATCATTTGCTGAAATCCTGGCAACCTGCTCAATCTTGTTGAGATCGTCACCTATAACTTTTGCCTGCGAATTGATATGCTTGATGACTTTTTCAACGGCCTTGTCGATACCCCTTTTCACGTCCATCGGATTTGCGCCGGCTGTAATGTTCTTCAATCCCACATTGATGATGGCCTGAGCCAGAAGGGTAGCGGTAGTTGTGCCATCCCCGGCTATCTCACCGGTTTTTGAAGCAACTTCCTTGACCATCTGGGCACCCATGTTCCTGTAGCCGTTCGATAGTTCTATTTCCTTTGCAACTGTAACTCCATCCTTTGTGATAAGAGGAGCGCCGAATTTTTTCTCGAGAACTACATGCCTGCCTTTCGGGCCGAGTGTTACTTTAACTGCGTCAGCCAGCTGATCGACTCCTTCCTTAAGCAGAGCGCGGGCTTCGATATTGAATTTAATCTCTTTTGCCATATTCTGTAATTTTAATTGGTTTAAACTAAGCTATGAAAAGTATGTCCGACTGTGATATGAGAAGATAATCATCTCCATCGAGCGTGAGTTCCTGTCCGGAATACTTGCCGTAAAGAACGACATCACCCTTCTTTACTTCCATTTCTTCATCCTTTTTTGGAGCCCCTACAAGTATCACCTTGCCCTGCCTTGGTTTTTCCTTTGCTGAGTCAGGAATAATAATCCCGCTGGCAGTTGTGGCTTCAGCCTCATCAGGTTTTACCAAAACCTTTCCTGCCAATACTTTACCTTTTAATTGTGCCATTTTTATTTAGTTTTAAAGTTAAACATCGATTTTCCGACTTCCTTATTTAGCATATTCCATGCCAAACGAAAATTAGTGTCATTTTGGATAAATGAGCTGTTCAAAGGCTTAATTTAACTGCCAAAACAAAACAGTAAAAATCGTCCTTGCCATGCAATGTCTTGATTATTAGTTAATTATGAGATAATTTAAAAAGTGTCAGTATGTGACAAACTGACACTTTGGATATTTTCCGGCCGGAAGCGTTTATCTACTCCGGAGGGTTCTGTGTTTCTGATGGTGTGGTGGATGTTGAAGGAGGAACTGCAGTAGGCAGTGTCGGGATTGCATTCGGATCGACTGCATTTTGTATCTGACTTTCAATCCTTGAACGGCCTGATGTCTCGCCTCTGGGGATTGATGCGGTAGAAACGACACAAAGGATAAGGATTGCAGCGGCAAGCGTCCATGTGGATTTCTCAAGGAAGTCTGCTGTTTTCCTGATACCCATCGACTGGCCTGTGGATGTGAAATTGGCTGCCAGGCCCCCTCCCTTGGAATTCTGAACCAGAACGATCAGAATCTGAAGGAAGCATGCTATTATGACCAGAACCGATACTAAAATATAAATTCCCATCTCTCTATTATTTTATTAACTCTTTTACTTTCTCAATTTGAGCCGCAAAGTAACTACTTTTTTCCGGAAATTTCAAAATTAACTTTTCATAAATATCTATCGCCTTTGAATAGTATCCCTGATTTATATAGATCCTGGCAAGTGTTTCTGATACGAATCCTCCCTTCTCTTCGACAAAAGGTCCGGACATATCCTCCGGCGGGTGGTCCTGTTTTACAGTTTGTGCCTCGATCCTGGGATTTGCAGAAATGAACCTGTCAATAAGATCGGCCTGCAGTTGTCTGGCAAATATCCTCTCTTCATATTCAGGCGGGGGGGGGTCTTCACCTGCTTCCATTTCTTCCTCTTCCACCGGCTGATCCTGTTCCAGTTCCAGCAGGTCCTGCTCTTCAGGGACCGAGAATCCCGGATCCATATATATTATCCTCTCTTCTCCCGGAAGTGATTCTTCACCGATCACAAATACCGAACTGTCATAGGCATCGTCATCTCCTTCCGCGTATACCAGTATTGACTGTGAAAACTCAGGCGTGTCGGATCGTGAACTGGTGTCCGGAGCTGTTTCCCCGGCTTCCTTCTCAAACTCATTTATCAGATCGTCGCTGTTCCTTGCAGATTCAATAACCGTCTGGTGGCTTTCCGTTTCCTGAAATACAGGAGCCTCCTCTTCCGGAACTGGTTCAGGATGAATGACCGGAGGCGGAACTTCATCTTCAGGGATGGTTTCGTCCTGCACTCCGGGAGCCGGAATTTCCTCCTCAGGAAGGTCTTCAACCTGCACCGCGGGAGCAAAAACCTCTGCCCCGGGAACCTCTTCCCTTGCTGGTGCTGGTTCAGCTGAAATATGATCTTTTTTCAGCAGGTGATAAAGCACCTCCCTGTCAGCAATGTGGATGGCGGAGGATCTTAACTGATTCTCGAACCTTATATCAGACGCATTCTGAAGGATCCTGAGCAGGAGCATGTGAGCGCTCTGAAAATACGGGAACATCCCGATGAGCTCATTTATCTCCCCTGTCATCTGGCGTTCTGCAGGATGTGTCCCTTCGATCATTCTGATAAAGTCGTTCCTGTTCATAACTGTTACCAGTTAACAAAGGCCCTGTTAAAAATATCCTCAACAAGCAGGGTAATGATCTTCCCCGAGAGTTCAGCCTCCACGGCACTCAGATCAAAGGAGCTGTCGTAATCTTCATACCTCGAAAAAGTCTGCTCATAGCTCAGGTCCGGGTCAACCGCATTGGTGAATTTCACCCTTACGGAGATTGTAAACCTGTTAACAGCAGCCCTTGCGTCGGCAGAAACGGTGCCGGGTCTTGTGTTGTAATCGGTTATCTCACCTTCAAAATTCACATCACCTACACCGGAGGTAATTCCAAGGTTTGTCTGTGCTTTGCATTTATCTATCAAAGCATCTGTAAGTTGCTGACTTAATCCGGGCTGAACAAGGCTGGCCCTGTTCTGAAAGTACTGAACACTGAGTGTTTTAACCTGCGGAGAGATGCTGGCACCCGTAAATGAGTAGCTTATTTTGCATCCCGGTATCGTGCTAAGGCTGAAGATAATCAGTATCTGCAAAACCGTTATGGCCGGAAAGAGTATCCTATGATCAGAGTTCAATTTCATATTCCTTGATTTTCCTGTAGAGGGTTCTTTCGGAAATGCCAAGTTCGATTGCAGCAAGTTTCCTTTTGCCATTATACTTCTCAAGAGCCTTTTTTATCATTTCGACCTCCTTCCCTGCCAGTGACAGGGATTCTTCGACGACCTCCTCTGTATCCTGAATGTCTGTGCGTCCGTGCCGTGCAGGGGTATCATGGGAGGTGTCAGCAACAGCGTCATCATTGCCCGGTTTCTGGAAAAGACTGTTGATCATCCCGGAGTTGGACTCCTGGAAGCTGACATCAATCTGTTCGCTCCGGATAAGGTCAAACACCAGTTTTTTAAGATCGTTCATATCGCTTCTCATGTCGAAAAGGATCTTATACAGGATCTCTCTTTCCGAAGAAAATGATTTTTCGTCTTCCTTTTTTATGACTGCCGGCAGTTTGATGCCTGTATAATCCGGAAGGTATGCATGAAGAGTCTCCGCATTTATTTCCCTCTCTCTTTCAATGATTGAAATCTGCTCAGTTATATTCTTTAATTGTCTTACGTTTCCCGGCCAGGCGTAATTAAGCAGAATATTCCTGGCTTCGTTGCTCAGCCTTATTGCGGGCATCCTGTATTTCTCAGCGAAGTCTCCCGCAAATTTTCTGAAGAGAAGAAAGATATCCTCGCCTCTCTCCCTGAGTGGCGGTATTTTTACCGGTACTGTATTAAGCCGGTAAAAGAGATCTTCCCTGAATCTGTCACGCTCGATTGCTTTTACCACATCGACGTTACTTGCGGCGATCACCCTTACATTTGTCTTTTGTACCTTTGATGACCCCACCCTGATATATTCGCCGGTCTCAAGAACTCTCAGAAGTCTTACCTGCGTCGACAACGGCAGTTCAGCCACTTCATCCAGGAAGATAGTCCCTCCGTCAGCTACCTCGAAATAACCTTTTCTGCTGTCGGTAGCTCCCGTGAATGAACCCTTTTCATGACCAAACAGTTCGGAATCGATAGTTCCTTCAGGTATGGCGCCACAGTTCACTGCAATATACTGTCCGTGCTTTCTTGAGCTGAAATGATGGATTATCTGGGGAAAAACCTCTTTCCCCGTTCCGCTTTCTCCGGTTATAAGTACAGAAAGATCGGTTGGCGCAACCTGAACTGCTATGTCTATTGCGCGGTTAAGATCGTCATAATTGCCTATTATTCCGAACCTTTGCTTAATGCCCTGGAGTTCTTTCATGCGATTCCCAACGTTGGTGCGAATTTAAGATATTTTTGAAACATTGGGAAATTCCTTTTTTGTAAATTCGCAGGATGAAAAAAGATAAAGGATATAAGCTGACTGGCATTATTCCTGCACGGTATGCCTCCTCAAGGTTCCCCGGCAAGCCTCTGGCATCGATAGGCGACAGGACGATGATACAGAGAGTCTACGAACAGACGATGAAAGCTCTCGATACTGTCTATGTCGCAACTGATGACAGGAGGATCTTTGACGCCGTGCTTAATTTCGGGGGGAGAGCCGTCATAACCTCTGCTGATCACCAGAGCGGGACAGACCGCTGTGCGGAAGCTGTCGGTCTTATAGCCCTGGAGTCAGGTATTTCCACTGACATAGTGATCAATATTCAGGGCGATGAACCCTTTATCAAGCCGGAGCAGATCACAATGCTTGTGTCGTGCTTCAGCGACCGGACCGTTGAGATCGCGACACTCGTCAGAAGGGTCCGTCCGGGTGAGGACATCTTCAATCCGAACCATCCGAAGGTTGTTTTAGACGCAAACAATAATGCATTGTATTTCAGCCGCGCCGCTGTTCCTTTCTTCCGCGATGCGGAAGTATATGAATGGTCTCATAAACATCAATACTATAAGCACATCGGGCTTTATGGCTACAAATCCGAAGTCCTGAAGAAAATTACTGAGCTTCCTGCCAGTCGCCTCGAGAAAGCTGAATCGCTTGAACAGAACAGATGGCTGGAAAACGGCTACCGCATCAGAGCAGCAATCACCGATTGGGAAAGCTTCGGAATTGATACTCCGGGGGACCTTGAAAAAGCAAAATCACTTTTAATGTAAATAATTCAAAAATTTTATTAACTTTAGCACAATTTTTGAGAGAGTTTCTTAAACGGTGATTATGAGGATAAGTCTACTCATTACTTTCTTTTTAATCTTAAACTCTGTCCTTCACGCCCAGAAGGATACCGTTAACCTGTTGAACACCGCCTCGCAGAAGAACTTTGCCAGTGAGGCTGTCAACGTAAATGTTAATATTTACCCTGTCCCGGTCAGGGAAAACAACTTCACCATAAAGGCAGACAGGAACATTACCATGGTGAAAATAACCAATATGATAGGTCAGGACATCTACCGCATTCAATACAACAATCCGCAATCAACTATAAAAATCTGGCTCGATAATCCCAAAAGAGGGATCTATCTGGTCACCCTGATGTTCGACAACGGAACAAGAACCGTTAAAAGGATTCTTGTCGAGGAACCGGAATAAGCTTGCCTGATAATGCGGGAAAACTTAGGCGGATTGACGGGGAACTTTCCGCAATAAGTACATATTATTAAATATTATTAACATTAATTAAACATTCATTTGATGTGATTGTTCTACTTTAGTATTAAAGTAGATATTATTAACATTAATACAGGAAGCCATGGAGGAGGGATTAAATGTATTCTCGATCAGGGACCTCGAGAATTTTTCAGGCATAAAGGCACATACAATCAGGATCTGGGAA
Organism: Bacteroidales bacterium; assembly: GCA_019429325.1. Lineage (GTDB taxonomy): Bacteria > Bacteroidota > Bacteroidia > Bacteroidales > VadinHA17 > LD21. The sequence continues at coordinate 13,286 of JAHYJA010000082.1, forward strand.
AAGAGGTACAGGATTCTTGAACCCGACAGAACTGATTCAAATATACGTACTTACAATGAATCGGAACTAAAAAAGATCCTGAATGTAGCGTATCTCAACAGGAACGGGGTGAAGATTTCAAAGATCGCTGTGCTTAACGAGGATGAGCTCACCCGGAAGGTAATGGAAATAAGCGGCAGACAGGATGATCATAACAGGAATTTTCAGCCAGGTAAGGTACTAATGTCTGCGATCAGGTTCGATGAGAAGCAGTTCAAAGAAACCCTGTCGCCGTTCATCATGCACCAGGGCATTGAGAAAGCCTATCCGGAGTACCTTCAGCCCCTGCTTTTAAAATCGCGGATCCTGTGGCAGACAGGAAGTCTTTCAAGAGCGCAGGAGCAGTTCATCAGAAATACCATAAGACAGCTAATAATTATAGAAGATGACGGACTGAGGCCATACACCGGTAACCCGAAGCCGGTGGTCGCCATGATTAACACATCTGATAACCTGACCGATAACAACTTCCTGTTTTATAAGTATGTACTCAGGAAAAGAGGATTCGATGTTATTTTTACCGGCGGGATCCTTCCTGCGTCAGAGGTGACAGAAATGCATAAAATCAAGCCATTTACCTACCTGGTAGTCAATTCCGGCGCATTCGATTTCGCAAGAAAAAAAATCGGATATTTCAGCAGTATCGGAAAATCCCTTCTTTTAAGAAAGATCATTCTGACGGATTACCCTGAACCGGCAGAAAAGAGAATACCTGACAATATTCTGATTACAAAAACGCCAGCAGATTTCGTTAAAGTTGTTTCTTCATTGAGATAGGACACCGGAAATCCCTGACAGACCCCCGTTCCGGTTCCGTGGGACTGCCTGCTGCAGGGGGTTGATTATTCAGGGAATTAACCTCCGACCAATACCCGGGTTCAAACCCGGGTATCAAAACAGACTAGAGAAGGCCTGAGAAATATATTTTTTCCCTTTCAAGATCTATCGATGGCATCTTTTTCGATACCGCTTCAATCCGGGTGAGTATTCTTTCTGCAAATTTCTTTATATCGGAGTTGGAATCCGACGGCAAACGATGCCCGACGGCCCTGGTTATCCTGCCAACCTCTTTCCAGACGTCAAGAGCCTCCCTTGTTATATAGCTTCCCGAGAATGCATTCCAGACATAGTCAATCGCCGTTTCGGAAAGATGAAGCATGTCTGCAGCGTAAAACCTGTAATCGC
>JAHYJA010000083.1 GCA_019429325.1 Bacteroidales bacterium
TGAGGAGTGAGGAGTGAGGAGTGAGGAGTGAGGAGTGAGGAGTGAGGAGTGAGGAGTGAGGAGTAAGTTAAGAAGTTAGTGATGAGGGATAGAGTAAAGGTACGGTTGACACTTGAGGATGGGACGACCTGGTATGGCCGGTCATTCGGTTCGGAAATACCCGCGGCAGGAGAGGTCGTGTTCAACACTGCCATGACCGGTTACCCGGAGAGTCTTACCGATCCTTCTTACCGTGGACAGATACTCTGTCTTACATATCCCCTTGTGGGCAACTATGGCGCACCCGGAAGAGAAGAGGAAAATGATCTTTATCGTTTTTACGAATCGGCTTCAATCCATATCGCCGGGCTGATAGTCTCTGACTACTCTTTTGATTACAGCCACTGGAATGCCACCGAAAGCCTTGATGAGTGGCTGAAAAGAAACAATATCCCGGGAGTCTATGGCATCGACACCCGTGCACTCACGAAAAGGATCCGGGAAAAAGGTGCCATGCCGGGAAAAATTGAACCGGAAGGGACCCTAACCGACTTCTTCGATCCCAACAGAATCAATCTGGTTGCACAGGTGAGCACCCATGAAAAACGGATCTATGGTTCGGGAAAATACAGGATCCTCCTTGTTGACTGCGGTGTTAAATATAATATTATAAGGAATCTTTTAAAGCGGGATACCACTATAATAAGGGTACCATGGGATTATGATTACCAGAATGAGGATTTTGACGGGCTCTTTCTGACCAACGGTCCCGGTGATCCGAAAATGTGTGACGCAACGATCAGTAATATAAGAAGATCGCTGGACGGCAGCAAGCCTGTATTCGGGATATGCCTTGGCAACCAGCTCATGGCGCTGGCGTCAGGGGCTGACACCTATAAACTGAAATACGGACACAGAAGCCATAATCAGCCAATCATTCAGGCAGGGACCAATAAAGCCTATATCACATCCCAGAACCATGGTTACGCAGTTGATAACAACACCCTTAATAATGAATGGGAGCCTCTTTTCATTAATATAAACGACAGGACCAACGAGGGGATGAGACATAAAACCAAACCCTTTTTCTCCACACAGTTCCATCCTGAAGCCTCGGGAGGACCGACAGACACCGATTTCCTTTTTGATCTTTTTATTGAAAATATCAGAAAATACCTGGGTCAGGAAGCATAAGCCATCAGCTTTTCTGCCATTGCCGGGGCCTGCTTCCCGTTAAAACTCTTCAATCGTTCTCCAAACATTGCGGATATCTCACTGTTGCAGAGCTTACCAATACTCCCCTCATGAGTATAATCCGATACTGAGGTCTTTGAAAAGGACCCGTTCCGTACCATACCGGCCACCGCCTTATAGGCATCCCTGAACGGGATCCCGTTTTTCACAAGCCTGTTTACCTCTTCAGTGCTGAAGATATTATTATAGATTGGTGTATCAGTTATATTCTTCCTGATCTTTATGTTCCTAAGCATCAGCAGCATGATGGCGACACATTCTCTGATATCATCAAATGCACTGAATATCAGTTGCTTCAACAACTGAAGATCCCTGTTGTACCCCGAAGGAAGATTGCTTACCAGCATGCTGATCTGCACCGGAAGGGTCTGTATAATATTGCATCTTCCCCTTATCAGTTCAAACACATCGGGGTTTCTTTTCTGTGGCATTATGCTTGAACCCGTAACGTATTCGTCTGGAAAATCAATGAACCTGAACTCAGAGCCCATATAGAGGCAGACATCCATTGAGAAGCGCGACAATGTCTGGGCTACGGAGGCCAGAGCCGACGATACAGCCATTTCTACCTTTCCCCTGCTAAGGCTGGCGTAGGCGGAATTGAAAAGCAGGTCATCAAATTCAAGCAGTTCCGTGGTAAGTCTCCTGTTGATGGGAAGTGTAGTGCCGTACCCTGCTGCCGTCCCGAGCGGGTTCCTGTTATTCATCGCACGGGCAGCTGACAGCAGAAGGATATCATCTGCAAGGGATTCCGCGTATGAACCGAACCACAATCCGAAAGATGACACCATGGCCGGCTGCATATGCGTGTAACCCGGAAGGAGTACCTCCCTGTATTGTTCACTGAGTGAAAGCAGCCTGTCAAAGAGCTCTTTTATCTGGTGTGCTAGGATGTCGGCAGCCTCCCTTGTGCAAAGACGTATGTCAACCAGTACCTGGTCGTTCCGTGATCTGCCGGTGTGAATCTTCTTCCCGGTCGTTCCAAGGATCGATCCCATCTCCTTTTCAATCTGTGTATGGATGTCTTCCACCTCTTCTTCGAGGGTAAGTTTCCCTTCCTCATTAAGCCTGAAAAGGGAATGGAGGGCCTTCAGCAATTCAGATTTCTCATCTTTCGCGATAAGACCGACATCACCGAGCATTATTACATGTGCCATGGATCCGATAATGTCCCATTTTGTAAGCGCCAGGTCCGTCGTCCTGTCCTGCCCTGCAGTGAACTCAATTATTGCAGGTTCCGGGTTTATCCCCTTCTCCCAAAGTTTCATATTATTTGAATTAATTTAACTAAGTTGCTGGTTGCTGCCCGCCGTCGCCGCCACCTTCGCTAAAGCTACGGTGGCCAAAGGAGGCTTTGGCGGGTAAGAGTTGCTGATTAGTGACTTACTGATTACCGATTACTGATCACCGATTACCGATCACCGATTACCGGTAACTCCTCTACGCTCTACGCTCTTCTCTCTACTCTTTCCGCTCCCCTCTCCCCTCACGTGCCTCAACTATAGCCCTGTGAGCCATCAGCCTTATGGCATTGATCCTGATAAAGCCCCGGCTGTCGGTCTGATCAAAACCACCTTCGATGTCCATGCTTGACAGTTTCTTGTCGTACAATGAGGATGGCGATTCCCTGCCTTCGATGATCACATTGCCTTTATAGAGACAGAGATGAACGCTTCCGTCGATCAGCTCCTGGCTCTTTTTTATAGCGGCCATGAGAAATTCCATTTCGGGACTGAACCAGAAGCCGTTGTAAATAAGTTCCGAGAACTTGGGTGTAAGCATATTCCTGAGTCTCATAACCTCCCTGTCCATAGCTATACCCTCAATATCCCTGTGGGCAATATGCAAAATTGTTGCCCCGGGTGTTTCGTAAACACCCCTCGACTTAATGCCGACAAACCTGTTCTCCACCATATCAAGAAGCCCTATACCGTTCTTACCGGCAATATCGTTTAGGTAAACATACATCTCATACGATTCTTCCTTCACCGTTCCGTCATCCTTATTAATGACTTTAACAGGCAGTCCGTCCTTGAAATGAATTACTATGCGGGTCTCCTTGTCGGGGGCATCCTGGGGCATGACCATCTTTTCGAGCATTCCCTTCTGCATGGAGAACATCGGATCCTCGAGTATACCTGCCTCATGACTTATATGCATGATATTATCATCCTCGCTGTAGGGCTTGTCGATGCTGGCCTTAACAGGTATCTTTCTCTCAGACGCGTATTTGAGAAGGTCGGTCCTGCCCTTGAAAGCTTCAAGGAATTCCCTCTCTTTCCATGGAGATATTACTTTGATGCCCGGTTTAAGGGCGTAATAGCATAGTTCAAACCTTACCTGGTCGTTCCCTTTTCCCGTGGCACCGTGCGCGACGGCATCAGCTCCCTCCTCAGTCGCCACTTCAATCTGTTTCCTGGCAATAAGCGGCCTGGCCAGCGCGGTACCCAGAAGGTATCTGTCTTCATAAACCGCATTGGCCATTATAGCCTTCAGAACGAAATCGTCGATGAATTCCTTTTTAAGGTCGGCAATTATTACTTTCGATGCTCCAAGTAAAAGAGCTTTTTTCCTGCACTCCTCAAAGTCTTCCTTCTGACCTACGTCGGCAACGAAAGCAATAACCTCGTAATCCTTTTCGATCAGCCATTTCAAAATCACTGAAGTGTCTAAACCACCACTGTACGCCAGAACAACCTTTTCTTTCATTTTAGTTTTTCTTTTAGAAATTATTTTTAAACATTAACTCTTCTTCAGCTTCTCATGCAACCCGGGCAGGATGATCTCCAGGCAGGTATGCACCTGCATACGGGAAATGCCGTCGTGCGGTATAACCAGTATGGTATCGTCACCCGCAATGGTTCCTGCAATCTCTTTACGGCCTGCATTATCGATATAAAATGCAGTGGCGCTTGCATTTCCCGGGATTGTTTTAACCAGCAGCAGGCCCTTCGCTTCAACGATCCCGCTTATAACTGAGATAATATGCAATTTCGTCTCCCTCTCAGCCGGCGAAGCGTTTTTTTCAGCCAGTGAGTACCTGTATCCGCCGCTTCCGTCAGGCACCCTGCTCACCCCCAGCTGCCTCAGGTCTCTCGACAATGTGGCCTGTGTACAGCTTATCCCTTTTGACTTAAGCTTTCTCAGTAGTTCATCCTGGGATGAAATAAGTGTTTCCGTCAGGATCTTTTCAATCAGAGGAAGCCTTTTTGTCTTTTGCATATTTATGCATTTTTTTTGCAAATTTATACATAATATTTAAATTTCAAACACTGATTGAAAAAAATATCCTATTTTTGAACCCTAAATCCCGGAAATGAAAGATGATTTTAAAAATGTGATTATTCTCGGCTCAGGGGCACTTAAGATCGGCGAGGCAGGGGAGTTTGACTATTCAGGATCGCAGGCGCTGAAAGCTCTGAGGGAAGAGGGTATCCGGACCATTCTGATCAATCCCAACATAGCAACCGTCCAGACTTCGGAGGGACTCGCCGACAGGATCTATTTCCTTCCGGTAACACCATATTTTGTTGAAAAGGTAATTGAGAAAGAGGCACCCGACGGAATATTGCTCTCATTCGGAGGGCAGACTGCGCTTAATTGCGGGACGACACTGTACAGGGCAGGCGTATTCGAAAAACACAATGTAAGGGTTCTTGGCACTCCCGTCTCCGCCATAATGGCGACTGAAGACAGGGAGCTGTTTGTAAGGAAGCTTGAGGAAATAGATATAAGAACCCCTGAAAGCATTGCTGCGGCCAGTGCTGAAGAGGCAGTAAATGCGGCAGACCGGCTGGGGTTTCCGGTCATTATAAGGGCTGCTTATACCCTTGGGGGCCAGGGAAGCGGATTTGCCACATCGATGGAAGAGCTGAAAGTGATGGCATCAAAAGCCTTTTCCTACAGCGACCAAATACTCGTTGAAGAGTCGCTAAAGGGATGGAAAGAGGTTGAATATGAGGTTGTCAGAGACAAATATGACAACTGCATCACCGTATGCAACATGGAAAATTTCGATCCTCTGGGGATCCATACCGGGGAGAGCATCGTGGTCGCACCCTCTCAGACTCTTACAAACAACGAATACCACAAGCTGAGGGAATTATCAATACGACTGATAAGGCATATAGGTATAATAGGAGAATGCAATGTACAGTATGCCCTTGCCCCCGATTCGGAGGATTACAGGGTGATTGAAGTCAATGCACGTTTGTCGCGATCGAGCGCTCTTGCCTCAAAGGCAACAGGCTATCCCCTGGCCTTCATCGCTGCGAAGCTCGGGCTGGGCTATGGCCTGCATGAGCTCAAAAACTCTGTTACCGGTGATACTACAGCATGCTTCGAACCGGCTCTCGATTATATAGTGTGTAAAATACCCCGGTGGGACCTTAATAAATTCGAGGGTGTTTCGCATCTTATCGGCAGCAGTATGAAGAGTGTGGGTGAGATAATGTCGATCGGAAGAACATTCGAAGAGGCTATACAGAAGGGGCTCAGGATGATAGGTCAGGGCATGCACGGGTTTACCGGCAACAGGAACCTCGGATTTGAGGATATCGAGCGCGAGCTCGCCGAACCTACCGACATGAGGATATTTTCAATTGCTGAGGCTCTTGAAATGGAAATGCCCGTGGAAAGGATCCATGAGCTCACAAAAATTGACAAATGGTTCCTCTTTAAACTAAAGAATATCATTGCCATCAAAAATGAGCTGTGCCTGTACAATACACTTGAATCACTCCCGCATGAACTGCTCACCCATGCCAAAATAAACGGATTCAGTGATTTTCAGATCGCCCGCCACATCTTTGACTCTGGTCCGCAGCAGATCAATGATGACCTGATGACCGTAAGGAGACACCGGAAATCGCTGGGCATAGTGCCTTACGTTAAACAGATCGACACTCTCGCTGCCGAATACCCTGCCGTAACAAATTACCTCTATCTTACCTACAGCGGCTCTGAGCATGATATTGCTTATGAAAATGACGACAGGTCTGTTATCGTCCTCGGTTCGGGAGCATACAGGATCGGATCATCCGTTGAATTTGACTGGTGCTCGGTGAACGCAATCGAGACAATAAGAAAAGAGGGACTCAGGTCGGTTATGATAAACTACAACCCCGAGACTGTAAGCACCGATTATGACATCTGCGAAAGGCTCTATTTCGATGAACTGACTTTTGAACGTGTCCTTGACATTATTGATCTTGAAGTACCGGCCGGCGTTATTCTGTCTGTCGGCGGACAGATACCCAACAACCTTGCCATGAGGCTTATGAGAGAAAATGTGCATGTCCTCGGTACATCCCCGGTATCGATCGACAGAGCCGAGAACAGGCATAAATTCTCGCACATGTGCGATATCCTGGGGATTGATCAGCCGCAGTGGAAAGAGCTCTCATCCACTGAAGACATTTTTGAGTTTGTCGACAGGATAGGGTTCCCTGTTCTTATAAGACCCTCATATGTTCTTTCAGGCGCCGCAATGAATGTGGTATCAAACAGGCATGAATTATCGCATTATCTTGAGCTCGCATCGCAGGTTTCAAAACAATACCCGGTGGTTGTCACGGAATTCATTGAGAATGCCAAGGAGATCGAGATCGATGCCGTGGCCAGGGAGGGTGATATAATAACCTACGCGATCAGCGAGCATGTGGAGTTTGCGGGTGTTCACTCCGGGGATGCAACGATGGTATTTCCCGCACAAAAGATCTATTTCGAGACAGCCAGGCGTATAAAGCGCATATCGCGTCTTATCTCAAGGGAGCTTAATATAACAGGGCCCTTCAACATCCAGTTTCTTGCCAAGGACAACAATATAAAAGTCATTGAATGTAACCTCAGGGCCAGCCGTAGTATGCCTTTCGTCTCGAAGGTATTGAAAACCAACCTCATCGATCTTGCCACGAAAGTCATGCTGGGTATTCCCGTTGAAAAACCCCATAAATCGGTGTTCGATCTCGACTATGTGGGTGTGAAGGCCCCGCAATTCAGCTTCTCCAGGCTTGCAAAGGCTGACCCTGTGCTGGGCGTCGACATGTCATCGACGGGTGAGGTGGGTTGTATCGGAGAAGGCTTTTATGAAGCGATCCTGAAGGCTATGTTCTCCGTCGGATACAGGGTACCGGTTAAAAGCATCCTGCTCTCTACAGGGCCGGCCAGATCAAAAGTGGAACTTATCAACAGCGCCAGGGCTCTGCGGGAGAGGGGACACAAATTATATGCGACCAGAGGGACACAGCAATTTCTGAAGAATGCCGGTATCGATGCACATGTCGCATACTGGCCCGACGAGAAGAAAAGCCCTAACACCATTGAACTTATACAGTCGCGGGAGGTTGATCTGGTTGTAAATATCCCCAAGAACCTTAGTCCCTCGGAGCTTGACAACGACTATTCCATAAGAAGGGCGGCAGTCGATTATAATGTTCCGCTTCTGACAAATGCCAGGCTGGCAAGCGCGTTTATCCTGGCATTCTGCCGTCTGAGCATCGACGACCTGGCCATCAGGGGATGGGACGAATATTAGGGGAAGACGGAAGACCGAAGGGTTTGTTTTGAATTGCTGAATGTTTTTAGAATGTACTGGATACCTGCAATATTAACCCTACCCTACCTGATACTCTTCCTGGTTATCTACCGGCATCTTCTTAAAGCCAGTACTTACAGGCCAGGAAAAGTTCCGGAGGAGTCAGTTTCCGTCATAATTGCATGCCGGAACGAGGAAAAAAACATTGAAAAGCTTCTGAAAGACCTGGCCGTTCAGGATTATCCCCCTCATCTTTTTGAGGTTATCGTTGTTGATGATAACTCCGATGACCAGACTGCCGGCATAGCTTCCACTTTTAAGGGATTAATAAACCTGAAAGTGATTTCAAATGAAGGATCGGGCAAAAAAAGTGCTATCAGAACCGGTATCGGATCGTCAAAGGGCAGACTGATAATAACAACTGATGCCGACTGCCGGATGGGTAACGGATGGATCAGCACGATCACATCTTTCCATAATGACTTTAAACCGGATATGATAATCTGTCCGGTTAAGCTCGGAAGGAGCCCCGGATTCTTCGGAAAGTTCCAGGAACTCGAGTTCCTGGGCCTGCAGGGAATAACCGCAGGAACAGCTCTTGCCGGAAGTCCGGTGATGTGCAACGGGGCCAGCCTGGCATTTACGAGGGAGGTTTACATGCGCCACTCGCATAACCTCCATCTGAAGATTGCTTCCGGTGATGACATCTTCCTTATGCACAGCCTGAAAAACGAGAGGGGCTCAGCGATAAGTTGGCTCGAGTCGCCCGGATCGATGGTGATTGCATCACCGGCCGGCAGACTATCTGAATATTTAAAGCAGAGAAGAAGGTGGATCTCCAAAGGCGGGGCTTACAGGGATCCTCTGACGATATGCCTTGCAATTGTGACATTTTTCACAATCAGCCTGGAGATCTCCCTCCTTGCCGCAACATTGGCAAATAAGCTTTTCCTGCCTGCGCTTGTAACAGTATTTTTTGTAAAATCGGTCCCGGATTTTCTAATCCTGCAGAATACTGCTTCGCGATACTCTGAGCAGAGGCTGATGAAATGGTTCTTACCGGCGCAGGTGATCTACCCCTTCTATGTAATGTCCGTTTTTTTCTATTCACTATTTACCTCAGGCGGAAGGGAATTCAGTTTCCCATCTCAGAGAGGAACTTTATCCTCATAAGACGTATCTCTTCTTCCTCGAACTCATTTCCAAGCTCGCCGATCGCCTCTTCGAGCGAATCAGATTCAGCTTCTTCCTTGTAATATGAAAAAATGTCGTGCTGACGCTCTTCGTCAATGACAAGATTAATATAATAGTCGAGATTGATCCTGGTGCCTGCATTGACTATAGCCTCAATTTCTGAGATAAGCTCCTCCATCTCAAGTCCTTTAGCCTCAGCAATGTCTTCGAGGGGCCTCTTCATGTCGATGCTCTGGATGATATAGACCTTCAATCCCGATTTATTCACCACGGATTTTACAACCATGTCAAGAGGTCTTATAATCTCCTTCTCCTCGACATACTTCTTTAAAATATCAACAAACTCCTTTCCGTACCTCTGGGCTTTCCCCGCTCCCACTCCTGAAATATTCTGAAGCTCTTCAAGGGTTATGGGATACTGGATCGCCATATCTTCGAGCGAAGGATCCTGGAATATCACGAATGGCGGGACCTCTTTCTGCTTTGATATCTTTTTCCTAAGGTCCTTGAGGATGCTGAAAAGCTCTTCATCCACCGCAGCAGTGCGCGCTCCGAATGCATTTTCCTCATCAGACGTATCGGCATAGTCATGATCCTCTGCCAGCATAAAGGAGGTTGGGTTTTCGAGAAAAGCCAGTCCGTTCTGGGTAACCTTCAGGAGGCCGTAATGCTCAATATCCTTTGTCAGGAACTTGGCAATAAGTGATTGTCTTATGACCATGTTCCAGAACTTCTCATCCTTATCTTCTCCCATTCCGAAAAACTCAAGCTTATGGTGCTTGTACGACTTGATTGCCGATGTAACCTTTCCCGACAGAATATTGGCAATATGGTCCGCCTTGAATTTTTCCTTAACAGCCAGAACTGTCTCAAGGACATTTACAATTGCCTCATTACCTTCAAACTGAGCTTTAGGGTGGAGGCAATTATCGCAGGCTTCACAATTCTCCTTAAGGTACTCTTCGCCGAAATAGTGGAGCAGAAGCTTACGCCTGCAAACCGACGACTCGGCATAAGAGACTGTTTCGAGAAGAAGTTGTTTCCCAATCTCCTGTTCGGCAATGGGCTTCCCCTGCATGAACTTCTCGAGCTTCAGGATATCGTTGTAACTGTAATATGCGATGCAATTCCCTTCTCCTCCATCCCGGCCGGCGCGTCCTGTCTCCTGGTAATAACCCTCAAGGCTCTTCGGGATGTCATAATGAATAACAAATCTTACATCGGGCTTGTCGATACCCATCCCGAAGGCAATGGTGGCAACAATTATATCAGCCTCCTCCATCAGAAATTTGTCCTGATTCAGCGTACGTGTAGCGGAATCCATTCCGGCATGATACGGAAGTGCCTTAATGCCATTGACTTTAAGAGTCTCGGCCATCTCCTCCACTTTCTTTCTGCTGAGGCAATAGATTATTCCTGATTTGCCGGGATTGTTCTTTATATACCTGATGATCTCCTTTGTGACCTCCTGCTTCGACTTCACCTCATAGTAGAGGTTAGGACGGTTGAACGATGATTTAAAAATATCGGCATTGAGAATTCCGAGGTTCTTCTGAATATCGTGCTGGACCTTTGGGGTGGCGGTGGCAGTAAGCGCAATGATGGGAGATCTGCCTATCATATCCACTATAGGCCGTATTCTTCGATACTCGGGCCTGAAATCATGTCCCCATTCCGAGATACAGTGGGCTTCGTCGATGGCATAGAAAGAGATTTTCACATTCCTGAGAAACTCAATATTGTCTTCCTTCGTCAGAGATTCGGGAGCAACGTAAAGTAATTTTGCCTTGCCTGACAGCACATCCTTTTTGACCCTGGTGCTCTCAGCCTTGGTCAGTGATGAGTTGAGGAAATGGGCAACATCATCATTTGTGCTGAAGTTGCGCATGGCATCAACCTGGTTCTTCATGAGTGCTATCAGCGGGGAGATGACAATAGCCGTCCCCTCCTTGATTACAGCCGGCAGCTGATAACAAAGTGATTTGCCTCCGCCTGTCGGCATCAGGACAAATGTATCCCTTCCGGCAAGGATATTATTTATTATCGATTCCTGGTTGCCTTTAAAGGTGTCAAATCCGAAATACTTCTTTAAATAATCGTGAATAATTGAATCTTTCTCCATTTTTACTCCCCGGTGATATTACCTTTCTGCAAATTATTCGTTTCAACAATCTATATAAAGTTAAATAATTTCTTAATTAAATCCGGAAATTTTTGAATTATTAACAAAAAGGAATTAACAAATTTTAAAATCCGGGATTTTTTTAACGGGCAGAGATTGATATTGTTTTGCTAAATAAGATTTATCATCTTTACAGGCTGTAATTTTGAACTAATTAATATTCACTGAGGATGGCGGCCAAAAGGAAGAACGGGAAATCAGGTGAAGGAGAGATGTCGTTCCTGGAACATCTGGAGGAACTGAGGTGGCATATAATACGCTCTATACTTGCCATTGTCATTCTGATGGTTGTTGCATTTCTTTTTAAGAACATCATCTTTGACAGAGTGATCCTTGCCCCGAAAACGCCGGAGTTCTTTACCAACCGGGTATTATGTCAGCTTGGACAGCTTTTAAGGACCAACCTCCTTTGTATCAATACCCGTCCGCTTGAACTCATTAATATAAAGATGGCAGGCCAGCTCACCACGCATATAGCTGTTTCGCTTGTTGCGGGACTTATCCTTGCCTTTCCGGTCATCCTGTGGGAATTCTGGAGGTTCTTCAAACCTGCTCTTCATTCAAATGAGGCCCAGTATACAAGAGGAGTCGTGCTGATCGCTTCGCTCCTCTTCTTTGCCGGTGTTCTTTTCGGTTATTTCATGCTGGTACCGCTCTCTATTCATTTTCTCGGATCCTATGAAATAAGCGCCACTGTAGCTAACCAGATCTATGTGCGATCCTATATCGGCACCATCTCCTCGATCTGCCTTGCCGTTGGTTTGATCTTTGAGCTTCCGATCATCACCTTTTTCCTTACCAAGGTGGGTATCATCACCCCCACCATCATGATAAAGTACCGTAAGCATGCGATCGTCGTGATAGTTGTTCTGTCGGCGATAATCACTCCGCCTGATATTTTTTCCCAGCTTCTGGTAGGTGTTCCGCTGTTGATCCTCTACCAGGTGGGCATCGGCATCTCCAAAAGAGTCATGAAGAAGAAAGAGAAGGAGAGGGAGGAGTTCATGAACCAGGGTAGCTCAGACTGATTTGAAACTTTTACAGGAGGGAGCCTTGCATGAAATTATATACTGACAATCTCGTAAAGAAATACCGCAAGCGGACAGTTGTAGACCATGTTTCCATTGAGGTTGAGCAGGGGGAGATTGTGGGACTGCTTGGTCCGAACGGGGCCGGCAAAACCACATCCTTCTACATGATCGTCGGACTCATCAGACCCAGGGAAGGAAGGATATTCCTTGATGATAATGAGATTACCGGTCTGCCGGTATATAAGCGTGCCCGCCTTGGCATAGGTTACCTTGCCCAGGAAGCATCAATATTCCGGAACCTCTCTGTCGAGGATAACATGCGCGCCGTCCTTCAGATGTCGGGACTTCCGGCAGATGAACAGGCCGAGAGGATGGAGACCCTGCTTAATGAATTCGGACTTCTGAAAATAAGAAAAAACAAGGGCATACAGCTTTCAGGGGGAGAAAGAAGACGCACCGAAATTGCAAGGGCGCTTGCTCTTAAACCAAAATTCATCCTTCTTGACGAGCCTTTCGCTGGAGTCGATCCCATTGCCGTAGAGGATATCCAGGAAATTGTATCCAGTCTCAGCGAAAAGAATATCGGTATTCTGATAACCGATCATAACGTTCACGAAACGCTCTCGATAACCGATCGTGCCTATCTCCTGTTCGAAGGCCGTATCCTGAAATCGGGCACTTCCGCCCAACTTGCTGAAGACGAGCATGTAAGAAAAGTATACCTTGGTAAGAACTTTGAATTACGCAGGTAGCTCTCCCAGTTTGTAATGAGAATAATTTTCCATACTTTTGCCGGAAATTTCTGCGGATGTGTCGTAATTGGTAGCCGAGCAAGACTTAGGATCTTGTGTCTTTACAGACGTGGGGGTTCGAGTCCCTTCATCCGCACAATAATAAATGAGCCTCCGGCAATACAATATAATATAACTGCGAGCTCTTTCTTTAGAATTTAACAGACTTAAAATGAATATTACCAGAGAAAATATTGATGACCTGAATGCGGTCCTTAAGGTGCATGTCGAAAAAGCTGACTACGACGATAAGGTGGAGAAGGTGCTGAGGGACTACCGGAGAAAAGCCACAGTAAAAGGTTTCCGTCCGGGCATGGTGCCCATGGGCCTGGTCCGGAAAATGTACGGCAAAGCGGTTCAACTTGAGGAGATCAATAAAATTGTATCAGAGAGTATCAGCGAATACCTGAAAGAAGAAAAGCTTGATATCCTGGGAGATCCTCTTTCAAAACAGGATGATAATGAGCTGGCTGACTTTGATACCAGGGAGGACTTTACCTTTTCGTTCGAGCTTGGTCTGGCTCCGCTTTTCGAACTTAAATTAAACAGGAAGAACAAAGTGACGGGTTATACAATCTCCGTCGATGAGAAAATGAAGAATGATTATCTGCAGAATTACACCCGTCGGTTCGGCGAGTTCCGCAATGCAGAGATTTCTGAAGATAAAGACATCCTTAAGGGAAGGATTGAAGCCCTGGATGAACTGAACAATCCGTTGCCGGAAGGAGTATCCCATGATGAGGCCACACTGGCAACCGACCTCATAAAAGATGAAGAAATAAAAAAACAGTTTCTCGGGCGGTCCGGAAATGAGTTTATCGATTTTGACCTCCGGAAAGCCCTGCCCAACGATAATGAGATTGCCGGGCTTCTCAAGATCCCCAAAGAGGATGCAACCGGGGTCACAGGCAATTTCCGCTTCACAATACGTGAGATAACCCGTTTCACCCCTGCTGAAGTGGGGCCGGAACTTTTCGACAGGATATATGGCCCGGGTGTCGTGACTTCTGAAGAGGAATTCATGAAAAAGATTGAAGATGAGATCAGCGCCAGTCTTAAGCATGAGTCTGACTATAAACTTGCTCTCGACCTTAAGAAACTGGCAATTGAAAAGTGCGAATTTGACCTCCCTGAGGAGTTTCTCAAAAAATGGCTCCTGAGAGTGAACGAAAAGACTACAGAAGAACTTATAAACAAGGAATTTGACAGCTTCAGAACCGACCTGAAATGGCAGCTCATCAGAAATAAGATTGCTAAACTGAACGAAGTAAGGATTACCGAAGAAGAGCTTATGGAGGAAGCCGAAAGGATTACCCGCTATCAGTTCGGGCAATATGGTTTATATTACGCGACCGACGACCAGGTCAGTAATTACGCCAGGGAGACACTGAAGCGCGAAGACGAAGCTAAAAGAATTGCTGACAAGCTCCTTGAAGACAAAGTAATACTTCTACTGAGGGATATGGTCAGAAT
>JAHYJA010000084.1 GCA_019429325.1 Bacteroidales bacterium
TATCCAGAGCGATGTGCCTGAAGTAACCGAACTGTATCTCCTTCTCAACATGAGCGCCTATGTAGGTGAACTGGAACGTACCACATCCTTCAAGGAAAAGATCAGGAAACAGCCTGACAACATAAATGCGGGCCTCCTTACCTATCCGGTACTGATGGCTGCCGACATCATCATCCACAAAGCAAACAAGGTACCGGTGGGGAAGGACCAGGAACAGCATCTTGAGATGACCAGGCGCTTCGCCCGCCGCTTTAACACCATGTACGGAGTCGATTATTTTCCCGAGCCCGACGCGTATAATTTCGGGAAACAGCTTATAAAAATTCCCGGTCTTGATGGTACCGGGAAAATGGGTAAAAGCGAAGGGAACGGGATATTCCTTGCCGACTCGCCCGCTGAAATAAGAAAAAAGGTCATGAGAGCGGTTACGGACACGGGACCGGCTGAGCCGGGACTGAAGCCTTCAGGCCCGGTCAAGAACCTCTTCACAATAATGAACGTGGTATCGGAGCAGGCGACAGTAAAATATTTCACTGAAAAGTACTCAACATGCGAGATCCGCTACGGTGAGATGAAGAAGCAGCTGGCAGAGGATATTATCAGGGTAACCGATCCCATCCGCCAGAGGATAAATGATATTCTTAATGACCGCGACTATATGGCAAGGGTGGTCAGGGAAGGAGCCGAAAAAGCCAGGATCAGTGCATCACGTACAGTAAGGGAAGTGAGGGAGATAATCGGCTACAGGTCTTTCTGAAAAAAAAGCCAGGTTAAATTAACCTGGCTGCCCTGATGGATCAAGTATATGATTGAGATTGCCTGTGTAAAACTTAGATCAAAATGCGTGCCAGATTTTATAAATTTGGGAATTATTAACAGAGTTATCGGGAAATGAGGAAAAGGATCGCAATAGCCTTATTGCCTGCACTTGCGGCAGGAATTGTACTGATTGGCTATTTCCTCCACAGGGACAGGAAGGATCTGCTGACCGATCCCTACAAGGCCATCGCTGCGGATGCCTGTATCCTGATAGAAACGTCAGATTTTCAGAGCTTCATCAATAGCATAACAGGCGAGGCGGGACTCTTCGGGGAACTGGCAAAGGTTCAGGAACTTAACGAATTCAATGCAAGGCTGAAATATCTGTCCGGCCTGATGAGCAGGCCGGCCATTAAAAAGATAATGGATGGAGGGACCACTCTCATCTCCTTTCATCCTTCGGGATCCGGAAAACTTGTACCATTCCTCTCAATGGTTATACCGGCTGAGATAAAATTGCGGCAGGTCAGGGATGTGATGCAGGCGGCGGAGATACCAGGGGTGGTTGAAATGAACCGCGGAGGCATCTCCCTTCTCGTGATCCCCTTCGTTCAGGGAAACAGGAAGGATACAATTTTTCTGAGTACCGGTTCGGGACTGCTTACATGCAGCAGTTCGGCGGCCATGATGAAAAGAGGGAGCCAGCAGGGGACACGTGATCCTGACATCAGGCAGAGCCGCGGGTTTACGAGGGTTCTGCTTGCTTCGGGCAGAAATGAAACCAAGGTTTTTGTTATTTTCGGAAACCTGCCGGAACTGACGGGATCACTTCTGGGCGCCGGCCGGCCCGATCTGCCTGACAAGATTGCAAGGCTTGCGGGCAGCGCCTGCGGCGATATTATCATAAACGAAAAGGGATTGATTATCAGTGGTTTCGCTGAAATATCCGATTCCGCTGATCTGCTTTCCAGATATAAAACGGTTACATCGGGGACACTGAAAACTTTCAGGATACTGCCGGCATCGACTGCCCTTTTCGAGACCATTGTGCTGCCGCAAAAGGATTCCGAGAAAATGAGCGATCTGGCAGTAAAGCTGAAGCCATGGATGGGCGACGAGATTACCAGGGCCTGGTTTAACATCAAAGGGAGGCCGGTGGGCGAAAACACACTGATGATCTACGAGCTGACCAACCGGGTAATGTGCGAGCAGGTTTTTATTGATATGGCACGATCGGGATCGCCTCTCTTTCATTTTCAGCCCGATGACCAGACAAAGATTCCCGTATACCAGCTAAACGGGGAGGGTATCATTCAGGGGATTGCGGGTGATTTCGCTCCGGGCGTCGGGGAGAAGTATTTTACCTTCCACGACAATTTCATGATATCGGGAAGCTCCTATGTCCCCGTGTCGCGATTCCTTTATGACAATCTGCTCAATAAAACGCTGGCCAACGATCCGGCGTACCGCGAGTTTGAGACGACCCTGCCAAGCCGTGCCGGTTATCTCTTCTACTGCGTACCCTCCGGAATAATCGATTACCTGGCTCTTTTCCTGAACGATCAGATAATAAAGGGATTAAGGGCGAACAAGGGTTCGCTTGACAAGATCCAGGCCGCCGGTTTTCAGTTCGCTTCGAGCAATGACATGATATACAACAGCCTGTCGGTATTGTTCGCGGATGAGGTGAGGGCAGACCCGGCCACTGAATGGGAGACTCTTCTGGATACCACCGCAGGCATCAAACCCTTCTTTTTCACCAACCATAATACAGGTGCCAGAGAGATCTTTGTCCAGGATCTGAAGGGAAATGCCTACCTGATAAACAGTGCAGGGAGGGTGCTCTGGAAGGTACCGCTGCAGGAGAGGATCAACGGTAACGTCTTTATGATCGATTATTACAGGAACGGCAAATACCAGTTGCTGTTTTCGGGCAGAAACTACCTTCATCTTCTCGACCGGAACGGCAATTATGTTGAACGCTACCCGGTGAGGCTGAGATCACCCGCCACCAGTCCGCCGGCCCTCTTCGATTATGACAATAACCGCGATTACAGATTGCTTATAGCAGGAGAAGACAGACTCATATACTCGTACGACAAGACCGGGAGCGTGGTGAAGGGATGGAAACCCTTTAAAACCACAGGACCGGTGACTTCGGAAATAAGCTTTTTCAGGGTCTCAGGCAAAGACTATCTTGTTGCAGCCGACGACAGGTCAATATATTTCCTCGACAGGACGGGCAATATCAGGTTAAGGCCCCGGGAGGAGGTTACGAAAGCTGCGGGGTCATCTGTAAGGTTGAACCCCGGCACCGGCGCCTCAATTGTCTGTTCGGCACCCGACGGGACGGTACAGCATATTCTTTTTGACGGGCAGGTGAGAAAATTCAAGCCGCGGGACTTTTCGGCGGACCATTCCTTCGATTTTTTTGACATCGACGCCGACGGATTTGGTGAATACATTTTTATTGATAAAGGTATGTTGTATCTTTACGATAATAACAGAACGGAAATATTCTCGAGGGAGTTCGGATCACCTGAACTGGGTGGCCCCATCAACTTCATATTTTCGGGATCGGACAGGAAAATAGGTGTTTTTGATACCGGCAGAAAACTGATATATCTTATTGACAGGAAAGGGAACATTATGAGCGGCTTCCCTCTTAAGGGCGCATCCGGGTTTTCGATCGGAAAGCTGTCGGACCGGAGCGGATGGCACCTTATAGTAGGAGGGACCGACAGGTTCCTCTACAACTATAAGCTCGATGCTCAGGCAAATTAACAGGAAGGCAATAATTAATGATTTTGGTCGAATAATAACAAGGGAAGAGATGACAATACTTATAAGGGTGATACTGATAGCCCTGATCATTTATCTGCTGGGAAGATCCTTTGCAAGGTTCCTTGAGGATCAGAGCTCCTCGTCGCGAAGGCCCGGCAATGACGACAAGGGTGCCGGCAAGAACAGGGGAGTATCGAAGGAAGTGGGCGAATATGTAGATTACGAAGAGGTTAAGGACGAGAAGTGACCTGGCCGCCGGTTGATGATTTCAATTGCTTTGCCAGGGCATTGGCAAATACAAATTCGTTAAGAAGTTCGCAGTCGGAATAGAGAATCTCATCTTTTGATCCTTCCCAGCACTTTACGCCATCGCTGATAAAAACGATCTTTTCTCCTATTTTCATAACAGAATTCATGTCGTGAGTATTCACAATGGTTGTCATTGAGTACTCTTCGGTGAGTTCCTTTATCAGTTCGTCGATCAGGATTGCGGTTATCGGATCGAGACCTGAGTTGGGCTCGTCACAAAACAGATACCTGGGATTAAGGGAGATTGCCCTGGCGATGGCCACTCTCTTTTTCATTCCGCCGGAGAGTTCTGCAGGGAACATCTGATTGGCATTGATTATGTTGACCCTCTTAAGGCAGAAATTGACCCTGTCGAGCTTCTCTTCAGGGCTTTGGGATGTGAACATATCGAGAGGAAACATCACGTTCTGCTCAACGGTGAGGGAATCAAAGAGTGCCGATCCCTGGAAGAGCATGCCGATCTCCTTCCGGATCTCCTTTCTTGCCGTAAAGTCGAGTTCGTTGAACTTAATATCGTCATACAATATTTCGCCTGAGTCGATCTCATGGAGGCCGACGATCGATTTCAGGAGGACGGTTTTCCCCGAGCCGCTCCTTCCGATGATGAGGTTTGTTTTTCCGGGCTCGAATGATACGGTGACATCGTTCAGTACCAGCTGATTATTGAATGATTTGCTTATGTTGTTCACCCTTATCATGATAGCAGAAGCTGGGTAAGGATAACGTTGAAGAGAAGGATAAGGACACTGCTGAAGACCACGGCCCTGGTGCTTGCCTGGCCGACCTCCAGCGATCCGCCCTCGACATAATATCCCTGAAAGGCCGAAACACTGGTTATGATGAAGGCGAAGAAAAGGGTCTTGATAAGTGAGTAGGTTATGTAGTAGGGGATAAAAGCATACTGGATCCCATAGATAAAATCCTCGGAAGTTACCACCCCTGCCAGTGTGCCGGACAACCATCCCCCCAGTATCCCCACGTTGATGCTGATGATCGTGAGGAAGGGAAAAAAGACAAGTGTGGCGATAAGTTTCGGCAGGATAAGGTAGGAGGCTGAGTTCACGCCCATGATCTCGAGCGCGTCGATCTGTTCGGTGACTCTCATAGTGCCTATTTCCGAAGCAATATTGGAGCCGACCTTGCCTGCAAGAATAAGAGCTGAAATGGTTGAAGAGAATTCAAGAATGATAGAGTCGCGACAGCCCAGCCCGATCAGATATGTGGGGTAGATCGGGTTTTCGGTGTTGTAGGCAGTCTGAAGGGTAATAACGGCGCCCATGAAAAAGGAAATTATGGTGATTATCCCGACGGAATTGAGTCCGAGATAAACCATTTCCTTCATAGTCTGTTTATAATAGATGACCGGTTTTTCGGGTCTGGAGAGAACCTTTTTGAGCAGAATGAAATAGCGTCCGAGTTGTTTAAGAAATCTGAACATGTAAAACTATTAACAGTGGCTAAAATTACGAATTTTTAAGGTAATACCTGCATGCCTTCAAAAAAACCGGAATCTGTAATTAACCCAGGCTGCCAGGTGCTGCCTGCCCGACTGACTGCGTCAGCGGTCAGACGGGGTTCCCGGCAACCAACAACTTTTACCCGCCGTAGCCTTCTTCGATCGCCGTAGCGAAGCGAAGGTGATGGCAAAGGCGGGCAGCAACCAGCAACTTAGATTAATTAATTATATATTTGCATAGAAAACTCTAAACAATAATTTCTCTTATGGATAACCGATATGTTATTATTATGGCAGGCGGCGTGGGAAGCCGTTTCTGGCCTCTGAGCCGCCGTCAGAAGCCGAAACAGTTCCTTGACATTCTTGGAAGAGGAGAGACCCTGCTCCAGCAGACTTTCAGGCGCTTTAGACAGGTTTGTCCCCCGGAGAATATTTTTGTTGTTACCAGTTCTGAGCATAAGAAGCTCGTTACGAGTCAGCTCGATATCAGGCCGGGGAATGTGCTGGCCGAGCCTTTCAGGCGAAACACGGCCCCATGCCTGGCTTATGGCACCTTCAGGATTCTTAAGAAGAACCCCGGGGCTGTGATAGCAGTTACACCAGCCGATCATCTGATCATTAAGGAAGAGAAATTCATTGAGGTCCTGAAAAAGGGCTATGAATTCGTGAAACGTAACGATGCGCTTCTTACACTGGGTATCAAGCCCGACAAGCCGGAGACCGGTTACGGGTATATACAGGCTGACCGAAAAAAACCGGTTGAGGGTTATGACGATCTTCTCAAGGTGAAGACGTTCACGGAAAAGCCGAACATAAAGCTGGCGAAACTTTTTCTGCAGAGCGGTGATTTTTACTGGAACTCCGGTATCTTCATCTGGAACATCAGCACCATAATGAATGCTTTCGAGAGGCATATGCCTGACATGTATTCTGCATTTGATGAGGGCAGGGAGCTTTTCGGGACAAGGGAGGAGACGAAATTCATCAGTAAGACCTATACCGTTTGCAAGAACATTTCCATCGATTACGGGATTATGGAGAAAGCCGATAACGTATATGTGATGTGCACCGATATCGGCTGGTCCGATCTTGGCACATGGAGTTCACTCTACGACAATTCCGCAGCCGACAGGCACGGGAACGTGAAGATCAGCGGGGATCTGTTCACCTATGAGAGCGCGGGCAACATTTTTCATATTTCACCTGACAAGATTGCCGTTATCCAGGGCCTGAAGGACTACATAGTTGTTGATTCGAAGGATGTCATTCTTATCATTAAGAAGGACGAGGAGCAGAACATAAAGAATTACCTCGAGGATGTCAGGAAGGGGAGCAGTGACAGGTACACCTGAATTCTTAGTATTCCCAGAGATCGTGTTCGAAGTTGAAGAGTTCGGTTTTAATCCGTTCTGCTTCAAAGAGGGTATACTTTCCGACGGTGTATTCACTGATGAACCGGTCGTTGTATACGTTTGATTCGCCATAGATTATACTGCCGAATCTCCTTTGCATGAAAAGATCGTCAAATGAGATCCTTTGTGCGTCGTTGCCGGCAACGAAGGCCTCTTTTGTAGCCAGGACGTCACGGATCTCATCATATTTGACCCAGAAGAGTGGTTTCCTCATTACTCGCCCTATTTCGGCATCGTAGCCGAGCCAGTAAGGGCATATTCCTATGATTCTTACGTCGAGTTTCGATAATTTCTTATCAAAGAACCACTCTTCGTAGAGCATCAGCTGTTTGACATCGTCAGGCTTGGCATCTTCCCGGATAAGGGTATCGCGCGAAACGTTGGTGCCAATCATAAGTGACTGGATCGAGCTCTTGGCTCCCATGTTCTCTTCGATCTCGGAGTAGGTGGTCGGAAGGTCAAAATCGAGGGGGCTGTAAGCCGTTACACGGCCTGCATTGATCTCATCGAGAAGGATGGAGATAAGATTCTTTCTGCCGTCCTGTGTCGGTTTTGTGGGATAATAGAGGGGCTGGTTGACTTTTTCGCGAAGGTCGACCAGTCTGTAGACTCTTCTTGACCAGATAACATCAGCCTCCCTCAGGTAGGCATAATTGATCTTCTTGATATCGGGAAGTGATTTCTGGTAAATGTCGCCGAACGACTGGGCTTTTACTGCCCCGGTGAGCGACACTATTATTATTCCCAGAAGGATTTTCTTATTCATGGTGATCAATGGTTTGTTATTAATCTATTTTCAAAATTACCGGCATCAGTTCAACGATCCTGCCGTCGGGCCCGAGGGCCTTTATATCTTTTATTATAAGGTTCTTACCCCGGGTCAGTCTGTTGATAAGATCTCTCTGCCGGGTTGTAAGGTTACTGCTGGTGCTTGTCTCCTCGAAGTCGCCGCGGCTGTCGGAATAGAGTACTGTAAAGCCGGTGACGGTATAGTTAAGGTCGAAATCAAAGTCGGGCTGGATGGCATAGACGCCTGTTTGTGCGGCAGCGATGTTCCTCGCGACATTTCCTGTGCTTTTGTTTGCAAACACGGCTATGGGTGGCGGAATAGGTTTGACCCTGAAATCATAGGGGGGGAATGTCTGGGGTTTCCCGCTCATGTCGGCGGTAACGATAATCTGGACATTCTGTCCCACTGCATTGGGTTTGACGACCCAGGTGCCAGGGAAGTTGTCTCCTTTGGGCCTCTTGACCTTTCCCTGCCGGAATGTGCCGTTATTTACCCTGATCCGTATTTTGTCGGGGCTTGTGCCGGGTACTGATATATCGATCGGATTATCTATCCCATAATACATAACGTTCATTGCGGTGGGAGAAACGACTACAGTTGGCTCATCGACGTAGTAGGACGACTCGAAGGGATATTCACGGGTTGTTCCGTCGGGTGCCTTAAGGGCGACTATTCCGCCCCATCTTTTCTGACCGGTGGAGCTGGCACGTACCCTGTATATTCCTCTTCCGGCATCGTCGACGGGAAGGAGTGCGTCGCCTACCCTGATCTCGGGTGTCTGTGTAGTATCAAAAGCAGATACAAACACCTGTGCCTGGTAATCGCTTCCCCGTGTCACGTAATTGGAGTTGGGGATCACGATTGCTGAAAGCTTATTGAATTTGAACGAAGCGGCATCGATCTGGGAATATAGGTGGTTAAGCACTTCCGTCTCGGCATTCCTCACGTCGAGCTGCATTTTGGAAAGGATTGTTATAACAGCGACCAGGGGAAGTGTCTGAAAGGTCAGGTTTTCCCATCGGGTAGGCTGGCCTCCCGGGTCGCGGCCGTCGTCGGTGTTGAGGGCTGTCAGCAGCGCAGCTTCGGCAGTTGGGTTCTCGCCATCAAGGGTTGTGATGAGGAACTCACGGTAATCGTTGATCAGGGCCTTGAGGGTGTTGGCTTTACCTGCTTCATTAGCTCCGATAAGGATCTCCGAGGGGACATTGGTCTCGTCAATTTTCCTGACCTCGTTAATAATGATCTCATTCCCTCTGATGGCAGGCGTTTCGGCTCCTTCAGCGGTGGTTATAATTTCGATCTTCAGGTCCTGAATATAATCAAACAACTCATCGGCCCTGCTTTTTACATCATAAGCGGCTGTCTTGAATTTCTCTGCCTTGACAGGATTTTCCGCCGCGGCCCTGTCAAACTCAGCGTAAATACGGTTATTCTTTATAACATAATTTGCAATGGTCTGTGTAAGACTCCTGTCAACTTGTTTGAATGCTTCAACGGCTTCTTTTGATACGTTAAGTGCAAGCATGGCGGTAAGTATCAGGTACATCATACCGATCATCTTTTGCCGTGGTGAAAGCCTCTCGTGAGCCATTTCTAAGGTTGTTTAATTAGGTAAAAAGTGCCGCGTTATTTTACGTTCATCGCAGCAAGCATATTTCCGTAGACATTATTCAGAGCTGACAGATTATCACTGAGTTTCGAGATCTGTTCGCGGTATTTTTTTGCATCGGTTGCTGAATCTGAGAGATCATGAAGCAGGCCCTGGATTCCTTTGAACAGGGCATCTGATTCTTTGAGATGGTCGTCAGCTCCCTTACGCTGAAGCTCGTACGCGGTATTGAGGGCCGACAGGTTTTTATTGAGAATTTCAAGTTGCTGCTGGTAGGATTTCCCGCCTGTCTCGATGATGGAGAATGAGTCGGACAGGTTCCGGTAAGTGGAGTTGGTATCATTCAGCACTTTGGAGGTGGCCTGATAGGTGTCTGACAATCTTGAAAGGGAATCGTTGGCTGCCTGGACAGTGTTCATGTATCTGTTTGAAGCTGCCGAGATATCGCCCATCACGCTGATGTTGGCCGTGGCATCGCCGAGTTTCTTCATACCGACGCCCAGTTTCTCGAACAGTTCGGGTGTTATTTCTGCTTTTTCGAGCATCTCATCGAATCTGGAGAGGGCCACTGATCCGATGCCGCCACCGCCTATATAACCGCCTCCGCCGTAGCCGCCTCCTCCGCCTGTCCCGACAGCTCCACCGGCCACAGCTCCACCGGCAACATAGCCTCCGCCCGCATACCTTCCGCGGCCCAGTTCACCTGCCCCCTCCTCGGGTATTCCCGCAAGTTCAGGATAGACAAGCGTCCAGTCAACCTCTTCGTGCAACGGTTCAAACGCTGAGAAGAAGAATATTACAGCTTCTGTGAACAATCCGATGGCAAGCATGGTTCCTGCACCTGTCCAGTGCTGAATTTTAAATAATGCACCGACAATAACGATAGAAGCGCCAATACCATAGAGCTTGGCCATAAAATTCTTCCATCCACTGCTTTGTACAATTTCTGCTAGGCTCATATACCTTATTATTTTAGGGTTATTATTTCTTTTGGTTTAGTTTACTCCGATATAAGATCGTACGTTACGGAAACCCACATACGATTTGTTGGAATCCTGATACTCATAATCCCTGACACTGGTCTGCAGGAAATAGGCTATATCCTTCCAGGAGCCGCCCCTTATTATCTTGCGCTTCATCACGGCGGGATCCTGCGGCTTTGCGTTGTATTCGTAATTCGGGTTAAGATCGTGCTGGAAGATATACGCTGAAGGATGGTAAGCTCCCAGTGTCCATTCAGCAACGTTTCCGGCCATATCGAACAACCCGTATTCATTTGGCTCATATGAACCCACTTTGGCGGTGTAGACAGTGCCGTCGTCGATATAGTTGCCGCGCAGCGGCTTGAAGTTGGCCAGGAAGCATCCTTCATAATTGCGTGTATACGGACCTCCCCACGGATACATGGAGAGATCGAGGCCCCCCCGTGCGGCATATTCCCATTCACTTTCGGTGGGGAGCCTGTATGACTGCACATCCGGAATGCCGTTCTTCCTGAGGGCCGTGTTCATGTAGTCGGTCCTCCAGATGCTGAAGGCATTGGCCTGCACCCATGAAACGCCCACAACAGGGTAATCGTCGAATGAGGGATGCCAGAAATAGAGGGATGCCTGGGGATCGTTGAACGAATAGGTGAAATCCCTTATCCAGCAAAGGGTATCGGGATAGATATTGATAACATTCCTTTTGATGAATGAGGAACGGTCCCTTACATCCGATCGTGTACCGTCGGGATTCGTCACCTGTCCAACGTACCGTCCGGTATTGTTCGCGTAGTCGTAAACATAATCGACTTTAGCCGCCTGCTGATAATCAACCCAGTAGTAGGAATAGTTCAGTTTTCTGATATCAATCTGCTTCTTTCCTGCGAATCTCTCCTCAGGGGGATAATACATCTCTTCCAGAATATCCCGTGTAGTCTCGTCCCTCAGGTCGATCCTCTCATCCCAGTTGATGACATTCGGCTCAATAAGATTTCCGTCGCGGTCAACCATGAAATAGTCACGGTTGGGAATACCTGCCTCTCCAAGCTTGGTCCTGAAGATGGAATCGCGGACATAATATACGAACTGGCGATACTTATTATTGGTCATTTCCGTCTGATCCATCCAGAAGGCCTCCACGGTAATCGATTTGGAGAGAGCGTTGACGGCGGATACAGCATCCTGATCGCTGGGCCCCATCATGAAATTACCGGCAGGGATGAATGCCATCTCGAAAGGCTCGGGCTCAAAGAATTTCTTTCTTCCCTGGACACCTGTAAGCTCCCCGGTTTTTGAGGAGCCGCAACCACTTAATATGATTATAACTATCAAAGAAGACAGGACTACCTTTTTCATATCTGTTGGATTTTATACTGCAAGTAAGTTATTTTATTTTAAAACTTTCTATAAAAATCTGACACTTTTGTATCTCTCAGGGCTTTTGCCAAGGCTTAAATCAAAACAGTAATTAATCATAAATTCATGCGACCCGTATGTGTTCTTCCTGATGTCCGACATCGGGAAGTCATAAGCATATCCGATCCGGAGGCTGTTGTAGAGTTCGATCCCTACGATCCCTATGAGGGCATCTCCGGTTCTGTAAGAAACGCCACCCCATACTTTTTTATTGTATCTGATTAAAGATGTTGCTGTAAACTGTATAATTTTTCCGTCGCTCATGGCAAACAGAGAGGGCAGCAGTTCGAGTGAAGGGTCAGGCAGCTGCAGGGTGTAACCAGCTGTTACATAGTAATGTCTGCTGATATAGGGTGTCCCTTTTGTGAATTTTATTTCGGGCTGGTTGATATGTGTTACCGAAATGCCGGCATAATATTTACCTGTGGTATAATAAAGGCCGAGTGAAGCATCAAAGGCAACATAACTCTCCTTGCTTTCAGGTATAAGGGGATCTCCTGATGGCGGGGTATGCAGGTCGCCCGAGGGTATCTGCCAGACCGGGTCGAGTGTCTTGTTGAGCATGCCCGCGCTGAGTCCTATCCCCAGTCTGCCCTGTCCGACGCTGGCCAGGAACGCGTAGGTGGCTGTGAGGGTTATATCCCTGTCAAAACCTATGTCATCGCTCCTGACGAGCAGGCCTGCACCACTGCTGACACCAAAGATGGTAACAGGTGCGCTGAAATTAAAGAGCGTTGTTTTAGGAGCTCCCTCAAATCCCACCCACTGCTGTCTGTTGAGAGCCGTGGCACACATGAGGCCTGAGGTACCTGCAACTCCGGGATTGAATGTGAGTGTATTGAACATATAGTTGCTTGCCAGCGGATCCTGCTGAGACAAAACCGGTTGTAGGATCAATATTAAAAAAAGAAATGTGATGTTTAGTTTCTTCACTTTCCTGTAATAGAGGTGCAATATCCTTTTATTGAAGCTGTAAAAATAAATAAAAATCTTGTTAGCATACAACTCAGGTACCATTTTATTTATATTAATATGTCCACCTTCAGATGAGTGTGTCATCTTTTACGATCTGCAAACCTATAAACGTGATAAAAAGGAAATTATTGGAGTAATCAGCATTTTAATCTGTTAGATGCCTTCACCCAGCGGTCAGGCACTTCGCTACGGTTCGCCTTCAGATAATCCTCGTGAGAGCAGGCGACATAAAGCTTGCCGCTGTCCCCGGAATTTATTTCGATCCACCACCGTTCGGTAAGGTTGCTTTTTACGAAGATAAGGTCTTCATTCATGTCCGCAACACTTACATGGTACCTGGTAAAGCGGCCTGTTGCGCTGTCGTCAGGGAGTGGGGTCTCATACTGTTTCTGGGCGAAGCCTTCCAGGAAGAACCATATTACCTGGGCTGCGAGACCGGTTGTCCTGAAACGTTCATCGTAAAGGGGATTGACATCGAACAGTCCGAACAGTTTAAGGGTATCTGATATGCCGGCATACCTGGCAAGCAGGCATATTTCCTCACCGTAGAAGCCATTTGGTGAAGGGAGTGTTGTTCCGGGGGCATCCGACTGCCTTACTGCTGAAATGTCAAACAGGGCCAGATCAGAATCCCTGAAGAGCGGTTCGGTGAGATGAATGGCCTGGCGGACGTCGCCGATGCGGAAAAGCTCTGCCTGCTGACGGTTGAACCTGTTAATGACCTGCTGGTCGTTCAGGTAGGTCTGGTAACCTATATTGATATAATGGCCGATGGTGCCCGGGTCATTATGGAAAAGAGTGTTCAGGTAGCTGTATGAGCCCGGTCCTGTTTTTTCACTGCTGTAATCTATCCTCGGATCAACTGCCACAAGAGTGTAATTAGTCTTCACAGCCGAGAGCGACCGGTCGATTGCCGGGATGACCGAACTGCTTCCCCCTATGAGCACCGGGAAGATATTTTCGCTGAGCAGGAGTGTGATAACATCTGACAATCCGGCCAGGGTATCATTGAAAGAGACACCCTGTTTCATGTTTCCCAGGTCGATTATTCCTGATTTTCCCGGGATCTTAGCCAGTGCATAGAGCTGTTCCCTTATAAGATCGGGAGCTTTTGCAGGACCCTGATCCGGAGAATTGCGGCCTTCGGGTACTCCCAGCAGTGCAATCCTGTAACTGCTCAGATCGTTAAGGGCGCTGTTCTCGGTATGCACGGTTATGTTGTGCGGAAAGCCTGCCCGGGGAGGCAGGTGATTGTAAACCGGGGGTTCAATGCTTACGGGATCGAGATAATTTTTCAGGTCGGGGATCATCTTGTTCAGGTGCTTTTTTTAGATGTCTCTGTCTTGCTTATGATAGCGATGGTATCTTCTTTCGTCAGTTTTTCCGGATCCGTTCCCTTCGGCAGCCTGTAGTTTTGTTTATCTCTCGTTATATAAGGGCCGAACCTTCCGTTGAGCACTTTTATGTCACCAAAGTCCCTGATGACCTTCTTCCTGTCGGTCTCCTCCTTGTCCCTGATTATTTCGGCGGCCCTTTCAATGGTTATTGTATATGGGTCATCAACTCCTTTTTTCAGTGAGTAGAATTTATCGCGGTATCTTATCCACGGGCCGAACTTCCCGATACCTGCAACCAGATCATCTCCTTCGTATTCCCCCAGTGAACGGGGCAGGCGGAACAGGTTAAGCGCCTCTTCGAGGGTTATCGTTTCGATAAGCTGGTTCCTGGTGAGGCTGGCGAACCGGGGTTTCGCACCGTCGCCGGTATCTCCGATCTGTGCCACCGGGCCGAACCGTCCCATCTTGACTGAAACAGGTTCACCTGTCTCAGGATGGTTTCCGAGCACCCTTACGCCGGTCTTCCTGTCCTTTATCTCGAGAGTCTTCTCCACGGTACCGTGGAAGGGATCGTAAAATTTTTTAAGCATGCCGGTCCATTTGAGCTTTCCGAGGG
>JAHYJA010000257.1 GCA_019429325.1 Bacteroidales bacterium
GTTCCGAAGATCTCCTGCTCCCTGACGCCGGGCTTGCACATCCTCATAGCCGTTACATGCATTTCGTAAGCGATATCGACTGCCTTTTCAATCTCGTCGATCTCGATCGGTTCCTTGACCGAACGCATTGATATAACCGCTTTAATAAGATCGGCCGATGCAAGTGTCTTCATCTGGCAGGGATTCTCCTTCAGAAGGGCGCCAAGCGTCATCTTCGTTTCAGCCCTGTAGGGAGGAAGGAAATGTACCCTCCTCTTCTTTGCCAGCGCATCACTGACAAAATCCTCCAGCCCTGACAGGGGGGCGCTGTTCACAACGCCGCACCGTGCAGCAAGTTCCTTCACGGCCGGCTGCGGACCCATCCAGATTATGTCGTCGATATCAAAATCGTTTCCGAAGATCCAGTCCTTGCCAGTATCGAAATCCATCATCCCGGCGAAACCGGGATGAGCGAGACCAAAATAATAGAGGAAATCACTGTCCTGCCTGAAATGGTAGGTGTTCGCAGGATAGTTCATTGGAGCCTCAACATTGCCGATGAAAAGTGCAATACCTGATCTCATAAGTGAGTGGAGACCCGATCTCCTTTTTGCATATACGTCGCTTCGAAACATGATCATGATTTTTTGAAGTAAAAGATATATTTTACTAAGGTAATATTCCCCGCAGACTATTCCAAAAGGTCGCTGAAAATAATCCGGAGGAGTGAAGGATATTGAAACATTTGAAGGCTTTTGCCGTATAAAACACAACAGAGATTTTTTAAGGTTATTAACATTTTCTGTTCGGGACCAAAAAATTAAAACAATTTAATAATCAATGTAATTATTTTGCGAATAGTATTTGATATTAACAAATATGTTTTATATTCGCAAAAGTTATCAACACCTTGTTAACATAACCTGACCATGCCTTACAGAAGATTACCCAACACTGATGCTGCCCGTATCAGGGCAATGAGGATTGCACTCGAGAAGGGGAAAGAGATGCCTCCTCACAAAATGGCTTTTTCACCAAAAACAATCGTAAAACTGCAGAGATTCCTGCCGCAGTTTGAACAGGGGGTTCAACTGCACAGACAATCGATGGCCTCGCAGTATAACAAGAGCAGGGATTACAATGAGGTCGTCAGAAAGGCCCGTCTTTATCTTACACATTTTATCAGGGTAATGAACATGGCGGTGTTCAGGGGAGATCTCCCGGCTGAGACCAGGGCATTTTACGGCCTGGCAACCAACGATTCGACTGTCCCGTCGCTCAATACCGAGAATGAGCTTATAAGCTGGGGAAAAAGGATTATCGAAGGGGAAGAGTACCGTATTAGAAAAGGGGGATGCCCCATAACCAACCCGACAATCGCAGTAGTCAAGGTCAGATATCAGCATTTCCTTGATGCATACCAGTATACCAGGACCCTTGCCAAGAGGACGCAGGATTATACGCTGAAAAACCATGAATTGCGTAAGGAAGCCGACGATATTATCGTACAGATCTGGAATGAGGTGGAGAATACCCACAGTACTCTTCCGGAAGAAACAAGAATGTCGGAATCTGAAAATTACGGACTTGTATATTTCTACAGAAAGGGTGAACTGAATCCTGCGGAGGCTCAGACCGAATCGATGAATGTCAACTGGTCCTGACCATAGTATGATGTCAGGAACATTTCTCTCAAATACTTAACAAGCCGGCTTGACCATTGGCAACATATCGCTTGGTGACTATCCGTTGTTCCTTGCGCCGATGGAAGATGTGACTGATCCATCTTTCCGGACTGTATGCAAAATGTCGGGGGCTGATTTCATGTACACCGAATTCATCTCTTCCGATGGTCTGATACGCGACGGGGAGAAGAGTGTGAAGAAACTCAATATCTATGATAATGAAAGGCCCATGGGCATTCAGCTTTACGGGCACATCACCGGGGCCATGATAGAGGCAGCGCTTATTGC
>JAHYJA010000085.1 GCA_019429325.1 Bacteroidales bacterium
ACGCTTCACGTGTCACCCCCCAAAATTGGGGGGTTAATCCTCTACGACTATTACTAATTATCTTAAGGCCAGAGAATCACCCCCCCTTCCAGGGGGGGCAGGGGGGGTGACGGCTATATTACCAACCCCGCTCGATCTGCAATCCGTGCCTATTGTTTCCTGGCCCCGATTATAAATCGGCGCCAACGGCATTTTGCACCGCTGGCGCGGATCACAGATCCGCGCCAGCAAACCGCCAGATCCGCGCCAGCAAACACGGATCAGATCTCTGAAAACAGAAACTTATCTTTTGCGCGGATCCCTTTCTGAGTCATCTCAACAGTACAGCATTCGATATTCTCATCGTGCTGAAAAACAAGTATATGATTGTTAGCCAAAGCCTCTTCCAGGACTTCTCTCTTCTCATCAATGGTTTTCAGCGACTCAATATCGTAACTCATGTTCCAGATAAGGGGAAGATGAGCCGCAGTCGGGATAAGGTCCCCTGAATAGACCAGGGTCCTGCCCTTATACTTTATGAAAGGTATCATCAGCCCGGGCGTGTGGCCGCTGAATATCCTTACAGAAAAGCCCGGAAATAATTCACCTTCCTCATCCACCAGACTCAGGTGACCGCTGTCTGCAATTGGAATAATGTTCTCCTCCAGGAACGCATCCGCCTCCCTCAGATTATTCTTCACCGCCCACTCCCACTGCAGACGGCTTACATGATACTCTGCCTCCGGAAAAGTCAGCTCATACCCTGTCCGTGCCCGGTTCCATTTCACGCCACCCCCGCAATGATCGGCATGCAGGTGTGTAAACACAACATCTGTTACATCCCCGGGCCGGTAGCCCCGTTTCCTGAGTCCTTCAATCAGCCCTTCCCCGTCATGCAGATGAACATGCCGGAAGAATTTCTCATTCTGCTTGTCGCCCCAGCCGGTATCGACAAGGATCACGTGTCCGCCGGTCCCGATTATCAGGGAACGAAGTGTCAGGACGATGAGATTATTCTCATCCGCCCGGTAAACCCTCGACCAGAGAGCCTTCGGGACCACCCCGAACATCGCCCCTCCGTCAACCCTGAAGTTCGCAATATTGAAAAGATCCGCTTCCATGAATACAATTTTACAAAACAATTATGAGAAATCATGGAATTTAATATATTTATGATTCACTTTTAATAATACCCTTAACCATGAAAAAACTTTTTACAGTACTTTTTAGTTTGATGATTGGATCGCTTCTGGCGGCTCAGACCGGTAAGGTCATGGATAACCTCTCGATGCAGAGCAAAACGCTTAAAATGGAAAGGAAATACGCCGTTTACCTTCCCCCTGACTATGAGACTTCGACCCGGAGTTACCCTGTTCTTTATCTGCTGCACGGAGCAGGTGATGACCAGACAGGATGGGTGCAGTTCGGGGAGGTGCTCCATATTGCCGACAAAGCGATCAGCTCAGGTGCGGCAACCCCTATGATAATAGTTATGCCCGACGCCAACACCGGCAGAAGGGGATACGTGAATGATATAAAGGGTGAATGGCTCTACGAGGATTTCTTCTTCCAGGAGCTCATGCCCTTTGTAGAGAAGACCTATCGCATCAGAGGTGAGAAAAGATACCGGGCTGTGGCCGGACTCTCCATGGGAGGGGAAGGAACATTCATTTACGCTCTCCATCGCCCCGATCTCTTCTCTTCCGCCTGCCCGCTGAGCGCTGCCACCGGCCCTGCCAGCCTGGAGGAACTGAGCAAATACCGTCTGTGGCAGGCTGCTGAAACAGCCACCGACAGCGAGAAGGAAGCATATTTCAGGAAATACAGCGTCCTGAGTTTGATCGAAAATATGCCCGATAACCAGAAGAGAGCTGTAAGATGGTATATCGACTGCGGGGATGATGATTTCCTGTTTGAGGGCAACTCATTGGTTCACATTGCCATGCGTAAAAAGGAGATCCCCCATGAATTCAGGATACGCGACGGCGGACATACATGGTCATACTGGAGAACCGCATTACCCACAGTTCTGGAATTCATATCAATGAGTTTTCACCAGTTCTGATGGCTGCAGGCATTCCTCATGTTGACTGCCGTTTCCTGTTCCTGGACGTCATTATGAACATCAGCCTCATTAACAGCCTGATCATCTGGTAAGAAAACCAGTCAGTCATCCTTGAGAACCAGGTTCTCCGCCGGAAATAATCTTCGAAGGTTATCTGCCGGCAATCATTCTTAATGATCCCGTTAAGCAGCTTTTCAAAGCGGGTGACAAAAAGAGTGTCGAGAACGTCCACATTCAACTCTATACTGCCGTAATCACTTAAGTGGTTAAGGTTGTAACTGCCTATCGTGCACCATTTCCCGTCGACGGTTGCCACCTTGGCATGCAGGTTGGAAGGCAGGTATTCGTAGATGCTGATATTATTACTCAGAATGAAGCCGTAAAGGAAGTTGGTAGCCCTCTTGAACATCCTGGCATCCGATTCGGCCGACAATACAATCTTAATATTCACACCCCTGCGGCTGGCACTCCTGATTAGCTTACGCTCATTACGCCCGGGGAGAAAATAGCTGGCAAATATTACCATGCTCTCCCTTGCATGTCTGAACGCTGACCGGTAAGTCCTGAGTATCTCTATTTTGTTGCGGTACCAGTTGTTCTCCAGCACCCGCAGCCTGATATTCTCTTCATACATCCTGGTCGTGTGGACTATCTCATTTGCTCTCTCTTTTTTTGAAATGAAAGTCTTATTCCAAAGCCTTCTGAGGATGCTGTTAATATGAACACATTCCGGCCCTTTTATAAGCAGCGCGAAGTCGAGCCACCGTGTCAGTGACTGTGTGCCGCGATAACGGTCGGCATAGTTCATCCCTCCTATTATTGCAGCTTCCCCGTCGATCAGAAGTACTTTATGATGGAGCCTTAGACTAAGCTGAAGCCCCTTTGTGATAAATACCGGAGAGAAAAACCTGAAAAGAATGCCGGATTCCTCTATTCTCTTTAAAAGTGATCCTGAAAGATATTCTGTTCCGAAAGCATCAAGAAGAAGATAAACCCTCACTCCCCTCGAAGCCGCCCTTATCAGCGCATCAATAACAAGCAATCCGGTCGCATCCTCATCAATAATATATGTCTGGAAGTGGATATATTGCCTTGCCTGTTCGATCAGCTCAGTATTCGCAGAAAAAAAAGATTCGCCGCTCTGCAGAAGTTCAATGGAATGACCGCTTTTATAATCGTGTCTTGGAGAGGTCTTCATAAAAACATTCCTGTTTTTTCACCCTTCACAAATATAAAACTTTAACCCAAGGAAACCTGTAAATCTGTTTTTTGATTTACTTTAGCAAAAAAATAATCAGAAAAAATGACAAGAAGAAACATGATTGGAAGTATGGCAGGCGCTGCTGCTGTTGCTGCAGGAGCTCCTTTTGCCAGTGCCTTTGCTTCAACAGGTGAAGGCCGGCAGCAACTGAAAGGGAACATCCGCCACTCTGTGAGCCAGTGGTGTTATAACGACATCCCTCTTGCGGACTTTGCGAAGGCTTGCAGGGAGATGGGCATTGAAGCCATTGAGCTTCTCAACGAAAAAGACTGGGAGGCTGTTAATAAAGCCGGACTTAAATGCGCTGTGGGCTATGCCACCGACTGGGGCATACCAAGAGGATTCAACAAATTAAGCAACCACGAAAAGCTTGTTGCCGACTTTAAGAGCATGATCCCAAAAGCTGCTGCAGCAGGTGTTCCGAACCTGATCTGCTTTTCCGGCAACCGTGAAGGGATGGACGACAGGGAAGGGCTGATCAACTGCGCCAAGGGACTCCGTCAGATAATGCCCGACGCGGAAAAACACGGGGTCACCATCGTGATGGAACTGCTCAACAGCTACGGCCACAGGGACTATATGTGCGACAAGACTCCCTGGGGGGCAGCGCTGTGTGAGATGGTGTCGTCCGACAGGTTCAAGCTTCTCTATGACATCTACCACATGCAGATAATGGAAGGGAACATAATAGATAATATAAGAAAATATCACCCCTATATCGGTCACTACCATACAGGAGGAGTTCCGGGGAGGAATGAACTTGACGAGACCCAGGAGCTTTATTATCCAGCCATAATGAAAGCAATTGTGGAAACCGGGTATAAGGGATTTGTCGGACAGGAGTTTGTTCCAAAGGACAAGGATAAGCTGGCTTCATTAAGAAAGTGTATCCAGATCTGTGATGTGTAAATGAAGGTTCATTTTATTGCTGTCGGCGGGGCCGTAATGCATAATCTGGCACTGGCCCTGCATAAAAAGGGTTATAACGTAACTGGCTCGGACGATGAGATCTTTGAGCCTGCATTGTCTGCCCTCGCCTCCCGCGGACTGCTTCCCCCCGAACCTGGCTGGCACCCCGGGCGGATCAAGGATGATATTGACATCGTTATACTCGGAATGCATGCAAAACCTGACAACCCTGAACTGCTGGAAGCAGTCCGGAAGGGTATCAGGATCATGTCGTTCCCTGAATATATTTATGAAGAGACCAGGAATAAAAGACGCATAGTTGTCGCCGGAAGCCATGGCAAGACCACCATCACTGCTATGATAATGCATGTCTTCAGGAACCTCGGCTTGATCTTCGATTATATGGTCGGATCGAGTATTAAAGGATTCGACACAATGGTCAGCCTTTCAGACGATTCCTCTTTTGCAGTGCTCGAAGGGGATGAGTACCTCACTTCGGCTCTTGACAGGCGACCTAAGTTTCACCTGTATATGCCTCATATTGCCATACTTAATGGTATAGCATGGGACCATATGAACGTATTCCCCACCTTTGATAACTATATCGAACAGTTCAGGATCCTGACAGAAAAGATAGCTGACGGTGGTACCCTCATATATTTCGAGGATGATCCGGAAGTGAAGAAGATAGCGCTCTCAGCAGGCAGTAATATCTCTAAAAAGCCATACCGAGTGCACGGCTATTTTCAGAACAGGGAGGGTTTTTTCGGGGCAACGCACAGCAGGATCGTTCCATTGAAGATCTTCGGTGAACACAACATGCAGAACCTGTCGGCAGCCAAAGAAGCCTGCCTCTCTGCCGGAATCGCCGAAGATGATTTTTACAGGGCGATTGAGAGCTTTGAAGGTGCCTCCGGCAGGCTTCAGAAACTATTTGAGAACGGGAACGGAGTGGCTTTTCTCGATTTCGCCCACTCACCCTCGAAGGTTAAAGCCACCGTTGAAGCAGTTGCCGACAGGTATCCGCGCAGCAATCTAATAGCATGCCTCGAGCTTCACACATATTCCAGCCTCAGTGCCGGCTTTATCCCTCTTTACAGGGGAACTCTCGACAGGGCTGCTGCTGCTTTTGTCTGCTTTAATCCACATGCATTTGAGATTAAGAAGCTTGAACCACTTTCGAAGGAGAAGGTCAGGGAAGCTTTTGGAGAAAAACAGGTCAATGTTTTCAGTGATCCTTCTGAAATGTTCAGAAACCTTGCCGGAAAACATTTCAAATCGCCGGTATACCTCCTGATGAGCTCAGGTGACTTCGGCGGGTGCGATCTTGTCCGGACAGCAAAAGGATTGTTGTCTGCCTGAAAATCGTTTTTTTATCCCGCTAAATGACCATGAGGCTTGCCAGACTAAGCCAAAAGAGTTAATATTGTACCCGAAAGAAACATAACCTAAATCTTTTTAACATGAAGAAGTTAATTTTAATGTCACTGTTCGTCGCGGTTATCAGCATGACGGCCGGTGCACAGGATTACAAGACCGCTGCAGGCTTGCGGGCAGGGTTGCCTTATGGCTTGACAGTGAAGCACTTTCTGAATCAGACCAACGCAGTTGAAGGCATACTCGCCAGCCGCTGGGGAGGCTTTGTAGTTACCGGCCTGTATGAGAAGGAATACTGGACCGGCGAATATCCGAGGCTCAACTGGTTCTGGGGTGCAGGTGCACATATCGGATTCTGGGATGCTGGCTATAATCCTAATATCAATGCTACATATACAGGATCGGTTATCGGCATTGATGGCATTCTGGGCCTGGAATATACTTTCGATGATGTTCCCCTTAACCTCTCGCTCGACATCCTGCCGTCGGTTAACCTCATTGGTTCCACCGGCTGGGCAGGAATAAACGGGGCTGTCTCGGTAAGATACGTTTTTTAATAAAAAATTTTGCAGATCGGAAAAAACATGTTTTCTTTGCATCCGCATTTTAAGGTTCTTTAAACGGTCCATTCGTCTAGTGGTTAGGACGTCAGGTTTTCATCCTGGTAACAGGGGTTCGATTCCCCTATGGACTACAACTTCCGATTAATAAAAGTTAGGATATAAAGCAGGTATGGCAAATCACAAATCGACTGAGAAAAGGATCCGGCAGACCGCAGTCAGGAACGAAAGAAACAAATATTACGCTAAGACAATGCGTAATGCCCTTAAGAAATTACGTGGCACCAGTAACAAAGAAGAAGCAGGAACCATGCTTCCAAAACTCAATTCCATGCTCGACAAGCTGGTTAACAAGAACGTAATACACCGGAAAAAAGCATCAAACCTTAAATCTTCGCTTTTCAAGCATGTTAACACTCTTCAATAAACTGAAGAATAATTGATAGACAGCCGTCCTGTAAAGACGGCTTTTTTTATTTAAACAGTTTTACTATCTTTATAAGGAAAACTGATTTGCTCGCTGCATGTCACTTAAAATCACAGATTGGGCCGCTGAAGACAGGCCCAGGGAAAAGCTCGTTCAGAAAGGAACTGCCAGTCTGAGCGATGCTGAATTGCTGGCAATACTGATAAGTTCTGGTACCAGGGAGAAATCTGCCGTCGATCTGGGAAGGGAGCTGCTGATGCTCGCAAACAATAACCTTAACTCTCTTGGCAAATTGTCTGTCAACGATCTTACAAAGCTTCGCGGAATAGGCACTGCACGTGCAGTAACAATTGCAGCCGCCCTCGAGCTGGGGAGAAGGCGCAAACTATCGGAGATCCCCGACACCACACAGATAAAATGCTCGAAAGATGTGGCAGACATTTTTCATCCGATCCTCTCTGACATTGCCCACGAAGAGTTCTGGATCCTGTTTCTCAACAGGTCCAACAAAGTGATCAACAGGATGAAGCTAAGCCAGGGAGGGGTCAGCGGTACGGTTACAGATGTAAGGATGGTGATGAAGAAGGCTATCGAATATCTGGCATCAGGAATCATTGTGTGTCACAACCATCCTTCCGGGAATCTCAGTCCCAGCGAATCCGACACCAGGATAACACAGAAGATCAAAGAGGCCGGCAACCTTATGGACATCCAGCTTCTTGACCATCTTATAATCTCCGATAAAGAGTACTACTCCTTCGCCGATAACGGCCTCCTCTGAAAATCACTTTAACTTCACTACCTGACCCGCATCCCCGCACTCCTCAAGCAACTCGCTGAACGTCTTTTTTATAACGGGATGAACAATGTCGGGAGCGATCTCACACAACGGTACAAGAACGAATTTCCGATCATGCATACGGGGGTGAGGGATCTCCAGGGTGGGCTCATTCAGAATCTCATCCTCGTAAATAAGTATGTCAATATCAATAGTCCTCGATTTATATTCCTCATCTTCTCTTATCCTGCCCATCTGCGCTTCGATCATCAGGATCCTTCCAAGCAGCCCGGTAGGCGTAAGGTCTGTTCTTATGTAAACTACCATATTGAGGAACTTATCCCTGCTTTCAAAGCCCCAGGGCTCAGATTCATATACTGAAGAGGCGACCAGTATCTCACCCAGCGACTCCTCGATCCTTGTAAGCGCTTCGTCAATATTGGCTTCCCTGTTGCCAAGATTTGTCCCTATTCCAAGAAATGCATTCATAATGAGGTTCTTCTTGCGCCAAAAATAACAAATAGAACCATAGATTGAAAAAATTCACATTGTTTTTATACTTTTAGGCTTCATTTAATTAAGACACAGAGATATGAAAGAGTTCCTCAAATACACGCTGGCTACCATCACCGGCATTATCATTGTTTCAGTTTTATTCCTTATTACGATGCTTGCCAGCCTGAGCGCCCTGATAGCCTCAGGCAACAAGCCGGTTCCCCTGAAGGAAAACACTGTGCTGGTGCTGAAAGCCGGGGTCCAGATACCTGACAGAACAAGCCAGAACCCTTTTGCAGGTTTCGATTTTGTGAACATGTCGCTGACACCTTCAACAGGACTGAATGACATCCTTAAGAATATCGAAAAAGCCACGTCCGACAGGAAAATAACGGGAATACTTATAGAGAACGGTGTCATGCCGACAGGATGGGCGACAACCGGAGAAATTAGGGAGGCACTCGTCAGATTCAGGGAAAGCGGCAAATTTGTGATCGCCTGGGCTGATTATGTAATGTCTCAGGAGGGATATTACCTCTCAACCGCAGCAGACAGGATCTTTGTCACCCCCGGAGCAACGATTGATTTTAAAGGCCTCAGCGGCGAAGTGATGTTTTACAGGAAAGCCCTGGAGAAACTGGGCGTGGAGGTTCAGGTAACACGTCATGGAAAGTTCAAGGGAGCGGTTGAACCGTATCTCCTTGACCAGTTAAGCGAGGAGAATGAGGCGCAGATAAGGGATTATGTAGGATCGATCTGGTCGCACGTGATTGGAGACATATCGGTATCGAGGGGCATCCCGGGTGAACAGCTGAACAGTCTGGCCGACCGGCTTGTGACGACACATGCAACCGGAGCCCTTGAAAACAGGCTTGTAGATGGTCTTCTTTACCGCGATCAGCTTATTGATACGCTTAAGATACTTTCCGGACTAACTGTTGATGATAAGATCGGACTGATAAGCATGAACAAATATACCAGGGTACCTGACCAGAAAAAGAGCGTCTATTCAAAAAACAGGATCTCCGTAATTTACGCATCAGGGACAATAGTGATGGGGAAAGGAAATGAATACAATATCGGAGGGAACAACTTCAGTGAAGTTATACGAAAGGAGAGGCTCGACACAACGGTGAAGGCTATCGTGCTCAGAGTTAACTCCCCGGGAGGCAGTGCAACCGCATCCGACATAATCTGGAGAGAGCTCGAACTTGCCAGGGAAAAGAAGCCTGTTGTTGTCTCAATGGGAAATTATGCAGCCTCAGGCGGCTATTATATTTCAGCTCCGGCAACTACGATCCTCACAAATCCTGTAACAATAACCGGTTCGATAGGGGTGTTCGGGCTTCTGCCAAATGCCGGGAAGCTGCTCGATCAGAAGCTCGGGATCACGACCCAAACAGTTAATACCAACAGATATTCAGATTTTCCGTCAGTTTTCAGGCCCATGGATAATTACGAAAAAGTGGTCATGCAATCAACCATAGAGCAGATCTATACCGAATTTCTGACCAGGGTAGCCAGCGGAAGAGACATGACGATTGAGTCTGTCGATCTGATCGGGGAAGGCAGGGTTTACAGCGGCTCACGTGCAGTTGAACTGGGTCTTGCCGACAATACGGGAGGGCTTAACGCCGCTGTACAGGAAGCAGCAACACTTGCCGGAATTGAGGCCTACTCGGTCAGGGAACTGCCGGCCCTTGAGGACCCTTATACACGCCTCCTGTCACAACTCGGAGGCGAGATCAGATCAAGGATCCTGACAAGGGAACTTGGCAGTACCGTAAGATTTCTTGATCAGCTGCGGGATTTACAGAATATCTCGGGCATCCAGGCAAGGCTGCCATATTTCATCGAGATCCGCTGACAGATGGGAAAAGGGAAGAATTACCTGCTGTACCCGATCTCACGGATTTTCGGCTTAATAACCGGCTTCAGGAATTTTCTCTACGATAGGGGGGTCCTCTCTTCCCGTGAATTTGATGTTCCGGTAATCTGTACCGGCAATATCACTGTCGGAGGAACAGGAAAAACTCCCCACACCGAGTACCTGGTCTCCCTGCTTCGCAAAAACTTCAAAGTTGCAGTACTGAGCAGGGGATATAAAAGGAGATCCTCAGGTTTTCAGGTTGTTACACCAGACACTATGGTAGCAATCGCCGGAGATGAACCGCTGCAGATGGCCCGTAAATTTCCTGATGTTGTGGTGGCTGTTGATCGCAACAGGGTGAGCGGGGTGGAAAAGATAATGAACAAGTATCCCGGAACGGAGGTCATCATACTTGACGACGGGTTCCAGCACAGGAGGATAAAACCAGGATTTTCCATACTGATCTCCGACTTTGGCAGGCTCATGACCCGCGACCAACTGATGCCCCTTGGAAACCTGAGGGAGAGCCTCAGCAACATCATAAGGGCAGACCTCATCATTATCTCCAAATCGCCGGAGAACCTCCTGCCTTTGCATAAAGAACAGATATCAAGAGAGATAAGATCATCAGCGAGGCAGAGAGTATTTTTTACTTCTTTCGTTTACAAGGACCCGGTTCCTCTCTTTGAAGGCTCCCCGGCAATCCGGCTTTCAGATCTAACCGATACAGGAATTCTTCTTGTTACAGGGATCGCCAATCCCGCTCCGCTGATTGACTTTCTGAAGGATAGAACCGGTGGCCTGAAACATCTTAGATTCCCGGATCACCAAAATTACTCGGCAAGGGATATTGAAAAAATTATTGCTGCCCGGGATGAAATGCATTATGTCAAAAAGATCATCCTGACTACTGAAAAAGATGCGGTCAGATTAATGGAATTTGCTAATATTGCACCGCCTGTCAGATCGTCAATGTATTACCTCCCGGTTGAAGTCTGCCTTGAAGATTCCGACAGGGTTGAATTTGAAAATATTATAACTGAATATGCTGGAGCAAATAAACGAAACAGTTGATTTTCTGAGGTCAAAAGGAGTTACAGATCCCGATGCAGGCATAATACTGGGAACAGGACTGGGCGGACTGACGGCTAAGATGGAGAACTACCTTGAAATAGATTACAGGGATATTCCCAACTTCCCTGTTCCCACTGTCGATGGCCATGCGGGAAAACTCATATACGGAGATTTCGGCGGCAGGAAGATTGTTGCCATGAAAGGGAGGTTCCATTTCTATGAAGGCTACGACGCACGGGAAGTTACAATGCCGGTCAGGGTGATGAAGTATCTCGGGATCAAATGTCTTTTCCTTTCCAATGCTTCGGGTGGTCTTAATCCGGCATACCAGGTCGGGGATATAATGATAGTGACCGATCACATCAATCTTCTGCCGAATCCCCTCATGGGTCCGAACGACGACCGGATAGGGCCCCGTTTCCCAGATATGGGAGAAGTGTACGACCGGGGACTCATCGGCAGGGCATTGATGATAGCCGAAAAGAACGGCATAAAAGTTCACAGGGGGGTTTATCTTTCAACAAGCGGACCTACTTTCGAGACTCCTGCAGAGTACCGCTATTTCAGGATAATAGGCGCTGATGCCGTGGGTATGTCAACAACAACCGAGGTTATCGTGGCCCGTCATATGAATCTTCCATGTTTTGCGGTAAGCATTATTACAGATCTCGGGATTGAAGGGAAAATTGAATATACAACCCATGAATCGGTCCAGAAAGTAGCTGCAAAAACCGAAGCCCGGATGACTACGATCATGACAGAACTGATCTCAACTTTGTGATCTTTTACCACAAAGGGCTCAAAGGGTATCACAAAGGGGCACAAAGGATCACAGGATAACCCGTTTAATCCCATCTTTAAGGTGGGTAACATTAAAGTTTACCAATAATCCTAATTTACACCCTGATAGTCTTAAATAGGTAAGTACTTGTGCCATATGAATATCACATAATGCCTCAACTGATTTTACCTCAATAATAACGCTATCTTCCACCAGCAAATCTATCCTGTAGCCTATTTCAAGTTTTACTTCCTTATACACCAAAGGAAGAGGATTTTGTTTCCTGACTTTCAGTCCAGATTGGATAAGTTCGTAGTGTAAACATTCTTCATATGCACTTTCGAGTAATCCCGGACCCAAAGCTGTATGGATCTTAAATGAACAGTCCAAAACCGTCTTAAAAATCTCTTCCAGATTCATAATTATATAACTGTCTTAGTGTACCTTAGTGCAATCCTTTGCGCCCTTTGTGGTTAAGTAAATATTTCAAGAAATCAAAAATTAAACCTTCCTTAATACGGTACAGGTTTTTTTATAAATCTGCGATTTTCCCTTATCGTCAAAAATTGTTATCAGCAGG
Source organism: Bacteroidales bacterium (assembly GCA_019429325.1). GTDB lineage: Bacteria > Bacteroidota > Bacteroidia > Bacteroidales > VadinHA17 > LD21. Next base: position 12,157 of record JAHYJA010000085.1, read on the forward strand.
ACATAGATCCCGTTGCGGACCGGGCTGCCACCGTCGGCTGTTCCGTCCCAAACAATGGTTGCTTCGTTTCCTGCCAGCACGTTTTCGGCCAGCTTTCTGACCCAGGAGCCAGTTTCGTCGAAAACAGTAACCGACACTACATTGCCGTTGCCGTTCAGTCTCATGTCAATCACAAGAAGATCTTCATACCCGTCGTTATCGGGAGTGATCCTTGTTGATGAGAGAACGATATTATCCGACGAGACCGGTTCTTCCGTGAAAATCGAATTAACCGCCCCCGGCGTTCCCCAACCGCAGGTTTCAGATGCGGAATGCCAGTTACCCCTGTCATATGACGCACTCTCAGGCCTGATCTTCTCAAGAGATATCCCCTCCACACCCGATAAAAGCGGGAAATGCATCTTCTCGTTATAGCTCACCTCATCTATTCTATCAAGACTTTTGTTCATAAGAAGAAGGTGGCCCTCCCTGTCGGTCATCGAAGGAAGAGATTTGGTCTCGAAGATCCTTTCGGGCACCGAGGAAAAATATCTGAAAATAACCTTTTCCCTGTCGGTGGTAACAGTATAATAAGTCCCCGGCAGAATACATCTTGGTGTGGTTGACACCGGCACTGATGATGATGTGGCACCGCTTGCATCATTAACTGATGCCAGCAGGAGTCCTGAAGCATCTATCACTTTCCCTGATCTGTTGTACAGTTCGATATAATCGGGATCGCCCGGCAGGGGGTTAAAAAGAAGCTCGTTGAAAACGATATCTCCGGTCTCTGTTTCACAGGCAAGACCGAAATCATAGGAGCTGATAACCATGCTGTTGCCGGCAGGATCGTTTACCCCGGAAGTGATCATAAGGGTATAGAGTGTACCAGGAACAAGAGGTTTCTCGGGTATTAAATAATAATTTCGGAGAAGCGGGTCATCCGGATAAAAAGAAACCAGGCCTGCATCACCGATCGAAAAACTGCTGATACCTCCCGGACCGATCAAGGTGGTTTCCGAGAACCCTACCCTGATAGAAACGCTATCTTTGGGGAACACGTTTACAATTCCATAAAAGAAGTTGTCGGGATTCCTGTCCTGAACTGAATTAGGCTGCCCGGGGGTGCCCCCTTTCCGCGAAACGGAAGCACTCCAGTTGCTCCCGCCGGAGAAAGGGTAATCGGTATCGATCATCTCCAGCGACCACCCCCCTCCTGATTTGAGCACATCACCATACCAGCCGGAGGAATAATCGACTCCGTGTATCAGGGTACCTTCCTCATCAATAAGACATAGCAGCTTACCGCCGTCAGTCAGTGCCGGAAATGATTTCAGTCCCAGTGTCCTGCCATAATCCCTGAAAAGGGAAGTGTCGGATGGGGAACAGACTATAACATACCCTTCCGGCTGAATAATAAACTCAGGAAACGTAATTGTCTGTGTTCCGGCAATAAGCTTCCAGTTACGCAGACTGACCGGACAGGAAGCCCTGTTCATTATCTCGAAATACTCCTGGTCCGGCAGGGAGACTACAGGAGTGGGATCAGCCATTATTTCTGTTATTATAACATCTCCCGGGGAAGCTTTATCCGGAGACAATTCCTGCTCCGGTTCTGCGGGTGCACCGGGATCTCCGGTATGCATTCCCTCACTCATACTGCCATATGCCAGACAAGGCATCAGCAGTACAACTAAAATTGCTTTTTTCATGCAGCGAGACTAATTGAAAAAAGAATTATTTTTGTCCGTTTCTGATGACACAGTAAATATATAAAATTATAGCAACTCAAACAAACATAATCTGATGAAAGTATCTGTACTCGGAGCCACCGGAATGGTTGGCCGTGTGATGATCAAATTACTGGAAGAGAGGAATTTTCCGGTATCACAACTTATACCTGCAGCGTCGGAGCGTTCCGTGGGTAAGGAGATCACTTTCAAAGGGAAGCCTGTTAAGGTTGTGAGCGTTGAGGAAGCAGTTGAAGCCGGACCCAAGTTTGCAATTTTTTCAGCCGGTGCCTCCGTTTCAAAAGAGTGGGCTCCGGTCTTTGCCGAGAGCGGCGCGGTCGTGATCGACAACTCATCCGCCTGGCGCATGGAGGAAAATATCCCCCTGATTGTTCCCGAGATAAACAGCCATGTACTGAGAAAGGGAGACAGGATCATCGCTAATCCCAACTGCTCAACCATACAGATGGTGATGGCCCTGGCCCCCCTGCACCGAAAATACAGGATACACCGGCTTGTTGTTTCTACATACCAGT
>JAHYJA010000258.1 GCA_019429325.1 Bacteroidales bacterium
AAACAAAACTGCTGTAAGGCTTTACCATCAGTATTCAGAAAAACAGCCGATTATTGATTTTCACTGTCATTTATCACCTGCTATGATCGCCGGCGATTTTCAGTTCAGTGATCTGGGACAGGCCTGGCTAGACGGCGACCACTACAAATGGAGGGCAATGAGAACCAATGGCATTCCCGAGAAGTACTGCACAGGAGAGGCCTCAGCACGGGAAAAGTTCATCAAATGGGCCGAAACTGTTCCTGCAGCCATCGGCAATCCGCTTTATCACTGGACTCAACTCGAGCTTGCCAGGTACTTCGGGATTTTTGATCTTTTATCACCTGCCACCGCAACACGAATATTTGAAGAGGCTTCAGCACAACTCCGGACGAAAGAGTTCAGTGTCAGATCGCTGTTAAAAAAGATGAATGTCGAAGTAGTTTGCACAACCGACGATCCCGCCGATACGCTGGGGGATCACAGGCAGATGAGGGGATCATTCGAAATTATTGTTCTTCCGACTTTCAGACCTGATAATGTTGTAAAGACAGATGACAGTGAAACTTTCCGGGCGTATCTATCCAGACTTGAGGCGGCTTGCGGGATTGAAATTACAAATCTCGACTCGCTTCTGGAAGCACTCGACACAAGGCATGCCTTCTTTCATGAAAACGGGTGCCGGTCGTCGGATCACGGACTTGATCGTTTTTATTTTACATCATCAACCAACGCAGATGCTGACACCGTATTCAGGAAATTACTCAGGGGCGAGCCGATAACAGCTGAAGAGACTGAAAAGTACAGATTCGCTGTAATGCTCGAGCTCTGCAGGATGAACCATAAAAGAGGCTGGACACAACAGTTTCATGTGGGAGCCATGAGAAACAACAACGCCAGGATGTTCCGCCTGATGGGTCCCGATACGGGCTGGGACTCAATTGGAGTTCCGCAGGACGCCCTTAAAATGTCAAAATTCCTCAGTGCTCTCGACAGTTCGGATCAGCTGGCAAAAACCATACTTTACAATCTTAATCCTGCAGATAATGAAATGATGATCACCATGGCAGGTAATTTCAATGACGGAACAAAAACCACAAAAGTACAGTATGGACCGGCATGGTGGTTCCTCGACCAGAAAGCAGGCATGGAAAAACATCTCAGGGACCTTGGAGCCCTGGGCTTACTCCGGAGATTCGTTGGCATGGTAACCGACTCAAGAAGCTTCCTTTCCTACCCGCGGCATGAATATTTCAGAAGGATAGCCTGTAATTTCATCGGGGAAGAGATAGAAAAAGGTCTTATCCCTGATGATGAGGAGCTTGTTAAACCTTTAATAGAAGGAATATCGTATAAAAATGCCAAAGAATATTTTGGATTCGGTGGATAAATTCGGTGTACAAAATAATTTCAACTTCATCATATATGGATAATCTTAATATTATAGACAAAGTAGCTGTAGTCACCGGGGGTGGCGGGGTCCTCTGCTCAGAAATGGCAAAAGCCCTTGCTGCAAATGGTGTAAAAACGGTAATAATCGACTTAAACAAGGATGCCGCCATGTCTGTTGCCCGTGAAATAGAGAAAGAATATGGGGTTACAGCTCTCGGAGTTTCGGCAGATGTTCTCGACAGATCATCTCTTGAAACGGCAAAGAAAGAGATCCACGCCAAGTTCGGGCCGGTTGACATTCTCGTTAACGGGGCAGGCGGCAACTCTCCTGCCGCAACAACCAGGGTAGAAAAAATGCTTGGCACGGAAGCCCCGGAGGAAACGTTCTTCGGCCTTCAGACTGAAGGATTTGACAAAGTTTTTGATCTCAACTTCAAGGGGACCCTGATCCCTTCGATGGTTTATGCTGAGGATATGATCCGCCGGAGATCGGGGGTTATTGTGAACATATCATCAATGAACTCGTACAGGC
>JAHYJA010000086.1 GCA_019429325.1 Bacteroidales bacterium
AAGATCCTGGTCAATAACGTACCTCCCCGGTTTTACAAGCCCCGGATAGCTTTTCTTTCTGGCAACCCATTCAAAGACGCGCTCATTTTTAATCCCGAGGTTTGATTGAATGGAATCCATTGCCTGACTGTAAGTGGCCCCTTCGGGTATATAGATTACAGCTTCCTGACCACCGGTTATCACATTAACCCCGAACAGGATCCCCGACACTGCAAAAGCCGCCGCTATGAGGGCAAGCAACAGGATCGCGAACAAAACTTTAATTCCTTTCCGGATCATTATATTTCAGTTGACCTGCAAAAATAGACATAATGTAATATCCCTCCAAATAGCGAAACAGGGAACTCATTTATGTACTGTTCCTTTGTTCTGTGGACTGTTCACTGAGACGGAAGACCGAAGACGGAAGACCGAAGCCCGCATCATTCGGCTTTACCGTCATTTGTCGCTACGCGACGTCATTAATTGTCATTTGGCTGCGCCGTCATTAATTGTCAAACAATTGAATGACAATTGAATGACAATTGAATGACTAAATTCGCTCCCTCGCTTTGTCGCTCTATCGCTCCTTCGTTCTCTGCTCCCTGCCCTGAGCACTGCTTTGCCAGCCGTCTTCGTCGGCCGTAGGTCGACTTCGACGACCGAAGGCCGAAGCTTTACGCGAAGGCTGGTGCACTGAACCATAAAAGACCGTAGATCTGGAAAGAGTTTGTAATCGGTAATCAGTAATCGGTAATCGGTATTTTCCGTATTATTTCTAATTTTGCATACTTATGTATTGTTCATACAATTAAAAAACGATGAAAATGTCCATATCGATGGTTCTTGTTCTGATTGTTATTGGAATATTCACCGGAGTTGTCTCCGGCATGCTGGGTGTAGGAGGAGCTCTGGTTTTGATTCCGATGCTTGTTTTCTTCCTGGGTTTCAGCCAGTTTGATGCCCAGGGCACAAGCCTGGCAATGATGCTTCCGCCAATCGGGTTGCTTGCCGCATATAATTATTACAAGGCCGGGCATGTGAACATTGTTTTTGCCCTTATCCTTGCCGCTTCCTTTATGCTGGGAGCCTATTTCGGATCAAAGTTTGCCCTCAGTCTGCCACAGGCAGCCATCAAGAAGGTTTTTGCCATTTTTCTGATAATAGTTGCAGTTAGGATGCTGTTGACTAAATAATTAGAGTCTGTCTTAAAAGTCCAGATTAATGAAACCACAAAGGACCCCAGGGAAAACACAAAGGACACAAAGGATTATATACTTTGTGCCCTTAGTGTGTACTTTGAGTCCTTAGTGGTTAAAGGTAATTTTGAAACAGCCTTAATCCGGGCAGAATATCAATTAAAACATAAACCCAAGGCTTAGCATAAATGAAGGTTCCCTGTCATCCAGATTAAATGTCTGCGAACCAATTGTAACAGATTCTCCGAATCTTTTACTCAGACTGCCGCCATACCTCAGATCGATGGCAAGTTTCTTGAACAGGTCGACGCCCAGTCCGGCTTCATATCCAAAAGTTGCGCTCCGGTAAAGGTCAGTGAAATTCGGATCGTCAATCAGGGCCGCGGGTGAATTAATAAGGATTGAAGCAGAAGGACCGGCATTTATTCTGACAGGCCCCAGATGGAAACCGACAAGAAGAGGAATATTGAGTTTATTGAACTGTTGCTTCAGAACGTCAGAGACTGAGTTCTCTGTTACCGTATATTCGTAAGTAGTTGAAGCAAAGACAACTTCAGGCATCAGGTATACACCGGCAAATGTTATTCTCAGAAATGCGCCTGCGTGAAAACCAAAAGCAGCATCCTTAAGCGCCTCGATATTATTATCCCCGGTAGTAACGTCATAAACAGGGACAGTATTTGTACTTGCACCTGCTTTTATGCCGAACTTAAGCTGTGAGAATGCCGGCAGGGCTATGATAGCCAATAAAATGATCAATGCAGATTTTTTCATCACTTTCAAGTTTTGATTATTAATTAAAATTGTTGTTTAAATCAGTCACACCATCGCAAGTATAACGACGAAGGAGTCTAAAAGTTTCATCAGCAGAAAATTTATTTATTGAAGCAGGATGGGAGAATCAGGGTAACCCCTTAGTCTTTTGCAAGTTCGGCGAAAATGATTTTTTTCATCCCGTCAAATTCCTCCCGGTCGAAAAGCCTTGTAAGGGAAATGATCCTGCCGTCCCTGTCTATGATCACGTTTCTGGTCACACCTGCCTCCTTCAGGGCAAAGAGTCCGAATATTTCAGCGCCCGGGTCGAGTGCAAGCGGGTATGTTACCGCCATCTCCTCACGGAATTTAAGCACTTTATCCAAAGGCTCATCCCTGTCGATGCCGATTACGACCAATCCCTCATCTTTCTTAGGTTTCCATATCTCCTCCTCGATGAAAGGCATTTCGGTGCGGCAAACACCACACCAGCTGGCTGTGAACTGAAGCATTACCACTTTTCCCCTGAGGTCCGATAAACGGTAGCTTTCACCTCCGGCTTCATTAATAATAAAATCCGGAGCCATATCTCCCCTCTTTACGATGTAACCCCTGTCGTCTTCCTTCCCTGCCTGACCGCAGGAAACTGTGATTGTCAAAACAGAGGTAAGGAATAATTTATAAATGCTTTTCATTGTCGGCTTTTTATATAAAGATCAATTTTTGTATATCTGAAAAACAATCAATTTCTCAATTAGTTCCTGGTTATTGCGAAAAAAAATTATCCGGGCAAATATAAGCAATCGCGAAGTTATTTTCTTTCAGGCGCCATGTATTATAAAAAATCGATTCTAAATTTTATATTTACCCGTTATTTTGGTCATATTTATCATTTAACAGAAAATTAATATAAAGGAGAATCAGACACATGGAAGAAAAAGATCTTGTTTACCGCGGGAAGTCGAAAGATGTATACAACATACCTGACGGAGAACACGCCGGCAAGTACAGGTTTGTTTTCACGGATAAAGCCACCGGTTATATCGAAAACGGGAAACCTGTGTTTGATCCGGGGTACGATAATGTAGTCGGGGAGATACCGGGAAAGGGAGCTATTGCCTGCCGCTTTGCAACCCATTTCTTTAAACTGCTGAAAGAGAAAGGCATTCCTTCTCATTACATTGAAACCACAAAGGAGAATGAGATGATAGTGGAGCCTGCAATAACATTAAACAAGCAGGTTGAATCGCCCGGATTTCCGGGATCAGCGCCTCTGGTGAACCTTGAGTTTACATGGAGGAACAATGCAACCGGAAGTTTCTGGAGAAGGTATCCTTTTGTACGACCCTGCAGGAATATACACAAAGTTGTGGAAGCATGGACCAAGGGAGATACTGACATACTCATAACTCTCGAGGCACTGGAGGAGACCGGAGCAATGAGCAAGGAGGAGATCGATCATAGTGTCACACTGGTAAAGGAAATCGCTGATATCGTTTCTCAGGAGTTCTCTTCAAAGGGCCTCCATGTGATTGACGGCAAGTTTGAACTTGGAAGACTGAAATTCGGGGACGGAAAAATTGTTCTCATTGACGAAATTTCGCCTGATGTTTTGCGTGTCTGCAAAGGATACACCCCTGATCAGCGAGGCGATTGCATGGTGTACAAGGATTGTGCAGCAACCAGTTTTGACGGAGGAAAAAGAACTATTAAGAACAGGAACCAGGTGGCTGCAGCCGATTTTATCAATGTGTTCCTTTAGCAATGAGTTAATATGATTAGAAATGTGTAGTAAATTAAACAAATTTAAAATTCTTGTTCTCTTTATTCTTCTGCCTTTTTTTCAGGCCGGGGGCCAGCATGACCCTGTTATGCTGGGTCTTAATGCAATAAATGAGGATGTTCTCAGGGCTCAGCTCGGATTTTTGGCATCCGACTGGATGGAAGGGCGGCAAACAGGTGAAAAAGGTGAATATCTGGCTGCTGATTATATTGCAAGCATGCTTCAGCTATTCGGGGTCAAACCGGGCGGCGATTATCCGAGATCAAGATTTTCCTCATATGTACCTGAAGGAAGCGGAAGAAGTTATTTTCAGAATTTCGTACTCCTGAAGACCACTGACGGCGGTGACCAGATACTTAAAGTTATATGCGACGAAGGTTCAGCAACGACAACCCTGAACCTCGTGTATAATGTTGATTTCATTTCCCGGAACACTGGTTCCGATATCGGGATTGAAGCACCCGTAGTGTTTGCAGGATATGGGTTCAGGAACGATAAAATCAGGTATGACGACTTCGGCAAACTTGATGTAAAAGGCAAATTCATCCTCAAAATAGCAGGAATTCCGGATTTTGTGACCAGGCAACTTTCGACGTCCGAGATACTTGCTTCGGTCAGGGAGACGGAAGCGTGGCTCAGGGAGGCCGGCGCAGCAGGCATTCTCGAGTTTAATCCCTCTTCAAAGGTAACCGGAACTCCCCTCAGGCCGGAGTTTCTCAATATGTCGCCAGCGGAGGGTAATCCCAATGCCAGCAGGAGATTCCCAAATTATTCACTTCCCGGAACCACTGCTCCGGGAGTTTTTCCCAGGATTACCGTTTCGGTGAAGACAGCAAATGAAATACTGCGCGGCACCGGAATCTCATGGGAGGAATACAAGAAAAGAGCCGACGCGAATCAACCCAATAAAATCCAGCCCCTCAAGGGAAGAAGTCTTTTTTATAAATCTGAAAACAAAACAACACCTGTGACAGTAAGAAATGTTATCGGAATTATTGAGGGGAACAATTATGATGAAGTAATTGTACTCGGGGCTCACTACGACCATATGGGAATGGCGAATGGATATATATGGAACGGGGCCGATGACAATGGTTCCGGGACCGTGGGCATCATGACGCTGGCAAAAGCCATAATGGCTACGGGCCGGAAGCCTGACAGGACAATAGTCATTGCATTATGGACAGCAGAAGAGGGAGGCTTGCTGGGGTCACGGCATTATGTTGACAATCTTGCCTGGCCGGCGGAAAAAATTAAATTCAACCTGAATTTTGACATGATATCAAGATATATCTCAGACGATGACAGGAATAAGGTGATCATGACATATACGAGCTCGCGTCCGGAGTTCAGGGATATTACAGAAGCGAACATAAAACGGCATGGTTTAGAACTGTTGGTCGATTATCAGCCTTCAGAAAACCCTCCGGGGGGGAGCGATCACAGGTCGTTTGTTGCAGCAGGTATACCTGTTATGAGGTTTAAGCCCGGGCACCGCGAAGAGTATCACACTCCTGCCGATGAATTAAGAACCATTAACTGGGACATCATGGAGAAGATAGTAAAGATCAGCTTTGCCAATGTATGGGAACTGGCCAATGGGGAGCGTTGAGCGGGGAGCGGGGAGCGAAGAGCGGAGAGCGGGGAGCAGGGAGCAGCTTGCAGATATGGAGAATAAATGTTAAGTTTAAAGGCTTTTTCAGATATGAAAACAAAAAAATTACAGCTATGAGAGTATCGCTTAAATTATTCGTAACGATTCTTGTCACAATGTTTTGTGGTCAGCAGCTCTTAGCCCAGGGTGGTGACGGCAAATTGCGCATTATAGTAATAGGGGCACATCCGGATGATCCTGAGAAGGTGGGAGGCACGGTTCACAAGTGGGCTCAGATGGGGCATGACGTCTTGCTGGTGTCGCTCACCAACGGTGATGCCGGGCATCAGTCATATAAAGCAAAAGAGCTTGCAAGGATACGTCGTGAGGAGGCAAGAAGGGCCGGGGAAGTCATCGGTGCCCGGTATATCACTCTCGATAATCACGATGGTCAGCTTATGCCTACCTATAAGAACAGACTTCAGGTGATAAAGCTCATCCGTGAACATAAGGCTGATCTGGTGATTTTTCCAAGGCCCTACGATTATCATCCTGATCACAGGTATACCGGCACACTGGTCCTGGATGCAGCTTATATGGTTACGGTCCCTACCATCCTGCCGAAGGTGCCTCACCTTGAAAGAAATCCGGTATTCCTCTATATGAGTGACAGATTCACCATACCCGTGCCATTTGTTGCTGATGTGTGCGTCGAAATTGATGACGTGATCGAGAAAAAGATTGACATGTATCACCAGCATACATCCCAGATGTACGAGTGGCTGCCGTTTAACAGCGGGAACCTTGACCAGGTGCCGGCTACGGATGCGGAAAGAAGGGAGTGGCTCGGCAGAACAAGAAAATCAGGATCGAATGCAGCGCCCTACAGGGATAAATTGATTGAACAGTACGGAGAAACAAGAGGAAATGCCATCAGGTACTGTGAAGCCTTTCAGGATTCGGGATACGGGACAAGACTGACAAAAGAGAACCTGACTTATTACTTCCCGTTCCTGAAAGCCAGGTAATCACTTCAGGTTAACTATTGATATTCAATATACTGACTATTCTGCTTCAACTCCAGAAAGTCATTACCGATCTCTCTGTATCCATACTCAAAGCAGTAATGGAATCTGGAACCTTCGGAGGTTTCAATCAGATGGGTAAAAAAACTGAAATTATATCCCAGCGCAAAAAGTGCATCCTTGTGAACCCTTATCCTGCCGTCGCCATAAAGATCAGCCAGTATCCTGCGGTTCTTCCTGAGTAATCCATGAACGTTCCGGACATAATTATTAGAATCGCGGTTCAGACGGTTATTGTAATTGTTCCTGCACTGATCTGAACAGAATTTCTTATCGGTGCGACCACGAAGGGTGTCGCCACAATCGAGACATTTTCTTTCCACAGCACTAAAGTTTTGATAAAGATACAAAAAAACGTTTTAAGCGTTTACAAACGACTATAAAAGATTATAAACCGGATATAAGCAATTATTAGCCGAAACGATTATTCGGGCTGGATTAAGTTTGTCATGAGATAACACAAATGTCAAACTTAAACAATGAAATCATGAATGCATTAAGAAACAGTGTCAGGCTGATCGGGAACCTGGGTCAGGACCCCGATACCAAGACTCTTGAGAATGGAAGAAAAGTTACGCACTTCACGCTTGCAACGGCTGAAAACTTTAAGAATGCCGACGGGCAGAAGGTAAGTGAAACGACATGGCACAACATTGTAGCATGGAACGGGCTGGCTGACATTGCCGAAAGGTTCCTCACAAAAGGGAAAGAGGTAGCCGTTGAAGGCAGGATAGTGTATCGGAGCTATGAAGACAAGAAGGGGGTGATGAAGTACATCACTGAGATCGTTCTGAATGAGATCCTTTTGCTTAGGAACTTCAAGGGACAGGCGAAGGAGAAGGAAGAGTAGTTTTCAGGATAGTATAATCCAGTCGCTGCATTTCAGGAAAAAGAGGCCGGTTCATCAGGTAATCAGCCTCTCTTTCTGTATTATTTCAGTTTATTCTTCTGCCTGCCCGGAGTGCCCTGATGTTAATCTCAGCAATATCATCTCCTTTCCGGATGAACAGCTTCCTCACACCATTTTCGATGCTTAAAAACGGCAGATCAATAAAGCGTGAGGCAGCGCCCAGGATCACCATATTGCCGGCTTTTAACGATCCCGCTTCTTTGGCCATTGCATCAGCGTCAAGGATCAGATGGTTTCTGATCTTCTTTATTTCATTTAAGACCGCCTCCAGGGGAGGATAATCAGGTATATTGATGAACGGGTTTGAGCTGGTCACCAGCCATCCCGTTTTGGAAAGCCAGGGAAGATACCGGAGTGATTCCATCGGTTCCATTGAGATTATGAGGTCTGCTTTTCCCGATGGGATCAGGTCTGAAGCTATAGGCTTGCCGGAAAGCCTGAGATGTGACTGTACATCGCCTCCCCTCTGGCTCATGCCGTGAACCTCCGATTGTTTGAGGAAAAGGTTGTTTTCAACGGCGGCCAGACCGATAACGGCAGCTATCGACAGGATGCCCTGTCCTCCTACTCCTGAAAGTATTATATCATTCTTCATTTTTCTGTTGTTGATCGTTTTCTCCTTGATGCGGTCTGAATGCATTCCCTCGATGAGATTATTACGGAAACCCCCCTGTAGGAGAATTCCTCCTTCATCACACGGACGTTATCATCGTGATTTTTTCGCAGAGGAACAATTACCCTTATATGTTCCGGACCGACTCCAATACCTGCGCAGATCATCTCGAGCCTGCCTGTTGCCTGTGATTTCTGGCCTCCGGTCATGCCGGTTGTGGAATTATCTGATATAATAATTGTAACGGGGGAGTTTTTCACAACAGCATCCAGCAGTCCTGTCATTCCAGAATGAGTAAAGGTAGAGTCGCCTATTACTGCAACCGAAGGGAAGAGTCCGGCATCGGCTGCACCAACAGCCATTGTGACGGAAGCCCCCATGTCGACACATGAGTTTATGAAACTATAGGGTGGAAGAGCCGCCAGTGTGTAACAGCCAATATCCGAAAAGACGCCTTCCATGCCGAAAGATCTCAGAGCTTCGATGATAGCGTTAAAAGTATCTGAGTGACCACAACCCTTGCAGAATGAAGGCGGTCTGGCTTTTACAATTTCGGGGACAGCCAGTTGGGGAGCAAGAAGTAAACCCAGGGCTCTGGCTACGATAGAGGGGTTGAGTTCTCCATCCCGGGGAACAGTTCCGTCAAGCCTGCCAAGGATCTTAAGATTATTATCGAGAAGGCCCCTCAGAGCCTCCTCAACCAATGGATAGCCTTCCTCCAGGATCAGTATCTCCTCGCACCTGCCGGTAATATCCCTTATAATATCGGCCGGAAAAGGGTAGGCAGTAATCCTGAGAACCGGTAAATCGGGTCCGCCGTCAGGGAAATTTTCCATCAGGTAATTATATGCTATACCGCACGTTATAATCCCCAGCTTTCTGTTACTTCCATCCCTGAAAGTGTTATATTTGGAGATCCTGTTGTCGTATTTAAGCGATTCATAAGCAGAAAGAAGAATCCTGTATCGTTTTCTGGCAATAGCCGGAAGAAGAACAAACTGGCGTGGTTCGTCAGGCATTTTCATCTTTTTCTCCGGTTGCGCAGCTTTGCGGCTTATGGGTGAGCGTGAATGAGCCAGACGGGTTGTGATTCGGAAAAGCACAGGCAGTTTACATTTTTCTGAAAGCTCGAAGGCATCAAAAACCATATCATACGCTTGCTGCTGATCAGAAGGTTCAAAGACCGGAACGAAAGCAAATTTCCCGTAAAATCGCGAATCCTGCTCATTTTGAGATGAATGCATTGAAGGATCGTCAGCGGCTACAACTACCAGGCCTCCGTTGACACCCGTTATGGCAGAATTAATAAAAGTGTCGGCAGCAACGTTTAATCCGACATGCTTCATAGCTGCCATTGCTCTCTTCCCGGTGTAGGACATTCCAAGTGCCGCCTCGAGTGCTGTCTTTTCATTTGATGACCATTCCCGGTGAATGCCGCGCTCTGCCGCTTCCGGAGAAGCCTGAATAAACTCCATGATCTCGGTGGAAGGCGTACCCGGGTAAGCATACATGCCGCTTAAACCTGCATCGACAGCAGCCAGTGCAATTGCTTCGTCGCCCAATAATAACAGTTTTTGCATGGTTATTGTGTATGTTTTTAACTGTGGATCAAAAATTTGAATAAAACCAGCCAGATGAGACAAATATTTAAAAAAAAATCGGGTTATAAAAATGATGAATGTCTTGCAGGGATCAATTTTCCCCGGATTGCAAAATTAATGAGCTTAATTTGTTTTAACGGGGTTAAATTTTAGTTAAATGTTATTTTGTTACATCGAATAATTCTTATTTTGCAGATTCTATGGAGTCAGGGTTATTTTAATCAGGTAAGGAGAGGTTGAGAAGATTGTTTCATATCGTTGTTCTGGCTGTTTTTCCTCTTTGTTTTATTCAGGGTCAGACTCAGGAAAGAGAGCGTTTTATTCAGGTGACAGGCATCATCTTCGATGAGTCAGACAAACCGGTCTCAAACGCGGGAGTCATATCAACAAAGCTAAGGAGGGGATCGTTAAGCGACCGTTCAGGTATCTATTCCATCATCAGCATGCCGGGCGACACTCTGCTCTACAGGGCTTTGGGGTTCAAGATTTCCATGGTGACCGTACCCCGCTCTTTTGAAGGAAGACATCTTAGTATTGATGTAGTCCTCTACGGAGACACGATCAAGATTGACGATGTGGTGATCCTCCCCTGGAGGAGCTACGAGGAGTTCAAAAGAGAGATTACCGAACCGCGGCCGGTTGATCCCGAGATCGCCAATATGAACGAGAATCTTGCCTCCATATATTCCAGCATAGCCAACTCACAAGGAGTTACCGTCAGTCCCGAGGCCGGCTTCAGGTACGCAATGGAACAAAACTTCAGTGCCCTCGCCACAAAAAATCAGTATCCCGTAAACAATCTTCTCAATCCATTCGCATGGGCCAAGTTCCTAAGTGGTGTAAAAAGTGGCCTGTTACGCAATCAGAAATCCGACAGTCCCGTTAATAATGTAACTAAACCGAAGAAAAAGAAGAGCGGGGACGACTAAGATTATTATTTGTAATTTCGCGGTGATGAGAAAATATGAAGGGAAGCTGGTTGGTATTCTCGGCACTGTGATCATTCATCTGATCGCTGCAATAATCTTTATGTCCTTCAAATTATATAATCTGAAAATTGAACTGCCAAAAGATTTTGAGATCGAATTTGCAGCGTTTGAAGAGCCTGAGATCGAAGAGAGACTGATTGATCTTCCAGCAACATCTGTTGAGAATATTTTCCGTGATGACGAGTACATGCTCAACATCGCAAGGAATCTGGCGAACAGGAGTGATGTAAAGATTGATCCGGCCGAGTATATCGACATGGTGAAGGAAGAGCTTATCAGGAGCGGGATGCTCGGCGAGGATAATTACATTGACGAGCAGAAGAGACTCAGCGAGATGATGGAGGGGGAGGAACTCATATATGAAAATGAGGACCCCGAATCCACTAAGGAGGAGAAACCGAAAGAGTCACAGGAGATGGCGGCCAATTACCAGGGACCAACCCGTATTTTTTATGATCTCCGGGGAAGGACACACACATATCTTCCTATTCCGATTTATAAATGTGAGGGATCGGGACAAGTTACCTTGCAGATAGAAGTAAATCAGAGAGGAGCTGTTGAAAGTGCGCAGATCATTGCCCGGGAAAGCACCACCAAAGATCCCTGCCTGATCGAAACGGCAATAGGCAGCGCCATGATCTCACGTTTCAACCCTGATATCAATTCCCCTAAAACCCAGAAAGGAACACTTACCTACCTGTTTGTTGCGCAGTGAGGGGCGTAAAGGCGCAGGGGCGCAGAGGATCAGAAAAGTTTATTACCTGTTTCCCAATTATAGGGACGTATAACTGAAGGGTTGTTCCTGTCAGCTGTTTTGCTGTTTACAAGCGGGCTGATTGTATGGGCTTTGAGAAAATCAGAGGGGCAGGGTTTCAGAATTTTCATGGCATCTTCCTGTTTAACAGACAGATCTATCCATTTCTCCTCCGCATCTCTGTCAAGAACAGCAGGCATTCTCTTCTTTGAGTTGTGGATTACTGCCATCATATCATTCGCCTCCGTTGTTATTATCGAGAAGGTCTTAAGCGTCTCCCCTGTTGAAGGGTCAGTCCAGTTGTCATACAAACCGGCAACGGACAAGATATCATCGTCCGCCTGAAAAATATACCACGGGATTTTTCCGCTTGCAGTATGTTGCCACTCAAAGAATCCCTTCAGGGGCACAAGGCATCTCTTCGATCTTAAAGATCCGGAGAAGGATGGCCTGACATCAAGTGTTTCGGCGCGGGCGTTAAAAGTTTTATATCTTATCCCATTGGCATCGTCAGTGCTTTTCACCCACGAAGGGATCAGTCCCCATTTAAGCAATTCGAATTTATCTCCCGATCCTGAGCAGAGAGCCGGGATTTCCGGCAGGCTGAAGGCATGATAATAATAACTTGGATGATAGCGGTACTTATCCGGGAACAGGGCGCCATATCTGTCCTCAAGCTCTTCCTTAATCAGGTTAACATTAACAGAGAAGCACATTTCAATCCGTTAAAACTTTTGTGAGATGACCACTGAGGGGTAAAGGCAATGAGTATTCAAAAAGGTCGTATTCGGGCCATTGCCTCACCTGAGAGATTATCCTGGTCATTGTGGCGTTGATAAAGGAATGAATTTCAGGGCCGTTCCACGTACTTGAATTAAGAAGCACCACCCATGCTATCCCATCGGATTGCCTCTTCATCATTGCGGCTGTACCGGGAAATGAACCTGTTCTCCACCAATTGCCATTATTAAGTGTAGTTTTCCAACCCGCGGGAGCGACCCGTGAATCATTGTCAGTCATAAGGCTGATGCTCTCCGTTTCCAGGATATCAGGACGAGTATCAAATCCGTCAACTGCAAGGAGCAGCCTCATCAAATCCGGGGCTGTCGCAATCCAGGAACCTGCTCCTCCAAGTGCTTCAATATCGTTTCCTCCGTAAACCGGAGAAACCATCTCGCCTGTCCCATAAATAGAAGGCTTCGGGGGGACATCCGAGGGTTCATAGTAAGTAACCTCGTTGGGTGCTTTTCCCGAGGGAAGATTTGAGGCCAGTGCCATATCATAAATTCCCAGTGGTTCAAGGATGTTAACCCGGCAGTATTCTTCATAGGTCATTCCGGATACTTTTTCAATCACGAGACCAAGTATGGAATATCCAAGGTTAGAGTAGGAACGGCCTGTTCCCGGTGTGTAATGTAGTCTCTTGCTTAAAGCAAAGCTAACAATTGTCCGTGTATCGGCGGGCGGATCAACTCCCATCTGTTCTGCAACGATCAGCGGCATAAACATCTGATCGCCCCATCTCTGGGTCCATCCCGCTTCGTGACTCAACAGGTGGGCAATTGTGATATCACACGCCCTGTTATCCCGCGGATTTGCAAAGCAGGATTCATTGAGTATGCCATCAGGCCCGAAAACGGTGTTCTGAACCGAAAGTTTTCCCTCTTCACAAAGCTTCATTATTGCAACCGCAGTCACAAGTTTTGAAACACTTGCTATCCGGAACTGACTGTAAGGTTCTGCCAGAATACCTGTTGTCGTATCAGCAAAACCAAAGCCCCTTGCATAAACCAGCATTCCATCCTTTGAAACGGCCACTGATGCTCCTGCAACTTTCCATTTATGCATGAAGGAGCCAAATAACTTCTCACAGCTGGCAAACCCGGTCTCATCGCAAAGGGCATTTGTAAGCCTTACGTTGCCCGGGACAAGTTTATCTGAGATCTGGTCTCCCTTTTCACGGGCTCCGGGATCAAAACTGATAATGCATATCAGCAATGTAAAGAATAATATTTTCCTGATCTTCCGCAATTCCTTTTTTAACTTTTCAAAAATATGAAGGATTCCATTCAGATAAAAATGATATTCATATAATTTATACACAAGCTGACATTGTTGTTCAACATTTTTATTATCTTTATTAATCTATCTGAATTCACAAAGAATTAACTTTGCAGGCATGTTATCAGGAAAAACCTCTTTGGTGCGGATATTATTGTCTGTAATTATTCTGACCTGCTCCGGAAAAATTTCTGCCCAGATCGGGGAAATAGATACTACGGCTTATATTCTTCCTGTCTTCCGGGGTTATCTCGAATACAACCTGATGGTTGCAGCGGCAGCCGGATATCCTTCGGAGATCGACCGGCTTATCAGTCTGGGCGCTGAGACTGATGCTCAGACCACAGAAGGTGTGACTGCCCTGATCTATGCTGTGGCAAACAACAGGGAAGAGGCTGTGAGGGCGCTTGTTTCTCATGGTGCTGATCCCGACAAGATAACTAC
>JAHYJA010000259.1 GCA_019429325.1 Bacteroidales bacterium
TAGAAAGGAGATTTGGCTTCATAATTATGGTTTTATACGATAAACTCAATTCAGTACGGATGCGCGCAACTAGCACCTAACGGCCCGGCGGTATGTTTAGTAGGTGTTAGCCGACGAAGGGATGCGCCACCGAGTCCTGACTGCCCCTTACGGAATGCCTCTAAAGCACGACCGAGGAGGGTATGGCGCGGTTTTTGCCACCATGATCGATCCTTCGAGGGGTAGGGTATTGTCTTGTTATTGAATATGTTTTGAGGTATATCCACCGTAATTACTCTGAACGTTACTGCTAAGGTGCATTCTGCTCTCTACCTAATGACAGTTCCCAGCTTAGGTGCGGGCAGGGATTGCAAAAACCGTGACAAACCTATTAAATATACCGTCCGTGTTATAAGCTGTGCAGTTGTGTCAGGTTATATCACTAGAAGGATTGGATTATCATTTAACCCTGCCTGATATAATGTATGGTATGGCAATCCATTTTTTAGGGAGTGTTTGAAATAATTACTTTTCTTATGAAACGGGGAATCTTAAAGTCAGTTTTGTATACACCTTACTGTTTGACCACTAGTTTTATAGATGGTTTCAAACCTCATCAACAATCGATGATCTCGTGTATATGGTCTACCGTGTATAAGTAATATTGGTGCGAAAATTGAGAATGAAACTGAAATCTCGTTATTAACCTGGGATGCACTCCAAAAACTTGCAAGGTCACTGACCATCACATAGTTTGTAAAACCTGGCTTGTCCCGAATCCTGTCCCGATATCCACTTGGAAGAGCAGTAAAACCTGATTCATTTGTTACTTCCGGTGATGTACTGTTCCAGTGGAGTGTCCCTGTTTCTTTCATTTTTGCCCCAGCATTTATTCCCAGAAAATCATGTAGTTCCTCCCACTCAGAGGCAGAAGGTACATGCCATCCGTCAGGACAGAGTTTCCCTGTATTTACGGCATGCCAGTTGTACAAAAACCCGTAAGTTGAAACATACCTTGCCGAGTCGTTTAGGAAAGGCCCATCATTGTACCAGCACAACGCAGGAGTCTTTAGCCCGAGCCAATGCCTGTCTTCTGGGACAAATGATATTAATGTCCCATCATTCAGCCTTGTTGTTTTAAGGTTTTCAGCCACCCACACCTGCTTGCCGATTTTTACCACTTTGTAGATATTACTGTCGATATCTACAACGTATTGCGGTATTTCAGATGGTTCAACTGACGGAGTAGGATTACCAGCTTCCCTTGCTTTCTTCTGCCTATCCTGTGCTGAGATTGTAAGGGCAATAAGGAGCAAAACAGAGGTCATTTTGAGTCTTGTTGCCATATCAATAGTTTTCATTTATCATAGATTTTCACGGTAAATAATCAGCCGTATTTTAAGAATAGGTTGCTCCCTCAAAGATAAGATTTTTATTGCTTAGCACCGGGTATTTTTGTTTGTTGAACCTCTGCATCGTTTCCAGGATCAATGGGAGTTGACGTTTCTTTTTCAACAGAACTTTTATTGCTTTCTCTCCGATTTCAATGTCTGCCCCGTTGAGGACAAATTTATCATACAGTGTCTGTGCCGTGTTATTTGAATACCTGCCCAGTTCATTGGCAAACAAACGATACAGGTTACTGGCAAGGATAGACATGGTAAGATCAAAATCTACTTTGATAACCATGGAGGAAGAAACAAGGTTAAGATGAAAGAAATCAATCTGCTCAGAGATCGTTTTTTCAACCATCCAGCGACGGGCATATTTGCGGATTATTTGCTCGACATGAAGATCAGTATCGTTGGTAATGATAATAGCCGGTTTTATTTTCCCGTTGCCGGTAATGGTGATCTGCCGGATCTCTTTGTCATAACCTTTGATAAAGACCATTTCGTCAAACACTTTTAA
>JAHYJA010000087.1 GCA_019429325.1 Bacteroidales bacterium
TATGAATAAGCCTGTTTGCCAGATAAAGATAAATAAGCGCATCCTCATCCTGGTTCCCGTCAAAATAGTCATCATACTTTACAAAATTCTTCTCAAGGCCATGATCATAGTATATCATGCTGGTGATACCGTCGAACCTGAAGCCGTCAAACCGGTACTCTTCGAGCCAGTACCTGCAGTTGGAAAGGAGAAAATGGATGACATTATCCTTGCCGTAATCGAAACAGAGCGAGTCCCATGCCACATGGTATCTCCGTTGGCCGGCATGGAAATACTGCGAGGGTGATCCGTCGAACAGGCCGAGTCCGTCGAGAACATTTTTAACAGAATGGGAATGGACAAGGTCCATAATAACCCTGATTCCCGCAGCGTGAGCCGTATCTATAAGCTCCTTAAGATCCTCAGGTGTCCCGAACCGTGAGGAGGCGGCGAAGAAACTTGAAACATGATAGCCGAAGGACCCGTAAAACGGGTGTTCCTGTATCGCCATCAGCTGTATTGTATTATACCCTGCCTTAATGATTATGGGGAGGATATTCCTTGTGAACTCGCGGTAAGTACCTGTCCTCTCCTCCGGAGTTGCCATTCCGACATGTGCTTCATAGATAACAGGTGCTGCATCCGCAGGCTTGAAATCTTCCGTCTTCCAAACATAGGTATCGGGAGGATCCCAGACCTGTGTGGTGAATATTTTTGTCACCTCGTCCTGCACCACCCGGTTTGCATATGCAGGGATACGTTCTCCCCTTCCCTTATCCCAGTGTATGGATAATTTGTAGAGGTCACCGTGACTAAGTGCCTGAGCCTGGAGGGTTATCTCCCAGTCGCCCATGCGGTTGATCCTTGTCAGGGAATAATCCGGCAACTCCTTCCATCCCGTGAAGGGGCCTGTGAGAAAGACAGCTGTTGCGTTGGGTGCCCATTCCCTGAATATCCATCCGCTATCGGTGCGGTGGAGGCCGTAATAGTGGTGACCCATGGCAAAACTGCACAGGGTACTGCTTCCCGCAAGTTTCTGCTCCTTTAAGATACATTTGCTTATCCGGCTTTCTATCAATGATTTAAAGGGCTCAAGCCAGGGGTCGGATGAATAGTATCTTCCGGAATTCATGATTGCTGTTAAATCTTTTATCTTTTCATAAAAGTACAAAAACAAAATCATTATGGTGGTCCGTTTCCCGGGCTTTGTTAATTTTGCAGATGCAATTACACGAAATGGTCATTCATTACGGATATGATAATCTTGCTTTCACTGCACCTGTGGTAACATCAGGTATATTTGACGGGGTACACAGGGGTCACAGGGCTCTTCTGGAAAATCTTGTCAGGAGGGCGGAAGAGACCGGAGGAGAATCCGTAGTGATCACTTTTTCGCCTCATCCCAGGCTTGTTCTGTCGGAGCGTAGTGCAAAACCTGTTTTCCTTTCGACTCCCGGAGAGAAGATAAGGCTGCTGGAAGCCTGCCGGGCGGATCATCTGCTTATTATTGATTTCACACCTGAATTCAGCAGGATGAGTGCCGTTGAGTTTTTCCGGACGATACTTGTCGAAAAGATCCGGACCTCCTGTTTTATTATCGGGCATGATCACCATTTCGGAAGGGATGCAGAAGGGGGCTTTGAAATGATAAAACGTTTCGCCGGGCCGTCAGGAGTGAGGATAGAACAGGTTCCGGGTGTGCACCAGGACAATATGGTCATAAGCTCATCTCTTATAAGGGGATTACTGCTTGAAGGAAGGGTTGAGGAGGCCAACTCCCTGCTGGGTTACAGCTACTCTCTTGGCGGCAGGATAGTGGAAGGCCGCAGGCTTGGCCGGTCTTTGGGTTTCCCGACTGCCAACATCATACCTGATGATGAGTACAAGCTGATACCAGGGGAAGGGGTTTATGCCGTGGAGGTGAAGCTGGGAAATGTTACGCATCGCGGCATGCTCAGTATCGGCACAAACCCGACCGTGAACAGAAAGGTACAGGCAATGAGCATAGAAGTACATATTTTTGATTTCGGGGACGATATTTATGGGATGGATATCGATGTGATCTTTCGTCACAGGCTGAGAGATAACGTGAGGTTCGCTGATACGGGCCGGCTTGCAAGGCAGATGGAGCTTGACAGGCTGGAGGCACTGAAACTATTGTCCTGATGAAGAGGATTTTTAGCATCATTAATTTCGCTATCTTTGCATCTTGATAAAAATAAAAACCTTCAAAAATGTATTCAGTGGCTGAGCAGTTGCAATATAAGGTAAAAGATATCTCTCTTGCTGATTTTGGCAGGAAGGAGATAGAGATTGCTGAAAAGGAGATGCCGGGATTACTGGCAATAAGAGAAAAGTACTCTTCTGAGAAACCTCTGAAGGGAGCCAGGATAACCGGGTCGCTTCACATGACCATACAAACCGCTGTCCTGATTGAGACGCTCAGTGAGCTTGGTGCGGATGTGCGATGGGCAAGCTGCAATATCTTTTCTACCCAGGATCATGCCGCGGCCGCTATTGCCGCAAGAGGGATCCCCGTGTTCGCATGGAAAGAAGAGACACTTGAGGAATACTGGTGGTGTACTGCTCAGGCCCTTACCTTCCCGGGAGGCAAAGGCCCCTCGCTTATTGTAGATGACGGAGGGGATGCATCGCTCCTGGTGCACCTGGGCTACAGGGCAGAGAATAACCCGGAGATCCTCGAAAAGAGTCCAACAAGCAGGGAAGAGGCAGTGATACTCTCAACACTTAAGGAACTGCTTGTGAAGGAACCTGGCAAATGGCACCGCGCCGTGAGTGAGCTTAAAGGGATATCGGAAGAGACTACCACCGGCGTTCACAGGCTGTACCAGATGCTTGAAAAGGGGGACTTGCTCGTACCGGCCATCAATGTCAACGACTCGGTTACCAAATCGAAATTCGATAATCTCTACGGATGCCGCGAATCACTTGCTGACGGAATCAAAAGGGCCACTGATGTGATGCTGGCCGGGAAAGTGGTTGTTGTGTGCGGCTACGGTGATGTGGGCAAGGGAAGCGCAAAATCAATGAGAGCCTACGGCGCCCGGGTTATCGTTACAGAGATCGATCCTATATGCGCCCTTCAGGCAGCTATGGAAGGCTTTGAGGTTAAAACGGTTGAAGATTCTCTGGATGAGGGCAACATCTTTGTAACTGCCACAGGCAACAGGGATGTTATCACTGCTGAACACATGGGAAGAATGAAAGACCAGTCGATAGTATGCAACATCGGCCATTTTGACAACGAAATACAGGTTGACAGGCTTAATGCTCTTGAGGGAGTTGAGAAGATAAATATAAAACCACAGGTTGACAAGTATGTTTTTCCCGACGGTCATGCGATATTCATACTTGCCGAGGGGAGGCTGGTGAATCTGGGTTGTGCCACAGGGCACCCTTCGTTCGTAATGAGCAATTCCTTCACCAACCAGACCCTGGCCCAGATCGATCTGTGGAAGAACGACTACCGGATCGGCGTTTACAGGCTTCCGAAACACCTCGATGAGGAGGTGGCACGGCTTCACCTGGGAAAACTCGGGATTACGCTTACAAGGCAGACAAAGGAACAGTCTGAATACACCGGGATCCCCGAAAATGGCCCGTTCAAGCCGGAACATTACAGGTATTGAATATTATTTATTCCACACCCTGATCCAGGTGCCGTCGAATGACGTCCTGTAGTTCTTAAGGGGGTACCTTCCGATACCCGAGGAGGGAGTGCCTGTTGCTGAAAGAGCATATGTAGTACCGCATTCCGGACAGACTGCCTGGATAAAATCAATATTTACCCTTATGCTTTTTCCGTTGACAACATAATCATGCGGGCATGTGCGGTCATACGCATAAAACCCGTCGGCTCCGCTGTAAATGATTATTCCGTTCTCGTTAAATCCGGCTGAGGGATACCCGATATTGTTGGTATTCTTGTCAACAGCTATGGCTCCACCCATAGCCGTAAGGTTAACGAACTGCGGATCATACATATTGATCCTGAAGTCGACATATACATCCGGTATAACATCATTGCTTTTCCTGTTGCACGAAACCAGTGCAAGAATTGCTGAGGTGACTATCAAAAAAAACCTTATTTTTGAGGCTGTCAGCATAGATGTGAAAATAAATTAAAGATTACCGGCGTTAAATTAACGTCAGTTGAGTATCATTATTGTAACTTAAAAAATATGAATAATCAGTCTCTGCTCAGGTTCATCATCTTAATGATAATTATCACTGCCACGTCAAATATATGTGAAGCGCAAAAAATCAGAAAGAACTCTTACCGCAATCCTGAACGGGCCCTGTACGGCAAGTCGCTGAGTAAAAAGAACACAAAGATCAGGGAACCCCGCAGTGTCTCCAAAGCCAAAAAGAAGCAGGCCGGAAATGAAAAGAGACTGAAAAAGGAGTATGCTGATTTTGTGGACAGAAACCGGCAAAGATCTGTCGAGATACAGACGCCTGAGGTTCAGGAGCGCATGCTGCAAAACAGGAAGGAGGCTGACGAAAAAAGCATTGAAAGGAGGAAGAATATCAAGGCTAATTCAAAAAAAACGGCCAGGAAATACAGGAAACAGTGAAATTCATGAATTAAATATTACAGGGAGTCCTCTTTTCTCCATTTTTTTTGGAAATAATTAATTCTTTTATTATATTTGTTACATGAAGAGTTCCGGAAACCCCGGAATTCTTCTTATTTTTTTGTTTTCAAGGAAGGTAGAAATGTCAGAAGTTATTTACATAACTGAAGAGGGATTGCAGAAGATCCTGGAAGAGCTCAATCATCTGAGGATGGTTGAGAGGCCATTGATATCCAGGCAAATTGCTGATGCCCGCGATAAGGGCGACCTCACCGAGAACGCAGAGTATTCTGCCGCCAAGGAGGCTCAGGGGATGCTTGAGATGAAAATCTCGAAGCTGGAGGATATTGCCGCCCGCTCGCGTATTATTGATGAGTCGAGGGTGGACACTGAAACTGTAAGGTTACTGAATAAGGTCAAGATCAGGAACAGGAACAATAACATTGTGATGGAATATCAGCTTGTTCCTGAAAGTGAAGCCAATCTGAAGCAGGGGAAGATTGCCATTAATTCTCCTATTGCAATGGGACTCATCGGCAGGAGGGTAGGCGAGTCGGTAGATATAAAGGTGCCGTCGGGAGTAATTCCGTTCGAGATAATTTCTATTTCTATCTGATTTACCTCCGTAGAGCTTACAGAACATGGCATCAATTTTTACAAGAATAGTCAACGGAGAGATACCCTGCCATAAAATTGCGGAGGACGACAGGTATTTTGCATTTCTTGATATCAACCCCCTGAGGGAAGGCCACACTCTGGTGATCACTAAGCAGGAGACCGATTATTTTTTTGATCTGGATGACGATGTCTTGTCCGGCCTTATGCTCTTTTCGAAGAAGGTGGCGGAAGCCATAAGGGAGGTGATCCCCTGCAACCGGATAGGTGTAGCCGTGATAGGACTTGAAGTCCCTCATGTTCATGTACATCTTGTGCCAATGGATGTTATGGAGGATATAAACTTCAGGAAGCCGAAACTTCGGTTCACAGCGGAAGAGTTCGGCACAACAGCAAAAAAAATAAGCGAAAAAGTTATTCTTTAGTATCTTTGCAGTAATTAAGTCTCAATCGCTGCATGAGATATTTTCCTGACTTGTGGGATGATTTTATCAGTCTCCTTTTCCCGCGGCTCTGTTTTGCCTGCGGCGAGCATCTTTTACGGAACGAAAAGATCATATGCACAGGGTGTTATGTTGAGATACCCCGGACAAATTATCACCTGTCTGACGACAACCCGGTTGCCCGTCTTTTCTGGGGCAGGTGCATGATCGGGAAAGCTGCGGCTTTTTCATTCTATACCCGTGGAAGCCGGATCAGGAAACTAATTCATAATCTTAAATATAATGGTATAAGGGAAATAGGTCCCGAACTGGGAAGAATATATGCTTCAACACTCAGCAGTTCGGGCTTCACGCAGGGGATGGATATGATCATTCCTGTTCCGCTCCATCCCTCCAGGCAGCGTCAGAGAGGTTTCAACCAGAGCGATTTAATTGCGTCGGGTATATCTGAGGTGACCGGTCTGCCGCTTTACAGCGATCTCATAAGGAGGGTATCAGTAAGCGGGACACAGACAAGGCGGTCGAGATATGAAAGGTGGACGAACGTGGAGGGGATCTTCAGTGTTGCTGATCCTGATAAGGTTGCAGGCAGGCATGTACTGCTTGTTGATGATGTCATTACCACCGGGTCGACAGTTGAATCATGTGCGGGAGAACTGCTGAAGATCGGGGGCGTGAAGGTAAGTGTTGTCGCCCTGGCTTATGCCGTGGTCTGAAGAGGCTTTCTCAGAAGACTTTCTTAACCGCAAAGAACGCTAAGTCGACGCAAAGGGCGCAAAGATAAGAGCCATATTTTCAATTCTTTGCGTTCTTAGCGTTATTCCTTTGCGATCTTAGCGGTTAATGGATTTTTACTTTTGAGACACCCTCTTAGGGTTCTTGTTAATGAAATCCTTCCAGTTATTATAAGCTTTTGCATTCTTCTTATTGCCCGTCTGGTAAAAATGGCACACTGCCGCTGCCAGGCCATCCGTTGCATCAAGCTTCATTTCCGTGATGCTGAAAGCCAGTATTCTCATCAGCATTGAGGCCACCTGCTCTTTGGATGCGGCACCCCGCCCGGTTATTGACATCTTGATCTTTCTCGGGGCATATTCAAATATCGGGATCGAACGGGTAAGAGCAGCAGCTATTGCCGCTCCCTGAGCCCGGCCAAGCTTGAGCATCGACTGCACATTCTTTCCGTAAAAGGGTGCTTCAATTGCCAGCTCATCAGGATGATATTCATCGATTATTCCGGCCGTCCGCTCGAAAATATGCTTCAGCTTAAGGTAATGATCACTGAATCCCGACAGATCGATAGATCCGATCGTCACCAGCTCCGGACCGCCGGCCGCAGATCTTATAACGCCGTAACCGGTAATTGTTGTACCGGGATCGATGCCAAGTATTATCCTCTCTTTCGCGTTTTTTCCCAAGGTCTTGCTACAAAAGGTTTTTACTGTTCCGCGTTAATGAAGGCATTGTTCATCCAGGCAGGCTTTTCTGAAAACTGAGGGTAACGGCTGAATTCCCTGAACCCTTTTACCGAAAATGTTCCATCCGTAAGGAAATTGATCGCCTCCCTGAGACAAAGCTCATTCCTGTCGCTGAAATCGCGGGTTATGTCGTCCGTTACTGCCTCTGACGGGTAAATCCCGTCAAAATAGTCCCCTTCATTATTATTATTAACTATTTTGAAAGTGACCGGCCAGAACCAGTATTTTTCCCCAACATCCCATCCGTTCATTCCCGTGGGTTTTCCGGTGGTTGTGTCCCCGATTGTCACGACATCGACAAAGGGTTTCAATCCGTTTATAACAGCTTCGCTGGCAGACGCTGTATTACGGCTGGTTATCACAACAAGCCTCGTAAGGTTAAGCCCCAGCGAGGTGTTCCTGAAAGTAAAGGTGCTGTTTGCAGCCTGTTTCTTGTCATTGTAGGTGAGCTTTGCGAACAGAGCCTTGGCCGATGCAGGTCCATTGCCGGCAATATAACTTGCAAGCTCTTGAGCAACATACAGATACCCTCCGGAATTATATCTGAGGTCAAGGATGAGATCCTCAACGTTATTTGTTTTGAAAAAATTGAAGGCAGTCATTAATTCAGTTGTCGATGGCTCAATGAACGATTCAAAAACGAGATGTCCGGTTACCCCGGATGAGAGGTGAAGAGTGTCGTAGTGGAGGACCGAGTTGACAGTGAACATCGATTTGGTAGAAGCCATAGTCAGCTCCTGCCCACCAGGTTTCACGAAGACAAATATATTGGTTATTCCCGCTTCGGCAGGACCTATCACGCTGCTGTAGGCCGCGGAGTTGCCCGATATGATGATCGGGGCAAGATCGGTGTTGTTCACGCTCTTAATTATCCATCCCCTGCGTACCCCTGCTTTGTAAAGATCAGATCCGGAATAGATCATTGATATCCTGGCTTTGCCGGATTCGTCGATACCGATCCTTATCCCGTGACCGACAAACGTGCCCTGCATCTGGGCAATGAACTCATCGTAATCGGCTACAAAACTCCATCGGTCGAGCGGTTTGTAGATCATGGCATCCATCAGGCGGTAAGGATCAGAATAGTCACTCTTGCTGACAGCCGGCATATCCTTATACCAGTAGTACCACTCGTTCATGAGATAGTAAAGAGAATCCCTCGCCTGCTCAGGAGTTATTTCTGCTGACGGAGGAAGATCGTCTTTTCTGCAGGAAGAGAATAACAACAGGACCAGTGCGGGTATCAATAACATTCTTTTCATCGCCACCATAGATCAAATCCCTTTAAATTATTTCTGAATAATCACTGACTTGTTTTTATTTTTAATGTTCTGGAACAGTATTCCGGAGATTATCAGCAATAATCCTGCCGGAGTTGTATAATAAACGGGTTCGTGGAGAATAAAGTGTACAAAAACAAGTGACAGGAAAGGTCCGAGATAGACAAGATTGCTTACTTTGTCGGTAGTGACGGCCAACTGCAGAGCTTTCAGCCAGAAGAAGAAAGTAATTCCCATTTCAAAGAAGCCGACGTAAACCGATGCGATGGATCCTTTAAGTCCCAGATGTTCGGGCCATGAGCCTGTGATGAGAAGGGCCGCAATCAGGTAAGCGCTGCCGAACAGGAAGTTCACGAACAGTTTTACGGCTTCGTTCCTCTTGTCCCTGACGTTTAGAATGAAATATAAAGCCCAGAAAACTGAACTGCCCGTGGCAAATATTATCCCCTTGATGTCGGATTGTCCCGGATTCAGGATTTTCCCCTGGGTGGATATGACATAAACCCCTGCGAAACTGATGAAGAGGGCGACGAAGCTTTTAATC
Source organism: Bacteroidales bacterium (assembly GCA_019429325.1). GTDB lineage: Bacteria > Bacteroidota > Bacteroidia > Bacteroidales > VadinHA17 > LD21. Next base: position 8,938 of record JAHYJA010000087.1, read on the forward strand.
CCTATCTTCTGCCCAAGTATCGGAACAGAAAGGAAAACAAGGATTATGGGCCATATCATATTGAGAGGCTGTGCAACCTGTGCAGGCAGGAGTTTGTAGGCATTCAGAAGAATTACATAATAGAGAAAGGGGTTGAGGAAACCGAGCATAGCGGAGTTAAGGATATCCCTGCGGGTGGTGTTTCTGACAAGATGCAGTTTCCCCTGCAACAAAAGGATTATCAGAAGTGCAAAGGTGGAGGCAACAGAGGCTATGGCGAGCATCGGCAATATGTCAATCTCTTCCAGCCCCAGCTTGAAGGTGGTAGGTATGGTTGACCAGAAGAATATCGCCAGCGAAGCGTATATGTAAGATTGTCGGGTCAGGTTCATTTATTCTGGTCTGGCTGATTGGTGTTCGTGATCCCTGGTTGATGGTTACCCCCCCTGCCCCCCCTGGGAGGGGGGGAGAAGACTGCTAATAAGATGATTAGGTTATTGTTTTAAATCCTGTGTAGGGTGTGAGTACATCGGGGATGGATATTCCTTCCCTGTCCTGGAAATTTTCCAGAAGGGCTGCAACTATTCGCGGCAGGGCAAGGGCGCTGCCGTTAAGGGTGTGCGCAAGGCGGGTATGTTTATCCCCTTTCTCCCTGAACCTGCACTTAAGCCGGTTGGCCTGGAACGACTCGAAGTTGGAAACGGAGCTTACCTCAAGCCATTTCTTCTGAGCCGCCGACCAGACCTCAAAATCGTAGGTCAGGGCGGATGTGAAGGACATGTCTCCGCCACACAGTCTTACTATCCGGTAAGGCAGGCCGAGAGATGAAACCAGTCCCTCAACATGATTTACCATCTCTTCAAGGGCTTCATATGAGTTGTCGGTATGGGTAATCTGCACTATCTCAACCTTATCGAACTGATGCAGTCTGTTCAGCCCTCTGACGTGGGCACCCCACGATCCGGCTTCGCGCCTGAAGCATGGAGTGTAGGCAACGTTTTTAACAGGCAGACTATCGGCATTCAGGATCACATCCCTGTAAATGTTTGTGACGGGAACTTCAGCGGTTGGGATCAGGTAGAGGTTATCTGCCCCGACGTGATACATCTGTCCTTCCTTATCGGGAAGCTGACCGGTCCCGAACCCTGAATCCTCATTTACAACCACGGGAGGAAGGATTTCGGTATAACCGGCCTTAACGGCCTGATCGAGGAAATAACTTATAAGCGCTCTCTCAAGTTTTGCCCCTTTACCTTTATAAACCGGGAATCCCGCTCCGGTAAGCTTTATTCCAAGCTCAAAATCGATTATGTCGTACTTTTTAATCAGATCCCAGTGGGGAAGGGCATCCGCAGGTATTTCCGTCATCACCCCGCCTTCCCTGACAATGAGATTATCATCTGCTCCGCGTCCTGCAGGAACAGATTCATGTGGCAGGTTAGGCAGTCTGATTATCTCTTCCCTGAGTGCCTCCTCAACAGACGCCAGCTTTTCTGACAATTTTCTTATCTCATCCTTGATTAAATGGGTTTTAGCTCTCGCCTCATCTGCGCCGGATACCAGGTTATCCTTCATCATAGCCCCTATTTTTCTGGATAGCTGGTTCATTTCGCCCTGGAGGGAGTCGGTTCCGGTCTGCAATTCCCGGCGTGAAGAATCCAGCAGAATGATCTTTTCCACAATTTCTCCCGCGTCGAAATTCTTTACCCTGAGCCTTTCAATAACAAAATCTTTTTTTTCACGTATCAGATTAATCGTCAGCATGGCAGGTTAATTATTAATAAAAAAAGCAGACCGAAGCCTGCCGTAAAATTATTAAAAACTCCCGGAAATATCTTTGTGCCTTCAAAGAATTACAGGAGTATAGTCTTCAGGTATCCTTTACTGGGTTACAGGTTTAATGGAGACGTATGTTTTGTTGTCCTTTTTCCTTGAAAATTCAACTTCCCCGTCGGTAAGGGCAAAAAGGGTATGGTCCCTGCCAATGCCAACGTTCAATCCAGCATTATGCTTTGTTCCTCTCTGGCGAACAATTATATTGCCAGCTTTGACAACCTGGCCGCCGAAGAGTTTTACGCCCAGCCGTTTACTCTGGGAATCCCGGCCGTTGCGTGAACTGCCTGCTCCTTTCTTGTGTGCCATAATTCTTAATATTTAGATGTTATTTCTGTAACAGCAGTTAGTTATTTTCTTAAGTTGATTTTTTGGCTGAAGGCTTTTTTACTGCAGGTTTCTTCTCCTCACTCTTTTTTTCCGTACTCCTGCTGACAGCTGTTTTCTTTCCGGTCGTTTTTCCGGCAGCCTTTTTTTCAGCCGGGACTTCTCCCTTCACTTCCTTCTTCCCGTCAGCCTTATTTCCTGCCGTCTTTTTCTCTGTCGTCTTCTTTACCGCAGCTTTTTTCACGGCAGTCTTGGCTTCAATAACTGCTTCTTCACTCTTTTCAGCTTCAGCTTTTACTTCAACGGCTTTCTCAGGAACGGTTTTGGGACCTTCACCTCTCTGTCCGATCCGTACTATTTCAATCTGAGTGAAGTTCTGTCTGTGACCGTTTCTAACCCTGTATCCTTTCTTTCTTTTCTTCTTGAAAACGATAACCTTGTCACCTCTCACATGATCCACCACCCGGCCTTCAACAACAATATCTTTTATGGCGGGTTCTCCTATCACTATTTTGTCATTATCCTCAGTAAGGAGCACCCTGTCAAATTCAAGATCCTTTCCGGTCTCAGCCTCAAGCCGGTGAACGAATATTTTCCTGCCCTCTTCCACCTTGAACTGCTGACCTGCAATTTCTACGATTGCGTACATTATAATCTGTTTTTAAGTTACTCCGTGAGGCGTATATTGCGTCGAAATATATCTTTACCCTGCCCCGCCGGATTTTATTCAAATTCGGACTGCAAAGATATACAAATTCGATTATTTACAAACCCATCTCCTGATTTTTTTCTCAACTCCGGACCTTCCGGCTCAGTTACAGTCGCTCCCCCGCTCCCTCGCTCCCTCGCTCCCTCGCTCCCCCGCTCCCTCGCTCCCTCGCTCCCTCGCTCCCCCGCTCCCCCGCACCGTCGCACCGTCAAACCATCGCACCATATTATTAAACTGCGGTTTTATCCGTCACTAAAAAAATCGTTTCTTTTATGTTGTCTTAACCCTATAATCTTTATATTTGTCAGATACAAGTTTAAGAGATTATTTATCAGAGGCATAAACAGTTGACATGAACAGAGTTAAGCTTAAGGTACTGGGTATATCCTACAGCCAGACTCAGTCAGGAGCCTATGCTTTGATATTGATTGAAGAGAACGGCGAACGGCGCATCCCTATCATCATCGGAGGGTTTGAAGCTCAGGCTATCGTGATCAGGCTGGAGAACCTCGAACCTCCCCGTCCCCTGACACACGATCTCTTTAAAAGCTTTGCGGATGAGTTCAATATCTCTATAATTGAGGTCTACATATACAAGCTGGAAGAAGGAGTCTTCTATTCAAGACTTGTCTGTACCAATGGTGACAGGGAATATTCGATCGACAGCCGCACCTCCGATGCGGTCGCACTGGCTCTCAGATTCGGATGCCCGATATATACTACCGAAGAGATCCTCGAAAAGGCCGGCATAACCATCACAGCAACAGAGAGCGGGGCAGGTTCATCAGACGATGCCGACAAAATGCCGGACCCCGACAGTTCAGGTTTTGATTCTTATTCTGACGAAGAGCTTTATAAAATGATAGATGAAGCAGTAAGTACCGAGGATTACGAAAAAGCTGCAGCCATCAGGGATGAGATTGACAAGAGGAAGAAAAGGATGGCCTGACATCTGCTTTCACGGCGATCAGGATACCATAAATTAAACATATCTGTACCATGAGAAAGACAGTTTCACTTTTAATCTTATCTCTTTTCGTAGTCTGTGGCCTGAGTGCAAAAGAGTATAAAGTAACATCTCCGGACGGCAGGATCGTATTAACGATCGATGCAGGAAGCGATATAAAATGGTCAGTTGCTTATGACGGAAAAGAGCTGATCAGATCGGTAAAGGTCGGGATGGAGCTTTCCGGCGGTAAGGTGCTTGGCTCCGGCGAATCTGTAAGAAGAGCATCGCCGGGAACTGTTAACGGTATAATAAGACCGGTTGTTAACCATAAAAGGTCTGTAATAGAAGATAAGTGCAACACCCTCATCATTTCCTTCAGATCGGGGTTCTCCCTTAATTTCAGGGCTTATAATGATGGTGTGGCTTATCGCTTTGAAACTTCCATGAAGAACGACATCATAATAAAAAATGAAATATCGGGGATTGAGTTCCCGTCGGGTTCTGCCTCATATTATCCTCTTGAGGAGAGCTTTATGTCACATAATGAAAGAAAGTTCATTTACTCGGACCTTGACACGATTACAGATAAACACCTCGCGAGCCTGCCTTCACTTTTTCAGATTGGCGGGATTAACGTCCTGATCACTGAAGCAGACATCAGGGATTACCCCGGAATGTGGTTAAGGGGAGGCGGCTCCGGCAAGCTGACGGGTGTCTGGCCTCAGTATCCTGATAGTGAGAGATTAAAGGGCGACAGGAATCTGTTTGTTACGGCAACCAGGGAGTATATCGCTATGACCAGCGGCACCAGGACATTTCCGTGGAGGGCCTTCGTAATTACAGCAGATGATGGCAAGCTGATTGAAAGTGACCTGGTTTATAAACTTGCAGAACCGAACAGGCTG
>JAHYJA010000088.1 GCA_019429325.1 Bacteroidales bacterium
ATATCTACTAAATATGACACTGGGCTGGCTGAAGCCGACGGCAATTGATGTACTCTAACCTCCTTTCCGTCGGCTGAAGCCGACGGCAATTGATATCTACTAAATATGACACTGGGCTGGCTGAAGCTGACGGCATTTGATATCTACTAAATATGACACTGGGCTGGCTGAAGCCGACGGCAATTGAAATTTTCCCTCCAAAGTTTAATATTTTCTCTTCATCCACTCGTCAGGAAGAGCTATTATACATATATTCATCGAGCGGTTATCTTCAGACAGAAAAGCTGACTGTATGTGAATGCGTGTTCCGTCGGGACTGAAAGTTGGATGAGGATGATCGGCGGCGGTTACCTTGTGACCAGTTGAAAGCAATATCATTTGGCGCGAGTGGCGGTCGATCAGATAGATTCCTCTTGAGAAATCGTCGCCGACGGCCCAGCGGCCATCAGCTGAGCCCTGCACATGCCACAGGCCACTGCCACTGTGAGTCTGACCTGCTATGGTCATCTCTCCTGTCCGGAGATTCACTATCCCCAACCCTGTCGGTTTTTCGCGTGTACCTGAGATTCCCCAGCCCGGCTCCTGGCCCGGATTGGCAGGATCAGGTTTCTGAGCAGCATCTCCCGTATCCTTCTGCCTGCCTGTACCAACCGGGCGATGCCCCATGATCGCTATTGCAACCTCATCTCTCGTTATTACAGTTTCGTGGGTTACCCATTCATATTCTGCCTCGGGGTATAGAGGTCTCAGGCCCGTTCCGTCGGAACTGACTGTCCAGGTGCGCTGAGGAGCTTTACCTCCGGTCTCCCAGCAAAAAACAATCTCGCCCGGCATCCACGGATTGGCCTGTATATGGCCTACCTGGAACGGCACCGAAACAACATGTCTTATCTCACCCGTTCTTATATTCATGCTTCCTATACCTGATGGTCCCGCACCCATGTTCCTCGGGCCAAAGTTTGGTTCGATCTTAGTCCCCTCTGGGAGATATTTTGCAGAATGGTCCCTGCCCGTCCTGAAATATACAAGCTCCTCATCCGCATCGAGAGCCATGTCGCCGCCCGCACCCATTTCTGCAGGCGTGACGCCGCATACGCGTTCATACTCCGATACCGGCTTCATTCTGCCGGTCTCGCTGTCGGCAAACACCTTAGCAAGGTCCACCTCAATCACCTGAACAGGTCCTCCCCGCATAAATCCGGCTCCTGCCTCACGTGGCATGTTACGCATAAAGTAGAGTTTCATTGACTTCTGTGCAACATTAAGCATGCCTGTATAGCTTCCCTCAGTTACCTGCACCATCACACCTGTCTCCTCGTTCACCGCCATTGCCTCTCCCTTTACCCTGTTTGAACGGAAGATGACCCATCTGCCATCGGCGGTCCACTGCTGGTGGGTCTGGTAGATCTTAGAATCGCCGGCAGGCGTGCTTGTAAGGAATGTAAGCTGCGACCCGGTTACCGGATCGGTAAGGACTCTTTTCTCTGATGGGAACCGGGTTCCGATCTGGCCACTGACCGTTATTGTAAGTAAGAGTAAGATTACGGATAAGAAGAATAGAATTAATCTCATATTTTATGTTTCAAAGTTTCAAAGTTTCAGAGTTCCAGAGTTTCAGAGTTTCAGAGTTTCAGAGTTTCAAAGTTTCAAGGTTTACCTTCGGTGAGCTATTCGCGGCGCTCCCCGGTCCAGGGTTTTGTTGCGGATCGCAGGTTTGACTCATTGCCAACTGCAAACTGCCAACTTTCTCATCGTTCTTCGCCCTGCCTGCCAGCCGCAGCTTAAGCGGAGGCTGGAGCTCTGTGCCCTGAGCTCCCTGCTCCCTGCCCTTCGCTCCCTGCCCTCCGCTATCAGGCCAGCTTCTTATACTTTATCCTCACCGGCGTAGTGTCCGCAACCCGTTTTTTATAGTTCTCCTCGTACTCCGAGTAGGCTCCCTCGAACCACACCACCTTCGATTCTCCCTCGAAGGCAAGCATGTGGGTTGCCACACGGTCAAGGAACCAGCGGTCGTGTGATATTATAACCGCACAGCCTGCGAAGTTCTCGAGTCCCTCCTCAAGCGCCCTCAGGGTATTGACGTCGATGTCGTTGGTGGGTTCGTCGAGAAGCAGTACGTTGGCTCCCGATTTGAGTGTAAGGGCAAGGTGCAGCCTGTTCCTTTCACCTCCCGACAACACACCGCATTTCTTTTCCTGGTCGGCACCCGTAAAGTTAAACCGCGACACATAGGCCCTGGCGTTCATCATCCTGTTGCCCACCATGATATCGTTCTGGCCGCCCGAGATCACTTCATATACCGTCTTTTCAGGATCGATGGCAGCATGGGACTGATCGACATAGCCCAGGACAACTGTTTCACCTATCTGAAAATCGCCTTTGGTGGGCTTCTCCTGTCCCATAATCATCCTGAAGAGAGTGGTCTTTCCTGCTCCGTTAGGGCCTATTACTCCTACAATTCCGTTCGGGGGAAGTTTAAATTCAAGATCTTCAAAGAGAAGTTTATCACCAAACGATTTGGCAACGTGAGAAGCTGCAATCACTTTATCTCCAAGGCGCGGGCCGTTTGGGATAAAGATCTCAAGCTTCTCCTCTTTCGCCTTCACATCCTGGTTCAGGAGGTTCTCGTAGGCCCCGAGTCTGGCTTTTGATTTGGCATGTCGGGCTTTTGGCGACATGCGCACCCATTCGAGCTCCCTCTCAAGGATTTTTCGTCTTTTAACATTCCCCTTCTCCTCTATCTCCAGCCGCCTGGCCTTCTGCTCGAGCCACGAGGAGTAGTTGCCTTTCCACGGGATTCCCTCTCCCCTGTCGAGCTCGAGTATCCATCCTGCTACATTATCGAGGAAATACCTGTCGTGCGTTATGCAGATAACCGTGCCCTTGTATTGCCTGAGCGTTGTTTCAAGCCATTGCACCGATTCGGCGTCGAGATGGTTCGTCGGCTCATCCAGAAGCAGCACATCGGGTTGCCGCAGGAGAAGCCTGCAAAGAGCCACGCGCCTCCGCTCCCCGCCTGACAAAATGTTCACAGGAGTGTCTGCTTCGGGGCATCTGAGTGCATCCATTGCCCTCTCTATCCTGTGATCGATGTTCCAGCCGTCGTGATAATCGATCTTTTCCTGAAGGATGGCCTGCCTGTCCATAAGCTGCTGCATCCTGTCGGGATTTTCGTAAACTTCCGGATCGCCGAAGCCGTTGTTGATGGTTTCATACTCCTTAAGGATATCCATTATCTCATGCACGCCCTCTTCCACAATCTCCCGAACCGTACGGGTATCGTTAAGAAGAGGGTCCTGGGGGAGATGTCCGACTGTATAGCCCGGAAGAAAGGTAACCTCGCCCTGGTATTCCTTCTCAACACCTGCTATTATTTTCAGAAGTGTTGATTTTCCGGATCCGTTCAGTCCTATTATACCTATTTTAGCTCCCAGAAAGAATGACAGGGAGATATCCTTAAGCACCTGGCGGTGCGGGGGAAAGATCTTCCCCACGCGGTACATCGAAAAGATTATTTTGTTATCGTCGGCCATACGGGAAATTTTACCGGCAATTTACAGATTAGAAATTTCCCGTTCAAAAAAATTATGGAAAATTGTACAGACGGGTCTGAGACCCGTCTGTAGATCATAAAATCCGTGAGAAAATATGCATATTGTAAGGGCGTTGCATGCTACGCCCCCTACGATCTTTCAGACCCCTTCAATCACTGACGTGATTCGAACAGCTTTATGGTTTCATCCTGCAGGAGAACCCAGAGGGAATAGACCCCTTTAAGGGTTCCGATAGGTATGTTGAGACACCCGAGGGCTGCCACGACAATAACAAGGTACCTTGCCCAGGGCTGAAAAGTAAGCAGGCCCATACCTCCCACCAAGCCAAGGGTTGACATAAAGCCGACAAGCAGGGGGAGACTAAACGAGAGAAAACCCAGGACCATTGTCGGTATTTCATCCCCGGTTACAAATCCCTTCGCAAAGTTAAGTGCAAAAAATATTGCGACAGCCCCTATAAGACCAAGTATTCCGAAGCCGATATGAATGGCTCCCACTATGGTCACATGCTTTTTCATCTTTGAATCTTCCATGACAGATTGGTTTTATTCTGTTGTTATTATGTTCTATACCGGATAAATGACTCTACTCTTAACTCTTTGATGCATCAAGATAGCTAATAATTTTGACTATTTATCGTTTTAGTGTGAAAACACTGTTTTCAATAAGTGTTTTGCTAACTTTGGTGTCGAAAAGATAATATTATGAAGAGGATAATTCTGATTTCCGCTGCTTTCATTTTTCTTTCATGGGCATTCAGCTCATGTGAGGCCATAAGGACATGCAAGTTATGCAGGCAGGTGACCTACGACGGAACTTCTGTTATAGGAGAGGGCCAGGAAAGGGAGTACTGCAATGCAGACCTTTTTGCAATTGAAAATATGACTGATGTCATTGTGGGCACTACCCGGGTAACATGGGAGTGCCGCTGATGCTGCTCCCCCTTACCTGCCCGGGGTTCAGTTGTATTCCCGTTTTTTTTATAAATTGTGTTGAAAAAATGTTAATAACTGAACCGGATAAATCGTCTCTCTTCGGCAGCTTATCGTATTTTTATACTAGCCTAACTGAATCTGGTAATGACATTGAACTTCAGCAACTTAGAACTTACAAACAAAAACATTGTCATAGTTGAGGATGATGTACCATCCATAAGGTACTATGAGACCATCCTTCAGAGTTCCGGAGCCAATGTAAAAGTATTCCGCACTGGCAGGGATTTTGTTGAGTACTCTGCCCAGCCGGATAAAGTGATCGACCTGGTGATCATGGATTTTCTTATTCCCCTGATCAACGGTATCGATTGTGTCAGAGAGCTCAGGAAAGTCAGGAAGAATGTGCCTGTGCTTATGATAACCGCATACTCATCGGAGCAGTCGAGATCTGAAGCCTTTATTGCCGGGTGCAGCGAATATATTCTTAAGCCTGTATATCCCGAGACAGTCTATTCTCTTCTTGAGAAGTATCTGAAACAGGAGATTACGGCGAAATCCGGTTACCGCTCCGTTTAGCTTTTTTAATACGCGAATTGCTGTTTGCCTATATAGTCCGCATAATAGGCTTCGATCTTTGTGTTTATCTCACCGGCCAGTTCCGGCTGGTCATACATCAGGCAGAAACCCGCCACTTTAGAGGTGTACTGAATTGCCGTCTGGATCTCATACTGGGCTGAGCTTATAATGTAGGGTCTCTGTTTCAGGAAATAATCGAGCCGGTCGTAGTAATAATCCCTCAGATCCTCCGTAAGGGCAACAGCCCTCTCATTGTTCCCGGCGATGAAATATGCCTCAATGATATCCGGGAAATAGGGGTCAAATGGTATTTTATCGGTCGGGAAAAGATCCATGCACCTTTCGAGGACCATAAGTGCCCTGTCATCCATTCCTTCTGCCGAGAGGGCTTTCGCCAGCCTGGCATAATTAAGTCTCGATTTCACAACGATCAGGGTCCTGAGATGATGATAATCAAGATTGACGTTCTTATCATTCGACCCGCCCCATACAAATCTGTTCATCATGTTATCGTAAAGAATACCTGTATCTATACGACCGTAATCCACCCAGCTCCTGTTCTCCGACCTGATCGGAACAAGGCGGTAAGCGAGTCCCTCGAGCTGAAAATACTCCTCAAGGCCGAAGGCATCGTTATGATATCCTGTAACATAATAAATCGGCCGCTCCCAGTTATTGTTCGCCAGTATATCGAGTATGATAAGCTGGCTTTTAAGGATCGAGCTCCCTTTCAGGGTTATGTCAATATAGGGTACAATTTTATCAGCATCTTCCGGCTTTACTGTTCCTGTGGCAAGCACCTTTTCGGCATCGACAGGGATCCTGACTGTCCGTCCGGGTATTATATCGAGTATCTCATTGGCTGATGCCTGGATTTTTGTGGCAATATTTTCACTCTTCACCCACTCGATTATTACTGATACATCCACCGGGTCCTTTGTTCTCTCCACTATGAAGACCTGGTTGTTAATGCCATCGTAATATTTCTGAACCGGCAGTGATATGGGCAGAGGGTCAGATTCATACGCCTTATGCTTCATCTGATTGATATACCAGTCGGTGTTAAGGAGCATCAGGTTGCAGACGCGTATATCGGTCCTCTCTCCTTCCACCTCCTGTGCGTACCACAAAGGAAAAGTATCGTTATCGCCGTTGGTGAACAAAATGGCATTGGGGGCGCATGAGTTGAGGTAATTGAATGCCACGTCCCTGGTCAGGTAACGACCCGAGCGGTCGTGGTCGTCCCAGTTTTCCGATCCCATTATCACGGGCACGGCAAAGAAACACAGCAATCCTGCCGCCGGCGCCGCGATCTTCTCTCCCGCCACCTTTGACAGAGCCTCGAAAAGAGCAATGACGCCCAGCCCTATCCACACCGCAAAGAAATAGAATGAACCGGCATAGGCATAATCGCGTTCCCTGGGCTGGTTTGGATACTGATTGAGGTAAAATACTATTGCCAGTCCGGTCATTATGAAAAGAAGCATAATTATCCACCAGTTCCTGTAGTCGCGGTTAAGATGATAAAAGAGTCCGGCAATTCCCAGAATCAGGGGAAGCAGGTAATATTTATTCCGGGATGTGTCATTCTTCATCCCTGCCGGCAGGTCGGATGTTCCGACACGCGGCTCGTCGATAAATTTAATCCCCGAGATCCAGTTTCCGTTCACCGCACCTCCTGTTCCCTGGGTATCGTTCTGTTTACCGGCAAAGTTCCACATGAAATACCTGAAGTACATATAGCCGACCTGCCAGGAGAACATGAACCTGAGATTCTCTCCAAACCGGGGTTTCCTTATTATTTTCCTTTCCCCCGAATGGTCGGTGACCTGAAGAGGCGTGCCTTTTACCTTACCCCACTCCTCGTAAACCGCGATATGATCGCTCTGGTCGCTCCACATCCTCGGGAAAAGGGTAAGGAAACGTTCGTCATAGATCCTTTTCAGGCCATGATGAGTTATGATATATTTTCCATCCTCGAACACATATCGAGGTTTGCCATCGGTATAACCGGTAACCGGAGCATTGTAATACTGCCCTCTTATCAAGGGTCTCTCCCCATATTGTTCCCTGTTGATGAAGTAGAGCAGGCTGAAGGGATCATCAGGATGATTCTCGTTTATGGGTGGATTAACCGATGCCCTGATAATTATTATGGCATTTGATGAATAACCGATCAGAATTACCACTATAACTGTAAGTGCGGTGTTCAGAATGTTTTTACTCTTCCCGGAAAGGTACCAGGTCAACAGTGCAATTCCTGCAAGTATGACCAGGTTAAATCCGAGGGATCCGGATACGATCCAGATTCCCGACAGAAGAAGTGCAATAACAGCCGGAACAGTAATCTTCCTTCGGTCGGAGGAGACCAGTGTTGCACGGATTGCCAGTACGAAAAAGATGATTATGAGTATAACATGGAATATCATTCCGCTGTTGCGGGGAAGACCGAGTGAGTTTACGAACAGCAGGTCGAGTCTGGAGGATATAATAATAATCCCTGGCAGTATGCCAAAAAGAAGCAGGGCAAGAATGATAAAAGAGGTGAAAAGTGATATGATGAAGCCCTTCCGCGAGAATTCGAATTTCCTGAAGTAATAGACCAGCACTATGGCAGGTATTGCGAGAAGGTTAAGCAGATGAACGCCGATTGAGAGCCCCATCAGAAAAGCGATCAGAATTATCCATCTGTCGGCATATTCCTCATCGGCTATATCCTCCCATTTAAGTATGGCCCAGAAGACGAGTGCTGTAAAGAGTGACGACGTGGCATAAACCTCGCCCTCCACTGCCGAAAACCAGAATGAATCGGAGAAGGCGAAGGCAAGGGCACCGACAACACCTGCTCCCATAACGGCTGCTGTTCTGCTTATGGTGAACTGATCCTCATAAGCGCACAGTATCTTTCGTGCCAGGTGGGTGATGGTCCAGAAGAGGAACAAAACCGTAAATGCACTGGCAAGCGCCGACAGGGCATTGACGGTTACGGCTACCCTGGAAACGTCGCCCCCTGCAAAAATTGTAAAGAAATTTGCCAGGACCATAAAGACCGGGTTGCCGGGAGGATGGCCTATCTGCAATTTATATGCCGAGGCAATGAATTCTCCGCAGTCCCACAGGCTTGCAGTGGGCTCAAGCGTCATCAGGTAAGTAAAAACGGCAACGGCAAAAACCGCCCACCCGCTTATGTTGTTTATCAACCTGTATTTTTTCATCCGCCTGAGGTTTTTCCGGTACAGAATCCGGTTATGGAACAAGTGACGAAAATACAGATTTTTTCTTTACCGGCACTCTCTGGCAATGGTCCATGATTTTTGCTATTTTTGGACAAACCGTTTTTATGAGATTGCGACATTGTTTAATCTTCATATCTCTTCTCCTGATGTCTCCGGTATCCCGGGCCCAGTATTATGATACGGGACAGGATCCTGCCGGGCTGAAGTGGCTCCAGATAAAAACTGACAAATTCAGGGTAATATATCCCGAAACCTATGGCAATGCAGGAATAGATTTTGCAAGATCCCTCGATGAGGCCTATACCAGTCTGACCACCTTCTTCCCGGCGAAGAGGTTCAGGATACCCGTAATTATCCATAACTACACAACGCAGTCCAACGGATATGTGGCGTGGGCACCGCGCAGGATCGAGATCTATCCCACTCCGGAGCAGAACACGATACCGCTCGATCACAATAAACAACTGGCGATACACGAGCTTACTCATGTTTTTCAGATGGAGAGCCTTAACAAGGGCTTTTCAGGAGCAATGTCGGTGTTGCTGGGCGAACAGTTTCCCGGCATGGTTGCGGCTCTTTTACCGGTGTGGTATCTCGAAGGGAAAGCTGTGCTGACCGAGTCTGTACTCACGGAGTCGGGAAGAGGCAGGAGCGCGGCTTTCCAGAAGGAGCTGAAAGCCATCACTCTTGAAAAAGGCAGAATGTACAAATACGACAGGATGGTCAACGGCTCCTTCAGAATCCATGTCCCTGATCATTACCAGTCAGGTTTCCAGGCAGTGACCTGGGCCTATCTCAATTACGACGGGGAGATCTGGAACAGGGTACTGAGAACCACCTCCAACGGCCCATTTCTTCTCGATCCTGTTAATCTGAGCCTTTTGAAAAGCGCCGGGCTGACAAAGAGACAGCTTTACAGAGAGACATTTGATACACTTAAAGCGATCTGGACCGAAGAGAATAACCGGAACGGCTCGCAGCTCTATGAACCGGTTAATCCGCCACGGAAAAGCAAATATGCGGGATATTATTCTCCCGTACTTGCAGACGGCAAAATAGCCGCAGTCAAAACCACCCTTTATAATCCCCCGCAGTTTGTCCTTATCGATCCTGCTGATAAATCAGAAAAAAAGATACATGTCCCCGGCAGAATTTACCCATATTTCATCTCTGCTTCACAATCAAAACTTGCATGGGTTGAGTCGAGGAACGACCCGAGATGGAATAACCGGAACTACTCCGTAATCAAGACCATTGATCTGAAGGATAACAGAGTGCGCCAGCTTTCGCACAGAACCCGCTACATGTCCGTAGCAATATCCCCTGACGGGATGACACTGGCAGTGACAGAGAACACTGTTGACAACCGGAACAATCTGGTGCTTCTCAATGCAGAAACAGGAAAGGAAACCGGCAGTTACCCGGCTCCTGATAATATCTATCTTCAGAGACCGCAGTGGTCGGACGACGGAAGCAGGATGACACTGATCTATCTAACAGACAATGGAGAAGGCATTATGTCGTTCACGCCTTCCGAAAAGAGGTGGGAAATTCTCATCGAAGCGGGTCCCGTCGATTATCAATCTTCATTCCTCAGGCGCGATTCCCTTTTCTTTGTAAGTTCCTCATCAGGAAACGAGAACATATTTGTTCTTTCTCCGGATAAAAAGATCACGACCCTGACAAACGCGGTTGCAGGTGCCACAGATCCTGTGTTTGTCGGGAACAGGATAATATTCTGTGATTACACCTCTGCAGGAAACAACATTTCCCAAACCCGTATAGATGCTGTTGCAGAAATATCCCGGTCGCCTGAAAGTTCACCATTCATGATCGACAGGATCGACCTTGAGATACCTGTCCACAGGGAAAAATCTGATTATGGTTATATACCGGTGCGGTACCGGAAGTGGAAACATCCCTTTAAGTTTCACAGCAGGATGCCATTTTACGCCGACCTTGACGAGCTCCGGGCAGATCCCATGTCAGTCCGTCCCGGATTTACCCTTATGTCGCAAAACCACCTCAGCACACTTATCACAACACTGGGATATGAATACTCGGATCAGAGGCATAAATTCCATTCCCGTATAACCTGGCTGGGCTGGTATCCTGTGGTTGAGTCACGAATTGACTATGGTGATCCTGCTCAGATCTTCAAGCTTGGTGAAAGGGTGGATGACCCTTTAAACGTCAATCCCGGTATCCTGATGACCAACAGGATATATGTGCCCCTGAGGTTTTCCACGGGAAAATACTTTCAGTATCTCCAGCCCTCCATTTCTTCAACATATCGCAACAATCATATTTACAGCCGCGAGGATAATCTTTATGATTACGGCCAGACCCAGTTTTCAGCCAGGCTCTATTTTAACAACTATCAACGTTACGCTTTGCGTGATATCTACCCGCGATTCGCTCAGATAGTTGATATAAATTATTCCTTTTACCCCTTCGACAGCGATTTCTACGGAGATTTCCTCACCCTGAGAACAGCATTATATCTCCCCGGGATATTTCGTAATAATGGATTAAGACTTAGGTATGAGACAGACAATCAGGTAGTTGAAAAAATTCCTCTCTGGAACAGGATTAACTTCCCGCGGAGTTACAACAATATTGTATCAGAGGTGCTTCATTTCTTTTCAGCCGATTATGTCGCGCCTCTTATTTATCCCGATCTGAACATTTCGAGTCTGATTTATATTACCCGGATCCGCGCTGATCTGTTTTATGATTATGCCCGGGGCACGCGTAACTATTATTCAAATATTGTCAACGGGGAGAGGGTTTTCAATGAGTTTCACAATTATACCGAGACTTTCAGTTCGTACGGACTCGAATTGATGGCAGATTTTTATGTTCTGCGCCTTCCTTTCATGGTTTCGGCAGGTGCACAGGCTGCATGGAGGAACATAAGGGAGTTCCCTTCAGTTGAATTTATGTTCACTATAGATATTTACGGAATGAGCATAGGTAACAGGAGAATGCAGTCTCACCTTCCCATGAGGCCGTGAGCCTTTTCCTTAATCAGGTCCCATGCCCTTTCGACATGCCCGAGTGTAACATTTGTCTGACCAGTAACCATACGCAGGGTATATTTTCCGCCGAGGGATGTATGTGTAATGTATATTTTACCGGAATCGTTGATCATGTGGTTCAGTTTTTCATTCATACTGTTGAGTTCGTCCTCAGTATATCCTCCGGGGTTGAACCTGAAACATACGACATTGATTACGACGGGTGCCAGTAATTCAAAATCGGGTTCGCCGGCGATAAATCCTGCCAGGCGTGAAGCAATGCTTATATGATAACGGATCTTTTCCCGAAGCCCTTCTGCCCCGTAGCTTCTTATGACACTCCAGAGCTTAAGCGCCCTGAAGCGTCTTCCAAGGGGCACTCCCCAATCCCTGTAATCCTTCACAATCCCTCTGGTCCTGGTCTTCAGATATTCCGGCAGTATTTCGAAAGTCCTGACAAGCATCTCAGGATCCTTCACAAAATATGCCGTACAGTCGAAATTGGTGAACATCCATTTATGGGGATTGAATACAAAACTGTCGATATACTCCTTTCCCCTGATCATCCACTGAAATTCAGGCAGTATAAGGGCAGTACCTGCCATGGCAGCGTCGACGTGGAGCCACAGGCTATATTCGTCACATATCTCTCCGATGGGTTCCAGCGGGTCGATGGCAGCAGATCCCGTAGTGCCGATGGTAGCTATAACACAGCACGGAACATAACCTTTTTCCCTGTCGGAAGCGACTGCTTCACGCAGTTGAGCGGGATCCAGGGAGTAATCCGGCCTCACCGGAATCCTTACAAGGTTCCTTCTGCCTATGCCGCTTATCTTTACAGCTTTTTCCACTGATGAATGGGTTTGTTCGGAGCAATAGACCTTCAGTATTCCGCAGTTAACCAGGCCATTTTCGTTGGCTGAAAAACCCGTGATCTTTTCGCGTGCCGTTAGTATTGCCGACAGTGTAGCCGTGGAGGCTGAATCCTGAATAACACCCGCGAACGACTGTGGCAGTCCTGTCAGGTCCCTGAGCCATATCATCATCTTTTCCTCAAGTTCGGCAGCAGCCGGTGATGTCTCCCACATCATGCACTGGGCTCCGAGTGTGGCGGTTATCATTTCCGCAAGTATCGACGGAGGGCTTGTATTGGCGGGGAAATATGCAAAGAAGCCAGGGTGCTGCCAATGGGTGATCCCGGGCATGATTATTTCTTCAAAATCCTCAAATATCTTTGTAAAGGGTTCGGGGTTCTGCGGTGGCACATCCGTTAACCTGCCGATGATCTCTCCGGGCTTAACCATTGATCTGACAGGATACTGTTCAATATTTTCCATATATCCGGCCATCCACTCTACCAGGGCATGGGCATGTCTCCGGAACTCGTCGGGTGTCATTCAGCATTCTTTATCTTACCGCCTCGGCAAGAAGTATGATATTGTTTGCCCTGACTTCAATCACTCCGCCGGTAATTTCGTAGTCAGTCTGCTTTCCTGAATCGTCAGTAATGAAAACCGGGCCCTGCACGAGTGTGGAAATGATCGGGGCATGGTCCTTTAATATCTGGAATGATCCTTTTTTACCGGGGACCCTTACAGATTTGATCTCTCCTTCATAAATTTTCCGATCAGGAGTGATAATCTCAATTCTCATGGCAAATATTTATCAGTCACTATTCGTCCCTGGGGATATTATCCTGAATGGGCCAGTATTTTCTTGCCTTTTTCAATAGCATCTTCGATCGTACCGACCAGCATAAAAGCTGATTCAGGGTACTGGTCGACATGTCCGTCCATAATCATATTGAATCCCCTTATCGTATCTTCGATTGAAACCAGGACCCCTTTTATTCCGGTAAACTGTTCGGCCACGTGGAACGGCTGTGAAAGGAACCTCTGGACCCTGCGTGCGCGGTGCACGACAAGCTTATCCTCCTCGGAGAGTTCATCCATACCAAGGATGGCAATAATATCCTGGAGCTCATTGTATCTCTGGAGCAGTTCCTTGACTTTCTGAGCGCAGTTATAGTGTGCTTCTCCAACAATATCTGCCGAAAGGATCCTTGAAGTGGAATCAAGAGGATCGACTGCCGGGTAGATACCCAGTTCTGATATTTTGCGGCTAAGGACCGTTGTTGCGTCGAGGTGTGCGAAGGTGGTTGCCGGAGCCGGG
>JAHYJA010000089.1 GCA_019429325.1 Bacteroidales bacterium
AGCTTTGTTATAAAATAATCACCGGTAAGGAGAAAAAGCTGGATCTGCTCGGCAAAATGAAGATGATGGTTATAGAAAAACGCGAAAAAGACAAACAGACCGGTGCAAAAGAGCACCGTTAAAAGATACTCAGCATATTTTAGCAGTTCCCTGTATTTCATGCCTTTTCAGATAACCTCCCCTTTACAAATCTACAATTTTTATTGAAAGAGTACGACCGGGAGATGGAAAATCCCGCAACAGAGGCCTGCCGCTGATTGTTCAACGGTATTATTGCCGGTTGAACTTCACTCTGATGGCCTTCTGTTTTCTGAAAGCGCGCCTTACATCCGAAGCATTGAACATTACCGGCCCTCCTGCTATCTCCGGAATATTGAAAGACTTCAGGAAAGAATCATAAAAGTACGGGTCTTTTTGCGGAAGCAGAAAAGGCTTGCTGCATCTGCCGGCGCTGTCGAGATAAACGAAATAAGGCTTTCCGTACATCCCGTCATCTCTCTTGCTGGCAAAGACAAACCAGCGGCTGTTTGATGACCAGCTGTGCCACGAGTCGGAGTTATCGGAATTGACTGTTTTCAATGTATCTGCATAACCTGTTTCAAGGGACAACAGATGGAGATTGGCTTCCTGGCGCCAGACAGGGAAGTTGCCATAATCGAAAGAAGTGTAGAGGATATACCTGCCATCAGGTGAAGGGACAGGCTGACTTATGGTTTTTCCCGTCCGGGATTCTGAAAGCAGTGTGTCAATCGCTTCTCCGAACCTCCTTGTTATGGGATCAAAATCAACCGAACAGAGGCTGTACCTGACAGACTGGTAGGACTCGGGCATCCTGGCCACCCTTGCCGAACAGAAATAGAGTCTGTCACCACCGGGAGAAAATGCAGGAAAAGTCTCGAATGAAGAGTCCTGTGACAGCAATTCCGAAGTAAATACCTCATTTTTCTCAGTATCAAGAATGATCAGGTCTGAAACTGTATCATACACCTCCAGCCTCCGGTTGTAGATTGAATGAAACTCCGGTATGATGACGTTTGTTGAAAATGCGACATAGCGCCCTCCCGGGTGCCAGTTGCCATAAACACCTGCCGATATGGTACTGTCAGTTGATGTGTTTATTTTCCTGAACTCCCCGTTCCTTTGTATCATGGTCCCTCCTTCCGGGTGCCTTAAGTGGAAAAAAGAGAGCCCGGGATTCTGCCACGAACAGATATGGCAATTTATACATCCACGGTCAAGCAGGTTGTTGTCTGCTAATACCTTTTCCCTGAAGGTTGTCAGATCTCTCTGCCTTATCGAGAGCCTGTTCCACACTTCATAGCCCGGTTCAATCAGCCTGTATGATAGCCATGGATCGATCTCATCTCCCGGAACATCCAGGTAAAATGTTTTGTACCGGAGCCATTCCATACCCGTATATACTGAAACCGAGACCTTTACCGAATCGCCGATACTTCCCGCAAGGAGCTTTCTCCATCGCCTGATCGGGATCTTTACTTTTCTGCCTGAATTAAGTCCAAACCCATACTCCTTTCCTGTAAACGAAACATAAACTTTCCGGCAATCTCCATTGACCCTGAAATTAAGAGGTGCAATGTTTACTGGTATGGTAACATTGACGTAATCAGGGTAAATATCGGGATATTCTTTGTCCTGTATTAATATTTTATCCTGTTTAATACAACCCGGTAATAACAGAATTAAAAAAATAAGTAACAGCCGGAGGTATTTGTTCATTTTATTCTTTTAAATAGCTGTAAATTAATTATAAATTCCCTCTGTGATCCTTTGGGCTAACCTTCGTGATCCTTTGAGGTTCAAGGATTTTGAGTTTTTACCAAGAAGGACACTAAGTACAACACTAAGGTCACGAAGAACCTGTTATACGATCTTCCGGGGCATTTTTTCCCTTTTTCTCCTGTTTCATAACTGCAAAATGATAGTAAAACCAGTAGGTATTCCCGAAATCCTTTTCCAGGAATCTGCCGTCTCCGCCATGAGCATCATAAATTCTTATATATTCAGCTATTCTCTTAATGTTCTCAGGATCAAAAATGTACTGGTTAAAATCTTCAGGCGTGTTCCTTCCTGAAGCAATGGAGATCAATAAACCTTCCTGATAAACCTGCGGCAGGCTCAATCTGGCATCTGATCTGTAGTATTTTACCAGATTATCAACAAACGCGGGTAGATTCCTGTCGAGCAGGTCAAAGCAAAGCAGGTAATCGACAGCCATCCTGTTCCCGGGATTGCTTTCAATAAGCAGCTCAAGAATCAGCCTGTATTCACCTTCTTTCCTCAAAAGGTCTTTTGCAGGTATTATTGTCCGCTTCTCCGATACCCATCCGGTTTTTTCGCACTCCTCTTCATTATAAAGCAAGAGCCTTCTCGCTTCCGCCCACCTGCGGTGAAACATTGTTTTCGCCAGAATATTTATGTACTTCTCAGCAACACCATACTCCCGGTTCACAACATTGATTTCCACGAGCCTTTTCATTAATCTTGTATTCTTAGCCCGCGGGGAGAAGATCATCCCAAGCAGAGCCGCATGCTGTGAGCTGTTTACATCACCAAGATGCCAGTAAACTTCATTGCTTAGGGTGATTGTCAGAAAATCCTCATCGGCATTCACCGGGATAAAAAGACCTGTGGCGGCAGGCTGATAATGCTCCATAAGCTTCTCCGGCAATAAGCCCAGCTTCGCCATTGCCATATTGGTGTAATATGCTGAAAGCCTGTTTCGCATCCCATACTTTTTTGAAAGCTCATAGACCCTCTCCCACCTGTTTCGCGATGCTTCACGATCAAGCCTGAGAATTTTTTCCATTCTGAAATCAGTATTTGTGGCGAAACACAATCCTGAGATGACATAAAAAACCGGCAGAATAAGTACCAGTAAAACTGATCTGTTATCCTGTCTTTTAACCTTTCCTTCATAAAAGACTAAAAGAAGTATGATGATCAGTGAAATAACCGGCAGATAATCAATAACCCTGGATCTTAATGTCATTTCCGAAAGGTATGTTAATGACTGCCAGGCAGTCAGTAAATAGAAGCCTTTCAAAAGAAGCGGAACTATAATCGCGATCACAGCAAAAAGGGCGATATAGATAAACCTCGCTTTCTCATCTGACCGGAAAAGAACGTGAACAATTATTGCAAATGTAAAAAACCAGAAATACCCTCCTGCAAGAACATAAAGCAGGGGTATCAGAATGGCGCCTGTGATAATCCTGATCCTCTCAGTTCTGATCCGGAAATAAACGAGTGTGAATGCAATTACCATAATGAATGAGATCAGCACAGAAACAGGGTAATGAATACTACCAAGTGCAGCCCAGGTTAAAAGGACCGGTATTATGGAAGGAAGGTTCACTTTCTTTTCATATCCTGTCTTCAAAAGCAATTCCCTCACGATAAGCCAGAGAATGAGAGAAGTGATCAAAATCACAAATGCACCGCCTCCTTTCAGATAAAAGAACTGGGTCAGAAAATCACCTGTCCATGAAGAAAGGAAAGCCGGTTTTGAAAGGCAGGAGATGAAATGATCGGATGTCAGCATAAAGATCTGCAATTGTTCCGAGAAGAAAAGGTGATGATCATAGAAAAAACAGAAGAACACGAAAGCAAGGGCAAACAGAAGCCCTGGCAGCAATCCGTCAGCTTTTCTTTTCTTTATCTGATTTTTCATCTTCTCAGAGTAATTTCAGGTTCCAGGTTCCAGGTTCCAGGTTCCAGGTTCCAGGTTCCAGGTTCCAGGTTCCAGGTTCCAGGTTCCAGGTTATTTAATGTGAACTCTCCGGCTTAACCTGAACCGATGCTTTGCTCCTGGCAACTCTTCTGATCCTGTACGGGTTTGTTCCAATCTTATTAACTGCAAATTCCGGGACATTGAATGAAAACAGAAATGAATCGTGAAAATCCGGATCTTTCTGAGGCAGGAGGAAAGGTTTCCGGGCATTACCATTCTTATCAATAAATGCGAAATAGATATTCATAAAAAGACCATCCATCCTACGGCTGCTGAATGCCACCCACCGGCTGTCCGA
The DNA here is from genome assembly GCA_019429325.1 of Bacteroidales bacterium. Taxonomy (GTDB): domain Bacteria; phylum Bacteroidota; class Bacteroidia; order Bacteroidales; family VadinHA17; genus LD21. The sequence continues at coordinate 4,050 of JAHYJA010000089.1, forward strand.
CGACCATGAACAATAACTTTCGGTATAATCGCTGTTAATTACATCCATACTGCAATATTCTTTGCTGCCGAGGTCAAGAAGATAAAGATCGCTTTCAGGGTTAAACGAGGGGAAGCTGCCGAAATCTGACACGGTGAAAATCATAAACCCGCCATCAGGTGAGACTCTTGGTATAGAATAACTTTTACCCGTCAGAAAAGATGAAACCAGGGTGTCGGTCACACTCCCGAATGTACCGGAATTCTCGTCGAACGATACGGAACAGATGCTGTATCTCACTTTGCTGTATTCACCTGGCAGTTCCTTCATATCAGCGCTGGAGAAATAAAGTGTCCGGCCGTCAGGGGAAAAACAGGGAAAAGTCTCTAATTTCTCTTCTGCAGATAAGAGAGGAGAAGTTATCATTTCATTCCTTTCAATATCGTAAACAAATATATCTGAGCGAAGATCTACGGCTGAAGCACGGTTTGTTCCTGTTGCATGGAAGATCTGATTTATCCTGTTGACCGAGAAAGCAATGTATTTCGCTGAAGTGTGCCAGTATGGCAATGCCGCATTAGCGAACATTTTATCGGTTCTGGTGCTTATCTTCTCAAGCCTGTCATTTCTGAAAAGCAATGTCCCTCCGTAATTTTCCCTCAGATGCATGACCATATTGACGGGATCATTTCCCGCAAATGAATGACAGTTCATGCAGGTTCCAGGCATCACCCGGCTGTCGAGGACAGTTTTTACCTTAAAGCTGCGCAGTGAACGCTGGTATATCCCCATCTGGTTCCAGTTCTGGAAACCGGGCATCAGGTTACGATAAACAAGAAATTCGTCAATTTCGTCCTCTCCGACAAAAACACTGAAGGGTCTGTATCGTGTCCATTCCCCGGCTCTGTTTACGCATATCGTTATTTTAACTGTATCATTCTTACTTCCGTCGATAAGCCTTTGCCATTTTTTCTCAGGAAAAATAATCCTGTTCCCTGAGAATCCCTTCTCGATTTTATGATTCTTCCCTGATGCGACAATATAAATACGGTCACATTCGCCTGTCATCCGGAAGTTTAGCGGGGCAATATTCGGAGGAATCGTAACTTCCTTATAATCAGGAAAAATATCCTGACAATCCGAAACCGGCTCCAAATTCTCAATGTCAGGACGATTACAGGCAGGTTGTACGAGAACAAACAACAATATGGCAAACAGGTGCAGGTTCATCTTTATTTAAAATGCAGATAATACCAGTAAGTACTGCCAAATTCCTTTCTGAACTTCAGAGTATCCTCCCTTCCGGCAGAAAATAATTCTGCATATGACATAATTTTTTCTGTGACAGACTGATCTAATGTTAAGCCCATCAATTGTTCCGGTGTTTCAGAGGTGATTGTCAGAATATAAGCTATTGCTTCCTGGAAAACGACAGGCAACTTATTATAATCCAACCCCTTGATATAGCCAATAGTATGAAGAAACCCATCAAAATCCTTGTTCAGAAGATAATAAGCCATCAGGTATTCAAAGGCTACTCTGTTTTGCGGATTAGATATAAGAAGATATCTCATGGCAATATCCATCTGCTGATCATTATAAAAGAAATCATACTCTGAAATCAGACTATGTATGTCCTTCAGCAGGGTATCATTAAAAGCTTCTTTATCAGAATCGATCATTGAGAGATATTGATCAGCCCATCCCCGACAGAACAAAGTACGGCTTAATATCATGAAGTATTTTCCTGCTATTTCGTACTGGCCATTAAGATAATACGTTTCAGCCATCCGTCTGAAAGCTCTTACCGGATATTTTGCATCAGGAGTTGATGCGATAGTCTCCGCAGCAAACATCTGCGAAAAGTTGATAAGTCCAAGGTACAGGAAAGGTTCTCCGGCAACGAATGGTGTCATTCCCCTTCTCTCATACGGAAGGAACAGATTTTCTTCATCCTGGCTGAAATTAAACATTTCCGATGACAATCTTCCTGTACAGGCAAGTGCAAGATTAACCGCAACCATCGACATCCGGTCTTCCGGTTGTTCCTTTTCAGCTTTTCTGATGATCTTCTCCCACTGTTTGTTATACACAAGATTTTCATAAGCGATCCTCTTCTCCTCTTTAAAATCTGAGAAATAAAGCAATCCGGGAATAAAAGTCCCGATAATAAGTAAGGGGGTAACAGATCCTGCAACTGACAGCTTATTAAGAGAGGCCTCTTCAGGCATAAAGGCATGAAGGATGATTACCAGCGGCACGGACGCGAAAACACAAATCAGCGGGAGCGGAAAAAAGATGCGTATGGAATAGTATGCTCCGGATATGTATGATTGAAGCAGGGTGTCGGCAAAAAATAGTTTCCGGGCAATCAGAGGTGTAATGAGTGCGATCGCTATATAAAGCAAAAGAACACCGGATGAAGGATCAGCAGATGATTTTTCGAGCCTCTTGATCTTTTGGAGAAATTCAGCCAGTATGATTACTGCTGTAAGAACCATGTATGAAGCTCCGGCAAGCCAGAAAACGACTGGTATTAGCAGTATCCCTGAAATAATTCCTGACCCTCTTTTTCTGACACTCAGATAAAAGCAGGACGCCAGAATTGAGATTATCAGCCCGATCATTCCTGAGAGATAATAGAACTGATCCGTCAGCAGCAACCAGTATCCCAGAGGAGGCAAAAATGAAAGAAAAGCAAAGCCGGGTCTGCCTGAAATTGCGAATAGCAACCTTTTTACAGCCTGCTGCAATATTACCATCATTGCTGTAATAATAGATGCTCCCGCCACCGGGCGACCAAAGAACTGGGTAAAAAACTCTCCGAGATATATAGCAAATCCGCCGTGCAGTGAGAGACCCTTCAGAAAATAACTGAAAGTAATCTGAAACAACTGCAATTGTTCCCTCTGGTACAGATGATGATAATAGAAGAGGCTGAAAAACAACAATGAAGTGACACTGAATATACCCAGGAACAACAGTTCGGCATTATTAATCTTTTTAGCTCTCATCAGTGTCAGACAGGTTTGTCAATTGACTCGTCTCATAAGCTCGGCATCGCTTTCAAAATATCTCATCCCTGTTTGTTCAATAACATGGTTTTTCACAGTTGCGGGCAGTGCATCATAATAGAGTTTAAAAAGCAATAGTCCGATGCCGTTAAAAAGGTTTTCCTCAATCAAGCGTTCAACATCTGAAAAAAAGATCTTATTCATCTGTAACGAAACATCAAGCAGGCTGTCGAGGGTTTCCCCGCTTAAACCTTTAGCATTTTTCCTCGTAAACAAATCCAGTTGTACGGAGTCATTGAAATGTTTTCTTTCCTTCCATTCCTGCATTTTGTCATTAAGCCTGGTACCCTGTCCGGAGCTTTTAAAGCCAAGGACAACTCTTAATGTGCCGGTTTCGGTAACTACTACAAGATCTTCAATAATATCAGGGTATTTTGCCTGTATCCTTAGTATTTTAACACCCAGAGAGTCGGCTTTGGTCTCAAACCTGAATTCTCCGTTCCTGATAACAGTTGAGTCCACGTTCCTTGTGACCGGAGCATCAAGTGCCACAAGATAGACGGTTGAACCCTCGAAGAGTTTGTCCGGCACAATTCCCGTGATCTTAAATTTGCCCTGGTCGCGGCATGAAGCAACGGTTAATAACAGCATTAAGGAGAGTCCGGTTCTTTTAAGCATGGAAACAATTTTTCGTAAATCTATCTCATGTGATCTGATTCACAAAACCGGGTGATTAAAAAAGCCATCCTGAGATGGCTTTTTTACTAAACTAAAGGCACCTAATTCCTGGGTTTGAACAACCAGAACCAGGCTTCACCCCAATCTCCTGTTCCGGGTTGGGCAGCAGCAAGATGAAGTTCATCATCTGACAGCTTGAGAAGATAGTAATCAGTAAACTGAGCGTTGCCGTCGTTCACATTAATACCGTTAATGATGCAGACGTTTGTTGTTGTAATTTTACCAACGCTCCATCCCGGGATTGTTGAGCTCATGTCGAGATTGAAGGCACCTTTCGTCGTGCCGGCTGCAGGTACTGAGGCAGCCGTAAGTGTAAGGTTTCGTCCTCCGTTAAGGTCAAATGTCATTTCATCTGACCCTACACCACGGCCAACCAGGTCATTATAACTGACTGCCCACCAGCAGGGAGCGTTACATCCTTTAAATCCGCCATTCCCCCAGGGGGCCGATTGACCGGTATCCCATACCCATGTTTTGCCGGCCGCCATGTTGGTAAGCATATCCCATTCCGGCTCCTGAAACGCATTCGGGTCCGATTTTGTTACTGTTACCGGAAACTCATCAAACACTATACCTCCGGCGGTGGTGGCAGTGATCTTAACAGTATAGGTACCAGGCACCAGCATTCTCACTGTATCTTTCTGCCTTAGGGACGAGCCCCAGGCATAATCCCACGAAAACAATACCCCCGGGGTCCGGTTATCGAGATAGAGAATATAATCATCAGCCGCGTTCTGTGTTATACTGTACACAAACTCGCTGGCCGGCATCTTTGCACCAAGTGTATCTCTCTCCTCAATGGGGACGCAGGCTCCTGTAAGGAGCATTATCCCGACAATATAAATCAATAGCTTCCTTTTCATTTTAATTCTCCTTAGTTGAATTTAAAGTTAACTCTATTTGTAATACGGAGCAACCCCTTCCTCCCATCCGGGGTTTTGGACAAGGACTCCCTCCGATAACTGGATCTCCCTGTTGGGTATCTGGACAAATCCGCCTGTTTCAGGACGGAAAAGAGTACCTGTTTTAAACGTTGAAACGCCATTATTTATTATTGGCACACCATTCTGTCTTTCGAGGATTGTCTTAACCTGGGCAAGATTGCTTTTGCCTGCCCAGCGAAGAAGGTCATAGTACCGTTCACCCTCGAATGCCAGTTCATACCGGCGTTCAGCCTTAAGTGAATCGAGTGCGTAAACAGCCAGGGGATCGATGTCCACCCGGTCGCGGACCCTGTTAATACCGTTGGTTGTCTGGGTAAGTTCTGAATGCATCAGCAGCACATCGGCAAAACGGATAAGAATGATGTCCTGCATGTTATCCAGCTGCATATTCCTCGTTGCACCGTAGAGATCAACACTGTAGTTATGCCATTCACCATCCTTTTTAACATTTACAGGCCTGTACTTTTTCTGCCACAATCCTGTTTCGTCCATCTGTTTGTCATGGAAATCAACTCCAAGTTCATAATTTTCGGTTCCCTCGACGGCATCGTCAACTTTACAGATCGAGCCTCTTTTGCGCAGGTCGGTACCGGGCCACTCATCCCAGAGGTTTTTACTGACGGTACCCATTCCCCATCCTTCTCCCATAGCTCCTTTATAGCTGTACGATCTCCATCCGAAGAAAAGATTCATCTGGTTGCTGTAATAGATACTTGTACCCCAGTCGGCAAAAGTTGAGAATTTCAGCATAAACATCGATTCCTTGTTAGCCCCCTCTTCCTTATACCAGTTAAGATCATTATCCTCTGAATACTTGTAGGGTTCCTCGGAATATGTGGAATTTGCTATTGAATATGGCCACAGGTTCCTGAACTCCGGCATCAGATCATACCCGCTGCTGTTGATACACTCTTCGAGCCAGGCAATAACTTCTGCCTTTGTAACAGATCCGCCTTCAACAAGAGGCAGGTCTGCGGTTTCGTAGTATCCGGTGTAGAAAAGGAAAACGCGTGCCATGAGAGCCTGGGCGATCCACCGGTTGGCGCGCCCCATGTCGTTATAAAGGGCGGTCCCGTAAGGTACGGCAGGGAATACTTCAATTGCAGCTTTCAGATCACCTGCTATTTGAGCGTACGTTTCAGCAGCCGGAGTCTTTGGCAGGTTCTGGGGTTTGGTTTCGAGAACCAGCGGCACTTCTCCAAAGAGCCTTGACATGTCAAAATAAAAGAGGGCTCTCAGGAAGCGGGCCTGCCCTTCAATCTTTCCTTTTTGAGCGGCAGACGCCCATACCGGTTTATCGATGTTTTCCAACAGCATGTTGCACCTGAAAATCCCCCTGTAATAACGGGTCCATGCACCGGCAAACATATCGGAGCCATCGATCTTAAAGTCATCTATCGCGCGTGGAGTGCGGTCATTGTCACCTCCTCCTCCAAAACGCTCGTCAGACATCAGTTCCGAAATGACAAATGGATAGCAGTTCAGTATCGAACCCTCAGGTGCCGACACAAGCGTTACATATGCGGCAGTAAGGGCCTGTTCCATATCGGAAGGAGTCTGATAGAAATCGGTATTGGTCTTCTGGGTCAGTGGTGCGGTGTCGAGAAAGCTCTCAGAACAACCGGCCAGTACACTTGATATCAGAATTGCTAATATTAATTTTTTCATATTCCTCGGTTTTTAGAATTTAAGACTGGCACCAACCAGAACAGTTCTTGGAGCAGGATAATATCCTATATCTATACCTTTTGCCCAGCTGTCGCCGGTTGTATAGCTCCCGAGCTCAGGATCCATACCTGAGTAATTCGTGAATGTATACAGGTTCTGGAACGCGACGAAAATTCTCGTCTGTGTAAGGGGTATCGATTTAAGAATATTGTTGAAGTCGTAACCGATCGTCAGATTACTGATCCTTAGATAATCCCCGTTCTCGATGAAGATATCGGAGTTATACTGCCAGTTAATGTGAGAACCGTATGTAAGGCGCGGGTATTTGTCCGACGATCCCTCGCCATGCCATCTGTTAAGAATATCGGTTGTATAATTGTTCTGCGGACTGTCTGCCCAGCGGCGGAAGCTGCGGGCGATCTGCTGACCGAAGGCCCCGTTAGACAACAACGATAAATCAAAACCTTTATACGAGAACGAGAGGTTTATGCCGACAATATAATTAGGGTTCGGATCGCCGATCATCACCTTGTCATTATAGTCTATCTGGCCGTCATCATTCGTGTCGTCAAAGATCAGGTCACCGGGGAGTGCGGCCGGCATAACGATCCTGTCAGATGAGTTCCTGTAGTTCAGCACTTCTGCTTCATTCTGGAAAACCCCCAGAGTTTTGTATCCCCAGAAATACCCGATGGGATATCCTACCTGCGCGCGGTAAAGCTCTTCCGTGCCCTGTCCGAGAACATTCCCCGGACCGTGGAAAATCTTCTCGTTATTGTTGATACGGGTGACCTTGTTTGTATTGTAGGCAACACTTCCGTCAACCGTGTAACTAAATGAGCCGGCGCCGCCTGTATAAAGTATGCCCACCTCGATTCCCTTGTTCGATACGTCTCCTCCGTTGATATAAGGCGCTCCGGTACCGTACGATGCCAGCATAGACGGATTAACGAGCCAGTCCTTCGTCTGTTTGTTATACCAGTCGAAGGCCAGTGTGAGCTTGTTTTTCAGAAGCCGTGCATCAAAGCCGATATTAAGCTGATCGGAAGTCTCCCATGTAACATCCGGATTTGGCAGAATGTCGGGATAGCCCCCTGTAAATACAACTGCTTTATCGCCTCCGAAGAAGTAGTTCACGTTATCGAAAGAGATTGTTGCAAGATACTGGAACGGGCTGATGGACTGATTTCCGTTCTGTCCCCAGCTTGCCCGCAACTTAAGGAAGTTAATGAACTGCTTCGAATTGCTCATGAACGATTCCTCCGAAACAATCCAGCCGGCTGAAAATGAAGGGAAATAACCCCATCTGTTCCCTTTGGCGAAGTTTGATGATCCGTCAGCCCGTAAAATTACTGTTGCAAGGTATTTTTCCTTGTAACTGTATGAGAGACGTCCGAAATATGAAAGAATTCCACCTTCGCCCCAGGGATTGCTTCCCAGGCTGGTTTTTCCGTCAGCATAAATAATCTTTGTGTTGTTCAGATAAGCGTGCTCAAAATCACTGAACAGGGAATTGGCATTTGATCCGCTTATGCTTTCACCGAGTCCCCATCTCTCGGCTGAAGTGCCAATAAGGGCAGTGATGGAATGAACGGCGCTCAGGTTAATATTATATGAGAGAGTGTTTTCAAAGGTCCAGTTCAAACCGTTCCACATACTGTGACTCACACCATCATTGTTTCTGAACGATGTGGAACTGAGCTCGTAGATTGGCTGATAACTCCTGTAAGAGCCGGCAGACATATTGTACCCGAAAGAGCTTCTGTAGATCAGGTTCCGGACCGGTTGTATTTCAAGGAAGAGACTGCCGTTGAGATTATGGTCCTTGCTTGCATTCATCCCGCGGTTAAAGATCATGGAAGCTATCGGATTTGCTTCCTGAACATTCCATGGAATTGAGAAGTGATACGGGTATGCCCTGTCTGTTTCATCAGTGGCATACATTGGCAGGAACGGACTTGCGACAATGGCACTGAAAACATCGTTCCAGTACTGGTTGCCGGTTCCGATACCATTTCTTGTGGAATGGTTGTATCTTAAAGTCTCACCTATCTTAAGGACAGTGAAGTTGCCACTTTTGTTACTTATAAGAGAGTATTCTGAGTTCAGGCGCACACTGTACCTTCCGTATTCGGAAGCAACAGGTTTTCCTATTATCCCTTTCTGGCTCGAATGTGAGATCCCAAGTGAAAATGTCATCAGATCAGAACCTCCCACAATATTAAAGGCGTTATTGATTACGGGCGCATTCTTTTCCACGAGCAGGTCAAGCCAGTCAGTTCCTGCCCAGGATCCGTTTTCAATTCTCGCCCAGTCCGGCACAAGTCCTGCAAAATCAAGCAGAGGCTGACCGCTGTTAATCCTTGCCTCATCCAGGAGAACAGCATATTCCTGTGCATTGGTAACGGCAAGTTTCTTGTAAAGGTTTTGCCAGCCATAGGAACCGTCATAAGATATTGTTGCTCTCATTCCGCCCCCCGACAGCTTCCCTTTTTTTGTTGTTACAAGGATAACCCCGTTAGCAGCCCTCGAACCATAAATTGCAGCTGATGCAGCATCTTTCAGCACATCGATGGACTCAATATCTGCAGATGACAGGTAGTCGATGTTGCCTCCGGGAACCCCGTCGATCACATACAAGGGCTGTGAGTTTCCGATCGTTCCGATCCCCCTGACGTTGACGTTGAATCCCGCACCAGGCTCACCCGTATTCTTAATGATAGTAACACCCGGCGTCTGGCCCTGGAGTGCTGTCAGAGGAGAGACTGTTGTCAGTT
>JAHYJA010000090.1 GCA_019429325.1 Bacteroidales bacterium
CATCCATTAACACCCCCATCCGTATAGGACGTGCAACCGTACTGCCCGGCGATGTTGTGCTGGCAAAAAAATACGGGGTAATATTTATCCCATCCCACCTGGTTGAAAATCTTGTAATTACGGCTGAAGTAACTGCGCTGCGCGACCAGTTCGGTCACCAGAGACTGCGCGAGGGCAGGTACAAACCGGGTCAGATCGACAGTCAGTGGTCCGAAGAGATCAGGAAGGATTTCATGAACTGGTTAAGCATTTATCCGGGGAAACTGCCGATGAGCAAACAGGAACTTGATAATTATTTCAAGGAAAGGAACTGGTGATACCGGTTGGTCAGGGCTCAGGGCTCAGGGCTCAGAGCGCAGGGCTCAGGGCTCAGAGCTCAGGGCTCAGAGCGCAGGGCTCAGGGCGCAGAGCGCAGGGCTCAGGGCTCAGGGCTCAGGGCACAGAGCGCAGGGCGCAGGGCTCAGGGCAAGAAAGTCCTCAGCATTCGGACTTTAAAAGATAATCTTCTTAAAATACTTACAATCAAAATTTTAACCCACTAACAATGATAAAATGAAAGAGGCTCTGAAAAAAATAATTGAAAACGAAAGAAAAAGGGAAAATGCAGAGATGCTTCATTCCCATGATGTTTCCGGTCATTCTGACAATAGCCGGAGGGGCTTCCTGAAGAAGGCAGCTCTCGGAGGCATAGCCCTGGGTGGATTTATGCACGCATCAATTGAGGATACCATTGCTCAGACCACTTCGAAGGTAAGCAGGTCATCCAGTCCGTCGGAGCTGAAAATTACAGATATGCGCTGTGCAGTGGTGGGTAATGTCGGCAGAACGGCAATAATCCGCATTGACACCAACCAGGGGATACATGGCCTTGGGGAGGTAAGAGACGGAGCTGATGAGCGTTACGCCCTGATGCTTAAAAGCCGCATATTGGGCCTTAATCCATGCAATGTCGAGATGATCTTCAAGATAATAAGGCAATTTGGTTATCACGGCCGCCAGGGTGGAGGAGTATGTGCTGTTGAAATGGCTCTATGGGACCTGTGCGGAAAGGCGTACGGTGTTCCTGCCTGGCAGCTGCTGGGAGGAAGATACCGCGATAAGGTGAGGCTTTATGCTGATACTCCCGGGGCCAGGAATCCTGCTGCTTTTGCGGAAACGATGAAGAGGCGTGTGGAGGAACAGGGATTTACATGGCTGAAGATGGATCTTGGTATTCATGTGGTTGCAAATCAGCCTGATTCACTCGTTAACAATAAATTCTGGGACGGTGCCACCGGACAGTATGACCTGAGGGATTACATGGGCTATGGCAATGCCCTTCATCCTTTCACCCAGGTACAGATCACAGACAAAGGCCTTGAGGGTCTCGCGGAATATGTGGAGCAGGTACGTAATGCGGTGGGTTATGAGATGCCCCTTGCTGCAGACCACTTCGGGCATTTCGACATCAACAACTCGATCCGCTTCGGCAGAGCTATGGAAAAATACAGGCTGGCGTGGCTCGAAGATATGGTTCCATGGTTCTACACCGAACAGTGGAGGACGGTTTCTGATGCCCTTGAAACACCGACCTGCACAGGAGAAGACATCTATATGCTCAAGGGAGGCTTTAAGCCGCTTCTTGATGCACGTGCCGTTGATATTATCCAACCTGATCTGGCAACCTCCGGGGGGCTCCTTGAAACGAAGAGGATAGGGGATTATGCTGAGGAGTGCGGCGTAGCTATGGCTATGCACATGGCGGGAACCCCGGTCTGCTTCATGGCCAACGTCCACTGTGCAGCAGCAACCCAGAACTTCCTGGCGCTTGAGCATCACAGTGTGGATTCACCATGGTGGGAAAACCTCGTTAAAATGACGGGGTCGCAGCCAATGGTCACCAAAGGGTTTGCCAATGTACCGCTTGACTCGCCCGGACTTGGAATTGAATTAAATGAAGAAGAAGTCAGGAGGCGCCTGCATCCAAGAGCAAAAGGGTTCTTTGAGCCTACTCCGGAATGGGATGACAAGCGATCGCACGACAGGCTCTGGAGCTGATTTTCCGGAACTTATCGCACCACCCGGCCGGAAGTATCACCTTTCATAAGCTGTTCGACCTCAGCGACTGTTACCAGGTTGAAGTCGCCATGAATAGTGTGCTTCAGACAGGAGGCGGCAACGGCAAAATTCAATGCCTTCTGGTCATCGCCGGGCCAGGTCGTCATACCATATATAATACCTGCCATGAAAGAGTCGCCTCCGCCAACCCTGTCAACTATATGTGTTATCTGGTAAACAGGGGCCTCATAAAGTCTCTGTCCGTCGAAAAGGAGCCCTGACCATGTGTTGTGATCAGCACTTATTGAACCGCGAAGAGTGATGATGATTTTTCCCGCTTTTGGGAACAGGGCACCCAGCTTCCTGCAAACCGATTCATAATCAGAGCCTTTAAGATCTCCTTTGAGGACATCCGCTGAATCGGGCCTGATACCAAAAACCTTTTCAGCATCCTCTTCATTGCCAAGGATTATGTCACACTCATTAACAAGTTCAGGCATTACCTCAGCAGCAGTTTTACCCCATTTCCAGAGGTTCTTTCTGAAATTAAGGTCGCACGAAACAGTCATTCCCGATCGTCTTGCAGCATTTATGGCTTCCAGGCAAACAAGAGATGCCCCTTCCGAAACAGCCGGCGTGATGCCTGTCCAGTGAAACCATGATGCATCCCTGAAAACATCTTTCCAGTCAATCATGCCAGTCTTTATACCGGCAATTGAAGAATGAGCCCTGTCGTAAATAACCTTACTTGGTCTCGATACTGAGCCTGTCTCAAGGAAATATATTCCAAGCCTTTCGCCTCCTCTTATTATATGGGCCGTTCCTACACCATATCTCTTCAGTTCCATCAGTACTGCATCACCCAGATCGTTGGCCGGAAGCCTTGTTATATATTCCGTCTTAAGTCCGAAATTGGCGAGAGAGACCGCAACATTGGCCTCACCGCCGCCAAATGATGCATTGTATGAATTTGCCTGTGAAAACCGACGGTGCTCCGGTGTAGCAAGACGGAGCATTATCTCACCGAATGTTACTATTTTCATGTTTTATCTGTTTTTCGTTTGAGGTTCGACGGTACGATGGTTCGATGGTTTTTTAAGCATAACATTGATTATAAATAATTCTACCGTCATTGCGAGCGAAGCGAAGCAATCTTTAGATCTGACCAGGATCCAGCTCCCAGCCCCCTGCCCCCTGCCCCCTGCTCCCTGCCCCCTGCTCCCTGCTCACAACTCATCACTCACAACTTCTTCACTTCTGTCTTCCCTCACTGGCCTTCCCCTCCACCAGTTTGCAAGAACCGAGCCTGTTATATTCATCAGAGGACCGAATATTGCCGGAGCCAGTCCGACAGTAGCCAGTTTTCCCATCTGGTTTGCCAGTCCGGAAGCCAGGCCACCATTCTGCATACCAACTTCAAACGCGATGGTACGGCGGTCTTTTTCAGGCATTCTGAAAAGCCAGGCGAGAAGGTAGCCAAGAGTGTACCCTGCAAAATTATGCAAAATACTTGTGATCATCAGAAGGAGACCCACTGTCAACAGGCTGTCGCGACCTGAAGCAGTAATAACTGTTACAATAAGAGCAATTCCAACCATCGAAACCAGCGAGAGTATCTTCTCCATAATCTTTTTGTCTCCTCCGAATGCTTTCAGGAAGAGAATACCGCCGGCCATGGGCAAAAAGTAGAATATACCGGCCATTTTTGCAAACTGGATCAGAAACTGTATAAAAGTGGCATCCTTTGCTTTAATAAACACCAGTCCTGTAAGGATCATGATAAAGGGGTAGGATACGAGCTGGATAACTTTTGACCGTGCAGTGGCTTCCTTCTTTAAAAACAGATTAAAGATGAATCCGGCAATTATCGGCAGAATGATCATGTTCAGTATATCGAGCATCATGCTCCAGAAGTCGACTTCAATGAACTGACCTGCAAGCTTCTCCATCAGGATGGGAGTTACAAGCGGCGAAAGAAGGGTTGTAACGGCAGCCAGAGTTACCGCAAGGGGAACATTGGCCCTGGCCAGAAATGACATCACGTTGGATGCCAGTCCGCTTGGTACGCAACCTATTAAAATTATGCCCGCGGCTATCTCGGGAGGGAAGCTGAATATGTTGGCAATACCCAGGGCGATAAGGGGCATTAGGGTGAACTGTGCAAACACTCCGATTATCACACCCTTCGGCATCTTTATTATCCCGGCAAAATCGTTAAAACTCATCTGGGACCCCATACCAAACATTATTATCTGCAACAGTGGTGTTATCAAGCGATTAAGCCTGAAACTGCCGACAGAAGTAAGATACTGGGGATAAAACATCGAAACGGTAACTGCAGCAAATATCCAGAGTGTATACGAAAAACCCTTCAGCTTCTCAAATCCCCGTACTCCAAGTGCCAGGGTAATAAAGCCTGAGATGAGAAAAATTCCTGTGAAGTTAATGCTGCCCGTTAAATAGGAAATGAATGATGCAGACCAGAGAATAACTGATGAGATCAGCAAGTAATGGGATATTCTGAATTTCATAGATTAAGGCAATACATGTCTGTTTGTTGAAAGTCTAAATATAACCAATTGGCCCGAATTGAATAAAGTGACCACTGTTTTTTAACCAAATCATCGGAATTTATACCCGGAGTGGATGTTCATGTCAGATAGTTGTTTCACAGAACTCTGATACCCTCTCCTGAAAAACGATTTGGTAAACCTGTAAATTTTATCTTAATTAGTGATGCAATTGTGCATAAATAATTTGCTAAATCCAATTATGAAACAGAAGATTTTTTTATGGTCGATGATCCTTCTTGCAGGAATTTTCACAACAAACTGCAAACAGGCTGACAACAAGCTGACAACACAGGAAGCAGCTGAAGGCTGGCTTCTTCTTTTCGACGGCAATACCCTTAACGGGTGGCGCGATTTCAAGGGAGAAGGAGTAAGCAATCCGTGGATCGTTGAAAATGGGACTTTGGCATCCCTTGGACAGGGAAGCGACAGTACCGGTTATATCGTTACAGAAAAAGAGTATGGGAATTTCATCCTTACGTTTGACTGGAAAATAGCGGAGGGCGGTAACAGCGGACTGCTTTACCATGTGGTTGAAAGGCCTGAATACAAAGTGCCATATGTGACAGGTCCGGAGTACCAGCTTATTGACGACTTTGGGTTTCAGTCGAAGCTCGAGGAATGGCAGAAAGCCGGAGCGGATTATGCCATGTACACTTGCGACAATGATAAGAAGCAGTTGAATAAGGCCGGTGAGTGGAATACTTCAAAGATCGTATTTGACAACGGCCTGGTAGAACACTGGCTTAACGGTCAGATGGTTCTTTCTTTCGAGGCCTGGTCAGACGACTGGTTTGAACGAAGATCGGGCGGTAAATGGGATTTTGCCCCTGAGTACGGGCTGGCTCGCAGCGGACTCATTGCCTTGCAGGATCATGGAGACAGGGTGTGGTTTAAAAATATCAAGCTTAAAGAACTCCCACTCAAACCCTCACAGGAGACTCTCTTCAACGGAAAAGACCTGACAGGATGGGAGGCTTACGGCACGGAACTCTGGTACGTGGAAGATGGTGAGCTTGTTTGCGAAAGCGGCCCGGATAAAGCGTACGGATACCTTGGTACAAGAAAATATTACGATGATTTTGATCTGATTCTGGAATTCAGACAGGTTTCAAACGGTAACAGTGGGGTGTTCATTCGCTCATACATAAGAACAGGTGTAAATGTTTCGGGATGGCAGGTGGAGGTTGCACCCCCGGGTAACGATACAGGAGGAATATATGAATCCTACGGCAGGGGATGGCTTTCGCGGATTCCGGATGAAAAGGAGAACATCCTGAAAATGGGTGAGTGGAACACCATGAGGATCAAGGTGGCAGGGGACAATGTGCAAACATGGCTGAACGGAGAGATGATGACAGACCTTACCGACGAAAAGATCGGACAGGGCAAGGGCCGTATAATGCTTCAGATACACAGCGGCGGAGGGATCAAGGTCAGATGGAGAAACTTCCAACTAACCGAATAGAAGGTAACGCCTGACCATGGAGCGTATTCTTGTAATAGGAAGTTCCAACACCGATATGGTGATAAAGACCAGGAAAATACCGGAACCCGGGGAGACTATTCTGGGCGGTACCTTCCTGATGAACCCCGGCGGGAAAGGGGCCAACCAGGCAGTTGCGGCAGCAAGGCTCGGATGTAAGGTAACTTTCATCGGAAAGAGAGGGAACGATCTCTTCGGAAACCAGACTATCGGCTTGTTAATGAGGGAAGACATCGATACCCGGTATATTGCCAAAGATCCTGTACTGCCCTCCGGTGTAGCCCTGATAACTGTGGATGATGAAGGGGAGAACTCAATTGTGGTGGCTCCCGGATCCAATGGGAATCTTCTGCCGGAGGATATACCAAAAAGAATATTTGAGTCAGGCAAATTCGGAATTCTTCTTCTTCAGCTTGAGATACCAATCGATACAGTAGAATACTGTGCAATTGCTGCCACCGGGAAAAACATGAAGGTGATTCTCAATCCGGCGCCAGCCCGGACCCTGCCTGAAACCCTGTTAAGGAACATCTGGCTCGCGACTCCCAATGAAATTGAAGCTGAAGCACTTACAGGCATAATAATAAACGAGTCCGCTGATGCTGAAAAGGCAGCTTCAAGACTTATCGAAATGGGTATAAAAAATGTAATCATCACACTCGGACCTGAAGGAGCCTGGCTAAAAACTGACAGCTTCAGCGACCTGATTCCAGGGGTGAAGGTAGAGGCAGTCGACACAACGGGTGCCGGTGATGTTTTCAACGGTGCAGTGGCTGTTGCCCTGGCAATGGGGAAAGATCTCAGGGAAGCAGTAGTATTTGCCAATAAGGCTGCAGCGATTTCCGTAACCAGACTCGGAGCTCAGGCCTCAGCACCGTATCTGAATGAAATGATTCCGGAGGAATTTTAATAAGAGCAGAGACAGAATAATAGTTCAATCCTGCGCCCACAGGGCATCCACGCTAAGGTACCGCTCACCCCCGTCGTAGGCGAAAGTCAGAATACGGCTTCCCTCCGGTATTTGAGGTCCGAGCGACCTGATGGCCGCGAGTGATGCGCCTGTGGAGATGCCGGCCAGGAATCCCTCGGTCTTTGCAGCCAGACGTACCATTCCAAATGCCTCCTCTCCTCTTATGGTAATTATCCTGTCAACAACAGCGGGATCATAGTTCTCCGGCACGAAACCGGCACCGATCCCCTGAATGGGATGAGGGGAAGGATCTCCGCCACTCAGTACCGGAGAATCATAGGGTTCTACAGCGAAAATCCTGATTGAGGGGAACGCGTTTCTGAGAACTCTTCCCACACCGCTTATATGACCGCCTGTTCCGACTCCGGTGATCATATAATCGAACCCTTCAGGAAAATCAGCAATGATCTCAAGTGCAGTTGTTTCGGAATGAATTTCCGGATTCGACGGATTCTCAAACTGCATCGGTATCCATGACCCAGGGAGAGAGCCTGCAATCTCCTCAGCTTTGATTATTGAGCCCCTCATTCCAAGCTCTCTGGGTGTCAGAACCAGCTCTGCCCCGTACGCTGCCAGTATGTTCCTCCTTTCCCTGCTCATCGATTCGGGCATGACAAGGATGATCCTGTAGCCCATAACAGCAGCTGCCATGGCCAGCCCGATGCCGGTGTTCCCGGAAGTGGGCTCCACGATGGTCCCGCCCGGCCGTAATTTTCCCGACTTCTCCGCATCCTTAATCATAGCCAGACCTATCCTGTCCTTAATGCTGCCACCCGGATTGCGTCTTTCATCTTTTATCCACACCTCATGGTCAGGAAATAAGCGTGATAACCTTATATGCGGGGTACCTCCTATAGACTCAAGCAGACTGGAGCATCTCATTGCCTTAGTTTTTTATCGTTCTTGCCGTTTCTGCCCCTTATGGTTACCTGAGGCTGATGACAGACCATTGAAAAGGGAGGGACGCTTTCTGTAAGCCATACATTTCCTCCGATAATGCTATCGTGCCCGATAACGGTATTGCCTCCAAGGATGGTACTGCCGGCATAAATTATGACATCATCCTCGATAGTTGGATGTCGTTTGCTGGAAGCCATTGATTTGCTGACACTCAGCGCGCCAAGGGTAACACCCTGATACAGTTTAACCCTGTTTCCTATTACTGTGGACTCCCCTATCACAATACCTGTACCATGATCAATAAAGAACTCTGAACCGATCACGGCACCCGGATGGATATCAATACCAGTGACCGAATGAGCTTGTTCGGTCATTATCCTCGGGATCACGGGCACTCCCGATACCGACAGTGCGTGTGCAAGCCTGTAAATAAGGATTGCATAAAAGCCCGGGTATGCCATTATGACTTCATCTGTCCCGGTTGCAGCCGGATCGTTGGCTGCAAGATAAGCAGCATCCTCATCCAGGCGTTTCTTGACTGAAGGAAGTTCTGCCAGAAAGGTCTCAGCAATAGTTAAAGGCTCTCCGGGCAACCTGTTTTTCAGAGGATCAAGAAGTCTTATGAGATGCTTCTTAAGCTTGCCAGGCGACAGAGCCTTACTTCCACCTCCCTCGATCACCGGGAAAAGAAAAACAGCTATCTGCTTAGCAAAAGAGGCAACAGAGGCTTTTGGCGGCAAATCCATGCCGGATCCCTTTGTCCTGAAAAGGTTTTTCATGATCTTTCATTCAGGGGGAGGTAGCTCCTGGTCCCGTAAACATTCTTAAAGGCAGGACGGATAATTCTTTTTGCTGAAAAAGTCAGCTCCTCGATCCGGTGCGTACACCATCCGGAAACTCTTGCAATAGCAAAAAGCGGCGTATAAAGCTCCCTTGAAATATCCAGGCAGGAATAGACAAAACCTGAATAAAAATCGACATTTATGCAGAGCACCTTGGTCGATTTTTCTCCCTTAAAGACCCTGAAAACCTCCGGAGTGATCCGTTCAACAAGTGAATAAAGTTCAAACTCGTCAAGGCGGCCTTTTTCTATTGCCAGTTCCCGTGCCTTCTCCTTCAGTATTCCGGCCCTGGGGTCAGAAATAGTATAGACGGCATGACCGATCCCATATATTTTCCCGGAAAAATCATTTGCCTTTTTGTTAAGGATCTTAAGAAGGTACTCCTCAACCTCTTTCTCACTGGTCCAGTCCTTCACATTTTTCTTCAGATCCTCCATCATTTCGAGCACTCTTACATTTGCTCCTCCATGCAGAGGGCCCTTTAATGATCCTATAGCTGAAGTGACTGCCGAGTAAATATCCGTTTCAGAGGAGCTTGTTACCCTCATTGTAAAGGTTGAATTGTTACCGCCACCGTGTTCGGCATGCAGGACAAGCATCAGGTCAAGCAGATCAGCTTCAAGCTTTGAATAACCCTTACTGTCACCTTTTATTAAATAAAGGAAATTCTCGGCAGGGCTCAGGCCGGGCTGAGGATGACGGATCGAAAGGGTTTTTCTCTTGTAAAGGTGCCGCAAAGCCTGATAGGAATATGCAACGATTGTCGGGAATTTTGCAATGATATTGAGCGACTGTCTGATCATGTTGTCAAGTGAGATGTTATCAGGTTCATCATCGAGAGTGTACAATCCAAGCACTGAGCGTGCAAGGATATTCAGCACGTTCTTTCCTTTCATTGACAATATCATGTCTTTCACAAAATCATCCGGCAGGGGACGCAATGAAGCCATATGCTCAGCAAACACCTTTAACTCTTCCGGGCCGGGAAGATGACCGGTCAGCAACAGGTATACCGTTTCGTCGAAACCATGCCTTTTCTCCTTCTGAAACCCGGCGGTAATATCCTCAATATCAATACCCCTGTAAAAAAGCTTTCCCGGGATAGCTACTACTTTCCCGTCTTCTTTCCTGTACCCTACAACATCTCCGATGTTCGTTAACCCGACCAGAACGCCGGTGCCATCAGCATTCCGCAATCCACGTTTGGCATCGAATTTCTCAAAGAGAGTATTATCGATCTCACATGCGCTTCTGACTGATTCTTCAAGTTTTAAAATAAATTCCTTTTCTACCATGGTTTACTTATTTTGCATTTTCAAAATTATTGCATCTGCAAATTCAGATGTTTTAAGCAGTTCCGCCCCTTCCATAAGGCGATGGAAATCGTAGGTCACCTGTCCGCTCATAATTGCCCTCTCCAGACCTGCATAAATATTTTCAGCAGCCTCGTTCCATCCGATGTATTCCATCATCAGCGCACCAGAAAGTATCACAGAGCCCGGGTTCACCTTATCCTGACCTGCATATTTCGGTGCAGTGCCATGAGTGGCTTCAAAAACCGCGTGTCCCGTCTCGAAATTAATGTTTGCGCCGGGAGCGATGCCTATGCCTCCCACGATGGCTGCCAGGGCATCTGAAATATAGTCCCCGTTAAGGTTCAGGGTAGCAATCACTGAATACTCGGCGGGGCGTGTGAGAATTTGCTGGAGAAAAGCATCAGTAATAACATCTTTTATTATGATTTTTCCATCGGCAACAGCCTCATCAAGTAATTTATCAGCTATTTTCGCACCCTCCCCTGCGGCTATTTTCTTATGACGGGCCCAGGTGAAAACCTTATCACCGAATTCTCTCTCAGCCAGTGCATATCCCCAATTCATAAATGCCCCTTCAGTGAATTTCATGATATTCCCCTTGTGAACAAGGGTCACTGAGGGGAGGTTTTTCCTGATGGCAAATTTTATTGCCTGACGAACGAGACGTTCAGTGCCTTCAACAGAGACTGGCTTTACACCAATCGAGGAGGTATCAGGAAACCGTATCTTAGTGACACCCAGATCATTCATCAAAAAACTCTTCAGCTTCTGTGTTTGTTCTTCACCGTGCATGAATTCGATGCCGGCATAGATGTCCTCAGTGTTCTCCCTGAAAATGTGCATATTGACCTCTTCCGGGCGCTTCACCGGACTCGGGACGCCGTTAAAATAACGTATGGGTCTGTAGCAGGTATAAAGGTCCAGCTCCTGCCGGAGCGCAACGTTCAGGGAGCGCATTCCTCCGCCAACAGGTGTTGTGAGAGGGCCCTTGATAGCTACAAGATGTTCCCTGATGCTGTTTAGTGTCTCTCCGGGCAGCCAGCTGCCTGTCAGCTTATAGGCTTTTTCTCCGGCGTACACCTCCTTCCATTCTATCTTCCTCCTGCCCCCGAATGACTTGCTGACTGCGGCATCCAGGACTCTTACAGTTGCTTTCCAGATATCAGGTCCGGTACCGTCGCCTTCAATAAACGGGATTACAGGATTATCGGGGACGTTCGGTTTACCATTGACTATTTTAATCGTTTCAGGCATTTTTATATCATTTACTTTTTCTTATAGTATTCAGAGCGCTGCCGGCCCTGAACCATGATATCTGCTTTTCATTATATGAATGACTGACCGGAAACTCTTCATTAGTGCCGTCAGAATGGTGGAGCCGCACAGAAAACTGTTTCTCCGGTTCGAACTGATCCAACCCAATTATATCAATCCTGTCATCCTCCCTTATCCTGTCATAATCGTTCCGGTCTGCAAATGTAAGGGTAAGAACGCCCTGTTTTTTCAGGTTTGTTTCATGTATCCTGGCAAATGATTTAACAATGACAGCCTTAACTCCTAGAAATCTGGGTTCCATGGCAGCATGTTCCCGTGAGGAGCCTTCACCGAAGTTATCCTCACCGGCCACCACCGATCCTGTTCCTGCATCTCTGTAGACCACAGCTACTTCAGGAACAGGGGCAAATCTGCCAGTATGTTGGTTTAAAACGCTGTTAACCTGATTATTAGAATAATTAACCGCTCCGATCATATAGTTCCCGGAAATATTTTCGAGATGTCCGCGGTACTTCAACCATTTACCTGCTGCAGATATATGATCGGTAGTGCATTTACCCTTTGCCTTGATCAGAAGGGGCAGATTCAGGAAGTCGCTTCCATCCCACTCCGGGAACGGGGCAAGCAACTGCAGTCTTTCAGAAAACGGGTCGATCAGAAGTTCTTTATCTCCCCTGCCGGGCAGTGGTCTGAAAAGGCCTTTGCCCGGCTTGTCAAAACCTGCTGGGGGAAGGCTGATCCCTTCGGGTTCAGATAGTCTGACATTCTCTCCCTCCTTGTTAACAAGAAGATCCGTTATGGGATTAAAGGTCAGGTTACCGGCTACTGAGATGGCTGCGACAATTTCGGGTGATGCAATAAAGGCATGTGTATCAGGGTTTCCGTCTGCCCTTCCTGCAAAATTCCTGTTAAATGAATGGATAATGGAATTGATCTTCCTTCTGCCTGCTCCTTTTCTCTCCCACTGCCCTATACAGGGTCCGCAGGCATTAGCGAAGACCTCCCCTCCGGCTTTCCGGAAGGTTTCAAGAAATCCGTCACGTTCCGCTATTGACCTGACCTGCTCAGAACCAGGGGTAACAACAAGTTCAGATCTCACTTCCATTTTCTTTGAAAGGGCATCCCTGATAACGGATGCTGACCTGGCCAGATCTGCGTATGAAGAGTTGGTGCATGAACCTATCAGTCCGGTCTCCACCGCGACGGGCCAGTTGTTTTTCCTGGCCTCCTCCTTCATTGCTGAGATAGGGGTAGCCCTGTCAGGGGTAAAAGGGCCGTTAATATATGGTTCAAGCTCTGAGAGACTGATCTCAAAATATCTGTCGAAATATTTATCAGGATCCTCAAGCACTTCAGGGTCAGCTGTCAGGTGCTCCCTGTTATTCCAGGCCAGTTCAGCGACTTTTCCTCTTCCTGTTGCCGCAAGGTAATCCATCATCGCGTGGTCGAAACCGAAGAGTGAAGATGTAGCTCCTGTTTCAGCACCCATGTTGCATATTGTCGCTTTGCCAGTGGGGGAGAGAGATTCTGCGCCGTCGCCAAAGTACTCGATCACTGAACCGGTACCTCCCTTGACGCCAAGCATGCCCGCGATCTTCATTATAACGTCCTTGGCGGATGTCCAGCCATTAAGCCTG
>JAHYJA010000091.1 GCA_019429325.1 Bacteroidales bacterium
CAGGAAGCAGGGAGGTCACGGAGCAGGTTCCGCCGGCCGTATGACAGGGAAGGTCTGAAATGAGGCGGCTGTTATTATTTTGGAAGCAAAGCTTGCAAATTGCAGGAAATATTCACACCTTGACCTCTGAAACCTTGGAGAAAGGACTATTAAATTATACAGATCATCATTATGAAGAAGAAAAGTCTGGGCAGGCGTGATTTCCTGAAAAAGACATCAGCCGCCGTTTTTACTTTTACCATTATTCCCAGGCACCTGCTTGGAGGACCGGGGTATACTGCCCCGAGCGATCAGCTCACAAAGGGTATTATAGGCGTTGGCGGTATGGGACGAGGCCATATTCCTTACGAAAACACACGTGTTCTGGCTGTGTGCGACGTTGACAAAACACATCTCGCACAGGCTGTCGCGGAAGCCGGTGGCAATGTTGCCGCGTATCATGATTTCCGCGAATTGCTTGACCGTCCGGACATCGATGTGGCACATATAGCCACTCCGCCTCACTGGCATGGCATTATGGCCAGGATGGCAGCAGAGGCTGGCAAGGATATCTGGTGTGAGAAGCCAATGACACGGACAATAGGTGAAGGGATAAAGGTTGTGGAAGCTGTTGAGAAATATGGCCGTATGTTCCGCCTTAATACCTGGTTCAGGTTTAAGGATCAGTTTTACGGACTGGGAACTACCGTAAAGCCGCTGAAGAAGCTCGTTGACAGCGGTGTTCTCGGCTGGCCCCTGAAGTTTACCGTAAGCGGCATTACAGGTTACGACTGGAAATTCTACTGGAGCGGGCTGCATAATCTGAAACCTGAGCCTGTACCGGCCGGCCTCGATTACGATTTCTGGCTCGGACCGGCTCCATTCAAGCCATATAACGCGGAACGTGTTCATTCAAAATTCAGAGGCTACTGGGATTATGACGGAGGTGGCCTCGGTGATATGGGGCAGCATTATCTTGACCCTGTTCAATATCTGCTTGGGAAAGATGATACTGGACCCGTATCGGTAGAACTGGATGCACCTCAGCAGCACTACGATGCGGTTGGTTCATGGCGCAGGATAACCTATACCTACGAAGATGGGTGCCAGATAATTCTTGATGGTGAAAACCGCGATCAGGATGCTGCATATATAGAAGGGCCTCATGGGAAGATTTACAGGGGATTCAGATCGGATATCAAAGACATGGAGAAACTGATTGACTCACTTCCTGATCCCGAACCTCAGATCACCACCTTCTCGGAATCGGTCCTGACAAGGAAGAAATTTGCACTCAACGAATCGAATGGCCACAGATCATGCTCTGTAGTCAATCTTGGGATAATAGCACTACGGCTCGGCAGAAACCTGAAATTTGATCCTGTTAAGCAGCAGTTCATTGACGATGAAGGAGCAAACAGGCTTATTAATCCCCCGATGCGCGACCCCTGGAGGATCTGAGCAAGTATATTTGAAGAATAGAAATCCTGAAAAGAAATAATATGAAGATTCATAAAATAATTACAGCCTCCCTTGCAATATTGCTGCTTATTTCATCAGCTACGGGGCAGGACAAGAGAACCATCGAGACCCGCGTTGCGGACCTTCTGGCACAATTCCCGGCAAATGACCTACCCTATACTGACAAACTTATGGCCGATATGCAGTCGCTCGGAGAGAATGGACTGAAGCATATATGCGACCAGATTATACCGGCTGGAACGGGGGATGATACCCGCGCGCGATTTGCTGTTGAGAGTTTCACCCGCTTCCTTTCGGCAAAAGGGAGAGAAGCCGGAAGGATGATGTGGGAAGAAATATGTATAGGTTATGCCACTTCCGGGAGAGACAATGGAGTGAAAGACTTCTTTATGAAGCAGCTGCAGTTGACAGGGGGCAGCCCTTCGGTAGAGGCCATGAAAGTTTACCTTGCCGACAGTGAGATCTGCGGACCAGCTCTTGCCGTCATAATCTCTGTCGGGGGAAGCACGGCAGAAACAGCCCTTGCAGAAGCACTGAAAAACACAAACCTGCCCTGTGCCGCCGCCGTAATGAATGCCCTGGCCTCCATGAATTCAGTGATTGCTGTCAATGAGTATATTATGTGGTCCTCCAATATCAGTGTCAATATAAGAGCAGCAGCTTATAACGCACTTGCTCAGAGCGGGGCACCTCAGGCTTATCCCGTTCTTCTTAAGGCAGCGGCAGGTGTTAAGTACAGGTGGGAACATACCGGGGCAACCGCATCTTTGCTTAAGTATGCAAAACTGGTCGGTGAGAACGGCGATGTTAAAACTATGGACAGGATCTGTAAACGCGTAATCGCCCGGTGCAACGACAAGATTACTATCCAGAACAAAATAGCCGCACTCGATGTATATGCCGGGTTTCATGGTATAGACGCCATGAACGAGCTGATCAGGGCCGTTGGACATCCGGACAGCAGATACAGGAATGCTGCGCTCCGGATGTCGCTGGCGATCCCCGGAACACAGATCGTGCAAAACTGGACTAATTTTTACCAGAAAGCCATCCCTGTCGCAAGACCTGAAATAATAGCAATGCTGGGTTTGCGCGGTGATGAACTTGCACTGCCGCTGATCAGCAGATCTCTTTCTGATTCGGATTTCGCTGTGAGGAAAGAAGCTGCTGTGGCTTTGTCAGCGATCAGAGGGAGCAAAGCACTGCCTGAACTTATCAACTACATGACAAACTTTACTTCTGCTGGTGATCAGGAGGCAGCCAAAGCGGCAATCATGCCGGTTATGGGGAGTGAACATCTCTCACTTCTGGAGCCACTGCTGAAGGATGCTCCTCCGGCTGCTGTAAAAAGCGCTGTCGAGTTACTGGCATGGAAAAGAGCAGGGGAATATTTTTCAAAGGTGATCCCATTTACAGTATCTGTTGATGAGCCGCTTAAAGCATCTGCTTTCAGGGCTCTCGGAGCACTTGCAGGACCCGATGACCGGGAGGATCTTCTAAGACTGCTGCCTGTTACAGACAATCCCTTATACCTTTCGGATGTTCAGTCGGCACTCGCAAGCGCCTCCGGAATGATACCCGGGCCGGAAAAAAGATCTGAACTGCTGATCAACACGTTTGTAAATAATACCCTGAAGCTTGATCCCGTAAAGCTGAATGACATTAAATTGAAGATTATACCTATCCTTGCAGCAACGGGTGGACGGGAAGCACTTGCTGTGGTTCAGAAAGAGTTTGAGAACGGGAATGCGGAAATGCGGGATGTCTGTTTTAAAACACTTACCTCGTGGAGCGACCATTCAGCCTCATCAGCCCTTTACGATATATGTGTTTCCGGAAACAAAACCTTTGAAGGTCCGGCTTTTGACGGATACCTCAGACTGGTGCGTACCTCACCTTTTCCGGATGAGCAAAAACTGCTTATGCTTAGAAAAATAATGCCGTTAGCCGGCAGTCCTGAACGTAAAATAAGAATTATAACCGAAGCCGGAAGGCTTAAGACATACCAGTCGCTCCTCTTCGTTGCAGAACACCTTGAAGATGATGCCTTATCTGCCGTTGCGGCAAAATCGGCAATGCTGATCGCTCTGCCGTCAATTAGCTCCCGGACAGGCATGTACGGAACCATTGTGAGGGATATTCTGACCAGGTCTGTGCCGAAACTTGCCGGTATGGAGAGCGAATACGATAAGGAAATGGTACTTAAGTACCTCGATAATATGATGCCCGGTGAAGGGTTTAAAAGCATGTTTAACGGGAAAGATCTGACAGGTTGGCAGGGGCTGGTACAGAATCCCCTTGCCAGGGCTAAGATGAAGCCTGCGGAACTTGCCAGGCTCCAGGCTGAAGCCAATAAAAGAGTGGCTGACAACTGGAGCGTCAGGGACGGAGCGATCTGGTTCAGCGGGAGGGGCGATAATCTTTGTTCAATAGTGGATTATGGTGATTTCG
Source organism: Bacteroidales bacterium (assembly GCA_019429325.1). Taxonomy (GTDB): domain Bacteria; phylum Bacteroidota; class Bacteroidia; order Bacteroidales; family VadinHA17; genus LD21. Next base: position 3,913 of record JAHYJA010000091.1, read on the forward strand.
AATTGCTGGTCGACTGGAAAATATCGAAGGGTGGCGACAGCGGTATCTATCTGAGAGGATCCCCGCAGGTTCAGATATGGGATACATCCCGCGTGCAGGTAGGAGCTCAGGTTGGCTCCGGAGGCTTGTATAACAATCAGGTGCATCCCTCGAAACCCCTGAAGGTCGCAGACAATCCGGTGGGCGACTGGAATACATTCAGAATAATTATGATCGGGGAGAAGGTATCAGTATGGCTTAATGGAGAGCTCGTTGTGGATGAGGTTATTATGGAAAACTACTGGGACCGCTCAATACCGATCTTCCCGAAAGGCTCCATTGAACTCCAGGCGCATGGCACTGACCTTGCCTTCAGGGATATCTATGTAAGGGAGATTAAGGACTCAGAATATAATCTGACCCCTGAAGAGCTGGCAGAAGGTTATGTTGCACTTTTCAATGGAAGGAACCTCGATAACTGGATAGGCGACAAGATGTCATATGTTGCCGAAGACGGCATGATTGTCATCAGGCCGGAACAGGGCAGCGGCGGAAATCTCTTCACCGAAAGGGAGTATTCCGATTTTATTTTCCGTTTTGAGTTCCAGCTTACCCCGGCGGCCAATAACGGTCTGGGAATACGGGCACCTCTAAAGGGTGATGCTGCTTACGTCGGAATGGAGCTTCAGATACTTGACGACACGGCTCCGGTATATGCTAACCTCAAACCATACCAGTACCATGGTTCGGTTTATGGCGTTATTCCGGCAAAAAGAGGTTTCCTTAACCCTGTCGGAGAATGGAATTACCAGGAGGTCCGTGTTAAAGGGACACAAATAAAGATCACGCTTAACGGAACCGTTATTGTCGACGGCGATATTGCAGAACCAAGAGATAAAGGAACAATGGATGGCCTCGATCATCCCGGACTGAAAAACACCAAAGGGCATATCGGGTTCCTGGGCCATGGATCCGTGGTTAAGTTCCGGAACGTACGAATAAAGGATCTTTCACCCCAATAACCGAATTAATCTCTGTGAATCTCTGTGAATCCTCAGTGTCTCTCTGTGTAAGTTCTTTTATTGCACAGAGTGCACGGAGAAGACACAGAGAAACACTAAGAACTGAACTTAATCTAATAAGTATTAAATATGAAAAGATATTTCTTTATCCTGTCAGCGGCCATTCTTATTACGGCATGTTCTGAGAACAAACCGCCGGAACCGTATGGCCCTGTTCCTTCAGAACGCCAGCTTGCCTGGCACGGGCTCGAGTATTACATGTTCGTCCATTTCACTGTTAACACTTTTACGGATAAGGAGTGGGGTTACGGCGATGAAGACCCGTCAGTGTTCAATCCTTCGGAACTCGATTGCAGGCAATGGGCACAGGTGGCACATGATGCCGGGATGAAAGGGATAATAATTACTGCCAAGCATCACGACGGATTTTGTCTGTGGCCTTCACAATACACCGATCACTCGGTTAAAAGCTCTGTATGGAAAAACGGTCAGGGTGATGTACTAAGGGAATTGCGTCAGGCCTGTGATGAGTATGGCCTGAAAATGGGTGTGTATCTATCTCCATGGGACAGGAACAGCGCTGTTTATGCCACACCTGAATACCTGGTTTATTACCGGAACCAGATGCGCGAACTGCTGACACAATACGGAGATATTTTCGAAGTATGGTTCGACGGGGCAAACGGTGGCGACGGTTATTATGGAGGAGCTCGCGAAACAAGGAGGATCGATAACAGGACTTATTACGACTGGCCCAATACACATCAGATAGTAAGGGAGTTGCAGCCATCAGCCGTTATGTTCAGCGATGCCGGTCCCGATGTGCGGTGGGTGGGCAATGAACGGGGGATTGGAAGCATCACCAACTGGTGCCTTCTGAAAAAGGACGAAATGTATCCAGGAGGTAATTTTGCAAAGATCCTGGGTGCCGGACATGAAGACGGCAATTACTGGGTGCCGGCAGAGGTTGATGTATCAATCAGAAGAGGATGGTTCTATCATGCATCACAGGATTCTATGGTGCGTTCTCCCGAGAATCTTCTTGAATTATATTATACATCGGTAGGGAGAAACTGCAATCTCCTCCTTAATGTACCCCCCGATCCGAGAGGGTTACTTCATGAAAATGATGTTAAGTCTCTTCTGGGATTCAAAGAATTAAGGAAAAAGGAGTTTGAGAAAAACCTTGCTCTTTACAAAAAAGCGAATTCATCGTCTGACAGAGGCAGGAAATTCAGGGCATCAAATGTTACTGACGACAATACACAAACATACTGGTGCCCCTCAGATGAAGAGACAACAGGAGAATTAACCATTAACCTGGGTGAAGAGACAGAGGTTAACAGGATCCTGATACAGGAGTATATCAGGCTTGGCCAGCGAGTGCAGGAATTTGAGGTTGAGGCACTGGTTGATGGTGAGTGGATGAAACTGACTGATGGTACCACAATAGGGTATAAGATAATCCGTAAATTTCCGGTTGTCAGAACAAATCAGGTTAAAGTATCAGTGAGAGAAACAAAAGCAGTACCTCTGATCTCAAATATCGAATTATACAGATCGCCGGGGGATTAGAAAAAAATTACCGGACTTAGAACAATTTCAGTAAAAGTATGTTTAATTTTTAAATTAATTATTAAACAAACAGAGTATAAATAATATTATGGAGCAACTTTACAGTGATGTTTCATTCAGGATCAGTGAATTGATAACCAAAACTTATAGTACTTCATTTTCAAAAGCAGTTGGTTATCTCAGCACTGAAAAGAAGAAGGCTATCCAGAGCATTTACGGCTTTGTGAGGGTTGCTGACGAGATAGTTGATACATTTCACAATCACGACAAAAAACTTCTCCTGGATAAGTTTGAATCGGATTATTATGAGGCACTCGAGAAGAATATAAGCCTCAATCCGGTTTTACATTCATTCCAGCAGGTCGTGAAAAAGTACAATATACCGGATGACCTTGTACGGGCATTTCTGAAGAGCATGAAGTCAGATCTTGGTGAGATAAGGTATAATAACAGAGATCAGATCAACAAGTATGTGTTCGGTTCTGCTGAAGTGGTCGGGTTAATGTGTCTGATGGTTTTTGTAGACGGGAATAAAAAGCTCTATGAGGAGCTTCGTAATCCGGCAATGAAACTGGGCGCAGCATTTCAGAAGGTTAACTTCCTGCGCGACCTGAAGAATGATACGGAACTGCTCGACAGGAACTATTTCCCTGAAATTGGAGCAGGAGGTTTTGACGATACTGTTAAAAAGCAGATAGAAAAGGATATAGAGAACGATTTTGCGGAGTCGCGCCAAGGGATCATTAAACTGCCGGATGATGCCAGACTCCCGGTCATGATTGCCTATTTCTATTTTAAAAAACTGCTTGACAGGATATCGCGGGTGCCGGCTGAAAGAATTCTTGAGACCAGGATCAGGGTGCCTGATTCCATTAAGCTTTTGTTACTGGTGAAAGCTTACTTTGTACATAAATTCAACCTGATGAGAAATTAAAACCCGGGACATACAATTATGCATGAATTTTCAGAAGAAAAACTGGTGGTCCTGGTTGATAAAAAAGATAATATAACCGGAATTGCTGAAAAAATGGAAGCCCACCGTAAGGCTCTTCTTCATCGTGCTGTTTCGGTATTCGTTTTCAGCTCATCGGGAGAGTGGGTCCTTCAGAAGAGGGCTCGCGATAAATATCATTCAGGCGGTTTGTGGACAAATGCCTGCTGCACTCATCCTATGCCCGGGGAGACAGAACGCGATTCCGCACGCAGGCGCTTGGTCGAAGAGATGGGGTTAAGCTGTGAAATGAGGAAACTCTTCACCTTTATTTATAAGGAGAAGGTGGATGCTGATCTGTACGAGCATGAACTCGATCACGTCTACGCCTGCTTTACAGATATGGATGCATCGGTTGATCCTTCTGAGGTCGAAGACTGGAAAAGGATATCATACAAAGAGCTGGATGACGATGTCCGGCGGAATCCACGTAACTATACCGTATGGTTCAGAAAAATTTACAAAAGAGTTTATAAACATGTTTTCATCCGTATATAATTTATTTTTAAAGGTCGGATGGAACCCACATGTTTGGAGATTATATACATAAGTGTTTGTGTAGGCAATACATGTGGGTTTCATTAAGAATAAATAGTCATTCCATCAGTAAGTAAGGCGGTGAGATTTAAATAACAGAAAGGATATCATGTTCAGATCTGAGAAAGATGTCAAGAGGTTTATATACATTTTCTTTTTAATAGGTGCAGCCGGGGTAATAATCCACTTCAGCAGGAGCATTTTTCTCTGGCTTTTCCCTTTTGCCCTGCTTTTAAGCTTGTTCCTGATGCTTTTTTATCACCGGCCACAGTTTGATATCAGAACAGCCGCAGGCCTAATATTCATTGCGCTGGCAGGATTCTTCATTGAAGTTGCGGGTGTTGAAACTCACTATATTTTCGGAAACTACTTCTACGGTAGTACTCTGGGGATTAAAATATTAAATACCCCTCTGATGATCGGTATCAACTGGGCTCTGCTCGTCTATGCCACAGGATCAATAGCCGCAAGACTTACGGATAATATTCCTGTGCGGATACTGACAGGGTCTCTGCTTATGCTTCTTTATGACATACTTCTGGAACAGACAGCAGGAACTCTTGATATGTGGTACTGGAAGGATAGTAATGTTCCGATCCGCAATTATCTTGCCTGGTTTCTTATAGCGGTGGCTTTCCATTCCTTTATGGGCTGGAGAAAAATAAAACCCGATAGTCCCGTAGCTTTTCCTGTATTCTTCAGCCAGTCACTTTTTTTTCTTATTCTGTTAATATTCTTTAAAGTTGTATGAGAATCGGGACAAGGCATAATCCGTTGATATACCCATTTTTCAAGATCTATTCCCTCTGTAAGATCTGGAGAAATTTTCACAGGGTTATCATCTCGGGAGAGTTTAAGGATTGTGGTAAAGCCGTTTTATTGTTAATGAATCATTTCAGCTGGTGGGATGGGTTCTGGGCAATGTATCTGAACTTAAAGATCTTCAGGCGAAGGTTCCATTTCATGATGCTTGAGGAACAGCTTGAGAAATTCTGGGTTTTTAAATATACCGGCGGATATCCTGTAAGAAGAAGGTCCAGAAGTGTTTTGGAATCAATAAATTACACGATAGAATTGCTGTCCCGCAGACAGAACCTTGTTCTTTTATTCCCGCAGGGAAGACTGGAGTCGTTGTATAAGAGTTCAATCACTTTTGAGAAAGGTGTTACCCGGATAGCCTCTGAGATAAATGGTAAGGCACAGGTTATTTTTGTAGTCAACCTGGTCGATTATCTTTCTGAGCCAAAGCCTTCCCTGTATGTTTATCTTAAAGAGTACACGATGGAAAACCAACATGCTGAGGGCATAGAACAGGCATACAACGCGTTTCTTTCAGAATGCTTTTCGAAGCAGATCAAAAGTGTTAATGACTGATGTTATATATTGGAGGTATCATATTATTTTTTACCTTGATCCAATTGCTGGTAGCAGTGGCAAATACTCTTTTTCTGCCCAGACTGGTCAGAAGACAACCTTCGGAGAAACCCCTTGTATCCGTGCTTATCCCGGCCCGGAATGAAGAAAATAACATAGCCAATCTGTTAAATGATATTCTTGACCAGGATTACACCAATATTGAGGTTGCAATATTTAACGACCAGTCTGATGACCGGACTGCAGAGGTGGTAAAACAATATTCTGAAAGAGACACGAGAATAAAACTGATCAATTCAGATGGTCTGCCACATGGCTGGTATGGAAAGAATTATGCCTGTTATTCACTCTCAAGGAAGGCAAAGGGCAAATACCTTCTCTTTCTCGATGCTGATGTTCGAATAGGCAAAGGACTGATAGCCAACTCCCTGTCATTTATAGAGAGACACGATACGGTTCTTCTGACGATTTTTCCGAAACAGATTATGGTGTCGGCAGGAGAGAAGCTGACGGTGCCGAATATGAATTATATTCTGCTCTCTCTTCTTCCCCTTATTCTGGTGCGGAAATCGGCAAATCCGGCTTTTGCAGCGGCAAACGGCCAGTTCATGATGTTTGAATATGCGGCCTACAGGCTCTTCGAACCACACGAGAAAATGAAAAATGATATGGTGGAAGATATCTCCACGGCAAGGTATCTTAAAAGTAAGAAACAAAAGATTGCATGTCTGACTGGTGATGATACAATAATGTGCAGGATGTATGCAGGCTTCAGTGACGCGGTAAACGGTTTCTCAAAAAATGTGGCAGCATTCTTTGGGAATTCACTTGTTCTTGCGATGCTCTTCTGGGTGGTGACAACTTTTGGATTTATTTTCATTATCCTTGCATTTTCCCCTTCAGTATTCATTTTGTATCTGGCGGCTTACTTATTAACTCGTGTGCTTATTTCACGCGTCAGTGAACAAAATATTATGGATAACCTTCTGTTTATGATACCACAGCAGTTATCCATGGGACTCTTTATTTTGAAGGCAACCGTTAACAGGATAAACAGGAAATATAAATGGAAAGGAAGATATATACACTGATTCTTATGCTGATGCTTATGGGGATTTCCGAAGCAGTGGCAAATTATAAAGCCGACATCTATTCATCCTATATAAGCGGTGATATGGATAAATGGAAAGCCGTTATTGACAGGTTGGAAGAGATAAGAAATAAAGACAATGCCCTTCTGCTTGAACTGGTAAATTACCAGTATGGATATATAGGATGGGCCCTGGGAGTAAAACGAAACAGCGAAGCCCGCAGGTATCTGAACCTTGCGGAGGCAAATCTTGCCGTCCTCGAACGGAACAAATATAGTTTGTCAATGGTAAATGCCTATAAAACGGCATTCTACGGATACAGGATAGGGCTTAATGTGTTGCAGGCTCCATTTGTCGGCCCCAAGAGTCTTGAGAGTGCAAGGATGGCAAAGAAACTCGATCCGTCAAATCCTTTCGGATATATTCAGCACGGCAATGCAGTATTTTATATGCCGGAACGGTTCGGGGGCTCAAGGAAGGAGGGAATAGAAAACTTCCTTAAGGCTGAAGCCCTGATGGAAAAGAATCCGGCTTATCTTGACAAAGACTGGAACTATCTTAGTCTTCTGACCATTATAGCACAGGCTTATACCGAACTGGAAGAGTTCGATTCTTCGAAGGTTTATTATGAAAAGATATTAAAAATAGAACCAGGGTTTACCTGGGTAAAGAATGAATTATACCGGGATCTTTTACAAAAAATGAAAAACTGAAATATGGCAAAAAATGTACTGATAGTAGGAGCGGGTCTTGGAGGGTTGACAACAGCTCTGAGACTTTCAAAGAAGGGTTATAAGGTTGAGATTATTGAAAAGAATTGTAATGCCGGGGGAAGACTCAATCAGCTTAAGAAAGACGGATTTACATTTGATACGGGTCCCAGTTTTTTCAGTATGTCCTATGAATTTACTGAATTTGCAAAGGACTGCAACATAGAACTTCCATTCAGATATTATGAACTGGATCCCCTTTATTCGGTGAACTTTTCAAGAAGCCCTAAAACATACTACCTGTATAAAAATATAGCAAAACTGGCGGAGCAATTCAAAGATACGGAGCCCGATTTTGAAGAAAAAATGAAGAGATATCTTGCCAAAAGCGGACAGCTGTTCCATGATACCGTCGATATTGTCATTAAAAGCAATTACGATTCAGTTTTCCATTACCTGAGGACTCTCATGAAGGTAAATCCGGTCCATGGTATGGCTCTGTTCCGTAATTTCTGGCAGCAGGTACGTCGTTATTTCAAATCGGAGGATGCGGTACAGATAATGTCGCTGGTGGCTTTTTTTCTTGGCAGGACACCATTTGACACTTCATCGGTTTATACTCTTCTCTCATATACAGAGTTTATACACGATGGATATTATAATGTTGAAGGCGGGATGTATAAAATTGTTGAGGGGCTTGTAGAGGAGCTTGAAAAAGAGAACGTCACAATAACCTATAACACCGAGATTAAATCTTATTCGGCTGAGGGGACCAGGCTTGAATATCTTTTGGACCAGAATAACAGGAAGTGGTCCGCAGACATAATTGTAATAAATTCAGATGCAGCGGTTTTCAGAGGTCAGGTTTTCAGACGACCTGAATTCTCGGTTGAAAAACTTGACAAAAAATCATGGACCATGGGACCGCTTACAATCTATCTTGGAGTTGACAGCAAACTTTCTGAGGTGAACCATCACAATTATTACCTGGGAGATAATTTCAAAGACTATGCCGACAAGGTCTTTAAAAACCCGGATTCTCTTCAGAAACCATATTACTATGTGAACCTGTTAAGCGGACAGAATCCTGACTGTGCTCCGGAAGGAGCTGAAAGCCTTTTCTTTGTCTGCCCTGTTCCCGATCTGCGCTTTAAGTCCGACTGGAGTGACAGGGATGAGATTGTTGACAGCATAATTGATGATTTCTCGCGGCGCATCGGAAAGGATATCAAACCACTTATCGTTTCAAGGACTGTATATACTCCTGTCGACTGGCAGAACCAGTTCAACCTTCACAGGGGAAGCGGTCTGGGGCTCGCACACGACATGCTGCAGATTGGAGCATTCCGGCCCAAAAACTACGATGAGGTATTTAAGAATGTCTTTTATGTCGGCGCTTCAACTATTCCCGGCACAGGACTGCCAATGGTAATCATCAGCTCCAAACTCGCCTTTCGGCGCATCGAGGAATACACCGCAAAAATTAATCCATAACCGGTTACTGTCGATGCCTGAAATACGTTGACCGAAAAAACGGTTAACATTATGGCAAAAGTAAATTATTTTGATCATGGGAACAAACCTCAGTTTCAGAGATCTTTTAGTGAAGAATTTAAGAAGAGGAAAATCAGGGAATTAGAGCGGAATATTACATCCATTCCCGATATTTGTAAAACCTACTCTGTGAGCAGGAGTTCAGTT
>JAHYJA010000092.1 GCA_019429325.1 Bacteroidales bacterium
TGTATTTTTTTGCCAGCACAACATCGCCGGGCAGTACGGTTGCACGTCCTATACGGATGGGGGTGTTAATGGATGTCAGGCTCATTTGCATAATGTAAGAGGGGTCATGTCCCTTTATCCATCCGTTGAACCCTTCAATCTCACTTAATCCTTCGACATCCCTGACTGACCCGTAAAATATTACCCCTCTTCTGGATTTGGCGTATATCGAGTTGCCGAGATTGTCCCCGATAAGTGTACCGTCAATGATCTTTCCGTAGGAGTCAGCCACATAGACATCTCCATCAACAAGCACATCGATCGGCCATGAGTTGGTCCCCCCCTGCTGGGCACGGTTCTCCAGCTTTCCCTGGTCCCTGATATACTTGTCATAATCGGGACGCAAAGGCATATACTGAGCCGTTACAACACGTCCGGTCATTGGCTCGTCAGGATTTATTATCATCCAGTCCCCTTCAAACTGATTCTGATAACCCCTGTTGCGCAGAACGCCCCATGCCTCTTCGATGGAAATGTTTTTGAGTCTTTCCAGAAGGCCATCCGATACTTTCGGTCTTCCGTCAGCGAACCGTTCACCCTTCCACTCTGATGTAAGGGCAAGAATATATTCGGGTGAAGACCCGACATTCTGGGAAATTACTGGGAAAACTGCCAGCAAAATGCAGACAAACAGCATGACTCTTTTTTTCATTGGGAAAGTTTTTAATTTTATTACTACATCATCGTTAAGCGTAACAGCGCTTCAAGATATCAATTTTATTTTTCTTGTAAAAGACAAAAATATATTTGTATCTTTATATGATAAGAATAGCCTGATTAATTCATAAACTTTGTGAACCTTAGTGTAATCCTTTGAGTCCCTTTGTGGTTAAGGTTTTTTTGCCACTAAGTGTCACAAAGGAAAACTCAAAGTAACACAAAGGTAAACAATAGGTTAGTAATAAATATGAATAGTAAAGGATAGATAACCGTAAGTAACCTTTATGAAAAAGATCTTTATTCTCCTTTCAGCATCAGCTATCATGATGCTGGGCTCGTGTACCTCTGAGAAGCCCATGTCCGGGATCATTGATGAATCCCTCTCTTTCGCAGTTAAACAGTACTCACTTATGGCGGAAGAGATGCTTGGAAGACCCGGCCTTTTGCCAAGAACCATTGATACGGCAGGTAATCTGGTGACCGCAGGATCCGGATGGTGGACCAGCGGATTCTTTCCCGGGAGCCTCTGGTATCTTTATGAATACTCAGGTGACGGAGCGCTCAGGGATGCTGCTGTACAGATGACTTCCCGGATAGAAAAGGAGAAAGACAACAAGGGGACGCACGACCTGGGATTTATGCTTTACTGCAGCTTCGGCAACGGACTGAGGCTGACAGATAATGAAGAATATGCAGAAACCCTTCTGACCGGAGCTTCGTCGCTGGCTACAAGATTCAGTCCGGTTGTCGGGTGTGTCAAATCATGGAACAGCAGAAGAGGCTGGCAATTCCCGGTTATTATTGATAACATGATGAATCTAGAATTCCTTATGTGGGCCTTTAACCGGACAGGCGACTCAAGTTACTATAATATTTGTGTAAAGCACTCAGATACAACTATTAAGAATCATTTCCGTCCGGATTACAGCACGTATCATGTTGTGTCGTATGATACAATTACCGGTGATGTAGAAATAAAGCAGACACATCAGGGTGCTTTTGACGGCTCTATGTGGGCACGGGGTCAGAGCTGGGGACTCTACGGATACGTGGTAATGTATCGCGAGACCGGCTTGAGAAGATATCTCGATCAGGCGGTGACTATGGCCGACCTGATGATAAACCATCCGAACATGCCCGGGGATATGATACCCTACTGGGATTACGATGCTCCCGGGATTCCTGATGCAAGGAGAGATGCTTCTGCAGGAGCCATTATGGCATCGGCCCTTATCGAGTTAAGCAATTACACCGATCCCGGAAAACAGGAAAAATATCTGCAGGTTGCCGGGAAACAGCTCAGGATGCTTGCCTCACCAGCCTATAGAGCAAAGCCGGGAGAGAATGGCAATTTTATCCTGATGCACAGCGTGGGGTCACTGCCCGGGAACAGCGAAGTGGATGTGCCGCTTACATACGCCGATTACTACTTCATTGAAGCATTATTGAGGTTCAGAGCCCTCTTGTAGCGTTTCAGAAATCAATCATTGCCTTCATAACTCCGTCGCTGTATCCCTCAACCATTTCGAAGGCCTTCTTTGTCTGAAGAAAAGAGAAACGGTGCGTTACCATGTTTGACACATCTATTTTGCCGCTGCTCATCATTTCCAGGGCAGGCTCCACGCAGCCCACCTGTCGCCGGACAAACTGGATGGTGATCTCCTTGCGGCGGGTTTTTTCAACATTAACTGACCAGGCATCGAACTCCGGAATACCTACAACAACGAGACTGCCTCCTGGTTTGAGTATCTCAACAGCCTGATCGAGAGCTTCCTGCTGGCCGCAACACTCAAACACAACGTCGAGCCCATTGGGAACCGCCTCCATTATCTTCCTTGCGATGTTATCCTTCAGCGGATTGCCGGTCCATTCTGCACCCTCCTTAACTGCGACTGAAAGCCTTTCTCTTATCTTATCGGTAACCAGGACTTTTCCGGCACCCGCTGCTCTGGCAGCCAGCAATACACTCAAACCTATAGGCCCGAATCCCAGAATGCCGACAGAAGCATCCTTGATCTCAGGGTGTTTTCTGACTGAGTAGATACCGATAGCCAGTGGTTCGGAGATTGCCCCCTGATCGTGATTCAAATTATTCCTCAGCGGGAAACAGTTATTTTCCGGCATGATAATATATTCCATCAGACAACCCTCCGCCTGTCCCGGACATCCAAGAAACCGGAGCTTGCGGCAGGTATGATGCCTGCCCGCAAGGCACTGGTCGCACTGACCGCACGATATGGCAGGCTCAATGGCTATCAGCTCGCCGGTCCTTACACTCTTAACACCAATCCCGGTCTCCACAACTACACCGGCTCCCTCATGCCCCACAGTAAATGGATATTTAACCACCTGAGAACCAATATTCCCACGTGTGTAGTAATGGACATCGGACCCGCAGATCCCCACCACAGCCATTTTAATCTTTACATGATCGGGTTTGAGAAGTTTGGGCTCAGGTATCTCTCTCATCTCCATACTCCTGATCCCGGTCAGCATCATCGCTTTCATAAAAAAATTGGTTTTACATTCATTTAATACAAATATAATTATTGCTAAATTCACACACTGCAAATTGTTATGGATAGTATGAGGAAAATAATCGGGATAGGAGAGACAGTCTTTGATATCATTTTCAAGGAGGGAATACCCCAGGCTGCAAAAGCAGGCGGAGCAATGCTGAACAGCATGGTCTCGCTCGGACGTATAGGGCTGCCGGCCTTTTTTGTCAGTGAATACGGCAATGACCCGGTAGGGAACATTATTGACGGCTTTCTTAACGAAAACGGCGTCAGCACAGAGTTCTCTTACAGGTTTAGCGACGGGAAAACCAAACTTGCCATTGCCATGCTTAATGAGAGGAATGATGCAGATTATTCTTTTTATGACAAGTACCCTTCAGAAAGACTTAAGGTAAGCCTGCCCGTGACAGGCAGAAATGATATTGTGCTCTTCGGCTCAATTTATGCGATAACTGACGAGATCAGGAATCGTTTCACAAGTTTTATCAGGTCAGCCTATGATGGCGGTGGTATTCTGATTTATGATCCTAACTTCAGAAAGACTCACTCTTCAGAACTGAATATTCTCCGGCCCCTGATTATTGAGAATATGCAGAACTCCGTTTTAGTGCGGGGATCGGATGAAGATTTCAGGAACATCTTCGGAGCAGAAACACCGGATGAGGCCTGGGAGGCTGCAAGGCATTACTGCAGAAACCTTGTCTATACAGCCAGCGGCCATGGAGTTTACGTACGTACAGAGGTATTCAGCGGGGAGTTCCCGGTAAATCAGATTATCCCTGTGAGCACAATCGGAGCCGGTGACAATTTCAATTCCGGCATGATTGCGGCCCTTTACAAAATGGGAATAGGGAAAGAGGAGATCGGGATGATGGGGGAGGAGAAATGGTCAGCAGTAATCTCATCAGGTGTCGGTTTTGCCACTGATGTCTGTCTTTCCTATGATAATTATATCTCGCATGAGTTCGCGGCTAAGGTTCGCGGATCTGCAAAGGAGCATGGTTAAATCGGCTTTGCATTCGACAGGAGGTACCTTTCAGCTTCAAGGCTCCATATATAACCGTTTTTCTCCACTATTTCATGCAAACCTGCATAGAGAGGGTCATCCTTACCCTTCTCGCCAAGTTTATAAAGTGAGGTCAGCGGCATGGAGATGTTGGTATAAATAAGTTTTTTCCCTCCAGGTATCCGGGGAAGGTTCAGGGTGGTTTCAATAACTGAATCAAGCCCTCCTATATGGGTGATCATTATTGCCGGGTTGATTTTCCCTTCACTCATGAGTTTAAGGGACTCCCTCATATCGTTTGTATTGCCTCCCGAGGTCCCGACAATATGTGTAAAAGCATAGTGTACATTGTAGAAATTGACCTCCGCCCTGAATCCGGGATCGGTAGGCCCGGCGAAAAAATTCAGGCATCCGTCAAAACCGAGGATGGCATCGCCCTGTTCAATTACCTGTTTCACCGGGGCAAAGACAAAGACATCATCAAAACCACTTCCATCTGTCAGTCCGCGAAGATGACCGGCGGGATCTGAGGTGCCGGCAGTGTTGACAAACATCAGTTTGATCCCTTCCTTTTCAGCTTTTTCAGGTGGGAAGAGGCATGCGGCACGGGAAAGCCGGTTGTCGTCAATATCCGTAATAACTATCATTGATGGTCTGCGCTCCTGATGGAGGGCATAGTCTATAGCTCCCAGGCCCATCGGCCCGACGCCTGCAAGAATAGCCAGTTTTCCTCCCTCACGGATTCCCATTTTATGTTCATAGGTTCCAGGAGGTACATGATAACTTGCGTTAAATGCTCCTACTATACAGGACATGGGTTCGGAGAGCGAGGCCGGGAAGAACGCTTCCCCGTCGTAGGGAAGCAGGCAATCAGCTTCCATTACAATATCCGGGATTATTATGTGTGTGGCGTCACCACCGATATAAGGATATGAGTAACCCGGAGCGTCGAGTGTTCCGGTGTGGGCCATGGCCGGCTGTATTGAGAACTTCTGACCCGGACTGAACCTGTTTCCCCACTTCTTTCCGACCTGAAGGATGACGCCGGCAAATTCGTGGCCTATTATGGTGGGATTAATGCTGATATCATCCGGAACGCGTTTATGGTCGGGACCCTGCATGGCTGCCTTGTGGGATGACATGCAAATACTGTCCGAAATCACTTGTGCAAGGATCTCATCATCCTGCATTTCCGGAAGATCAAACTCCCCGAGCCTGAGATCGCCTTTCCCGTAAATCCTTACTGCTTTGGTTTTCATATATTTCTTTTTAACACGGAGTTCCTCTACGCTCTACGCTCTACGCTCTACGCTCTATGCCTAGCCAAGCATCACCTGTCCGCCAGTCACCGGAACAGCCTGTCCCGTCTCGTATTCCTGTTCAATGATGTACAGAAGTGCCCTGACCACGTCTTCCAGCCTGCAGCCACGCTTCATCGGGACCTGATCTTCATAGAATTTCCTGACATCTTCAATAGTCCTGGCACTTGGCACCTTGCCTGTTTTCAGATACTGGACGAATAATCCGTTTTTCGGATCTGACCATAACGGTCCCTCATAGAAATTGCCCGGACAGATGGCGTTTACCTTTATCCTGTATGGGGCAAGCTCGAGGGCAAATGACTGTGTAAGCCCGATGCCACCGAATTTTGAACCGGCATAGGCAGAGTTCCTGTTGCTCCCCCTTAATCCGGATTTTGAATTAATCTGGATAATGTCTGTGTAATAATCAGGTTTCTCGCGATTCTGTATCTTCATTATTTCCGATGCATATCTGGCGCAGTGAAAATAGCCGTTATAATTAATGGCAGTTGTAAGTGCGAAGGTCTCAGGGTCCAGATCATCCAGCCCGCCGGCTCTGAGGATCCCTGCATTGCTTATAATGATATCAAGACCCCCGAATTCACGCACCGTGTTCATAATAAGGTTCTTAACGGAAACGGCATCGGAAACGTCAGTCTTTACATAAAGGAGCCTGCCTGAAGATTTTACTGAACCCTGCTCCGAAACAAATTTTTTCCCTTCCACCTCGTCAAGGTCTGCGATAACAACGTTCACATTTTTTCTCAGGAGTGCTTCGGCAATTCCCGCCCCAAAACCCCTGGCACCTCCGGTAACAATGGCTACCTTGTGGGTAAGTTTATTTACCGCGGCCCCTGAATGACCCAGTTTCCTGCGGTAGTTCTCTGCTTCCCACTGATCAATGAAAGCCACCTGCTCCGGAGTAAGGTATCTGGGTCCACCACATTCCGACGAATAATGAACGATTTTAATCAGGTCCTCAAAGACATCAAGGACCGTTTCCGCTGAAGCAGCACTTTCTTCAACGGCAAATACCCCCATGTTCTTTATTATTATTACTTTGGGAGGATATCCATATTCTTCGGTAAAACGTGGAAGCTGGAGCCGGAAGGATTCAAGGATTTTGGCTGCCGTGGCTGACTGATCAATATAAAGATACCGTGACTTGCAGTAGACGATCATGTCGGGAGTAAGCGGCATGGAGATCTTGTTAAATTTCTGCTGGCTGTCGTAATAGGAAGCTATCAGTGTATTGTTCCTCTGCCTGATAATGGGTGGAGCCGCCACCGTTAAAAGCATCCTGATGGCAGGAAGAACTTCGTTCATGATTGGGTCGTAAGCCAGAGGTTCCGCTTCAGGCAGTGGCCGGATATGTCCGTAGGTCGTACTGATGAGATTTTCGTAGATCTTGCGGATATCCCCGATCGTATCTGCAGCAACAAAAGATCCATGATTCTCCAGAAATATTACCTGAGGATCGTTCTGGAATTTCTTCCGGTAAAGCATGATCTCGGATTCGAGGTTTTTAAAAAGCGTGTAGCCGGGATCGGTGTATGGTACATACAGCACTTTTTTACCAAAAAGCCTGACGGTCAGGTCCCCTGAGTTCCTGCCGCAGAGCAGGCCGTTAATCAGCGCAGGATGCAGGTGGACCACAAATTTATACCTTATCAGGTTATGCAATGATGTTTCGACCGATGGCCTTCCTGGGCTTTCAGAACCCCTGATGCATCTGAGAAGGTCACTCTTCACCTGGTCCTCCCTCACTACGGGATCGTCAGAGTATTTGGTCCGGGAAATCATATCGAGCCGGTGTCTGTCGAGTGCAACAAGACCTTCTTCTGATAGCGCCGAGAGCGGTTCTCCGCTGGCTTTTATCCAGATCGTATCGTCATCCTTATATGATGTATTGCCTCCGCCGGCGATAACATACTCTTTCAGATTCCCGTAATACCGCGATATTTCGACAAGGTCCCTAATTTCTGGTTTCATCAGGTTGAAGTGTATTGTTAAGAAAATATTCGATAACAAGCCTGCCGGTCTCAGCAAATTCGTCCCTTTCGGAAGATTTAGGGATGCCAAACGGTGAGACGTAACCCTCGTGCTTGTTCGCCCTGAGGTACTGATGCGCTGCAATGACGCATGCTCCCTCCCATGCGATGCCTTTCAGGTAATCATCCAGCGGCTTCCGGCCCCCGGATGTAACGGTAAGCGGCGCAGGTTCCGGGGTATTGTGTTCGGTGCCGAAGGTTATAATGAATCCTTTATCATGAAAATATTCCACAAAGCTCCTTAATGCAGACGGATCATTTCTGCCGGGTATTAACTCGATGCATCCTGTTCTCAGGGTTGTCAGAACTGCGAATAATTGTTCAGGGTCAGCTTCAAATTCAGTATAATTCCCTGAAGGGTCATCAAGCAGGACAGGATAGCATGGTATTCCTCCTGCTTTCAGGATTATCTCATTTATTGTATCAAGGGGAAGGAATGAGTTCACGTCTTCCTCTACAAAGGCAGCTCCTCCGCTTTTCAGAAGGTTTGAACGGATCTCGTTTTCGAGGAGAGCCGGATCAGCAGATCCTGCTCCTGATTTTTTACCGCCATACAGCAATTCAATAAACTGTATTGATTCATCCCCGTATTCTTCAAGGGCAAGCATTCTCAGAGCCCTGGCCAGGTGACGCTCACGGACAAGCTCGAGAGCATACCTCTTTTTAACATGTTCATATGTCAGCGAGAGAGATGGATTAACAGAGCCGATAAGTGAGTTAAGCTTTGTTATCATTGCCCGGATCTGATTCTGACTTTCACCAATAACCCTGTCGAGCTGTTTCTTCTGATACCATCCTGTGTGAAACGGATAATCGAGGCCCTTCCCGCAGAAATATATTCTGCCCGGGTTGTTGGGGTCGTTGATCCTGATACCCTTCCGTTGCTCTTTCTTCATCAGGCCGATAAATTCAAGGTTGAACAGGGGAAAGATGCTGTTACGGAGAGACAATTCACAGAACGCATTATAACCGTCCGTGACATAGAAATCGTTGATCCCCAGTACGTGGATATTCTCAGTCAGTGCCATCTCAAAAAGAGTCTCCAGATCGGAAAAGGAGCTGAAGGAGTATGGTGTATGGATGTGGCAATTGGCTTCGCGGTACTGAGGAATGACAACATTGCGGAGCTTTTTCTGAAGCTCTTCTTTGCCCGGAAAGCCGGTAAGGAAACCTGTCATCGGAAAAGTCTTTCTATTTCGCGTATTCGTAATGGGTTCAGGGGACTTTTCTTACCTGTAAGTCTGACGATAAGCGTCATTCTTGCAGCGTTTTCCAGGACTTCCAGCTTGTCGAAAGCATGAAGAAGATCGTGCCCGGTAGTAAGTATCCCGTGATTTTCAAGCAATAATACATCAGCATCTTTCGCGTTTTCGCTGACAGTTTCAGCCAGCTCTGATGATCCCATCACCGCATACCCTACAAATCTTGGTTTTCCGCAAATTGCTTTCGCCTCTGCTGTTAGGGAAGTGTCGATTTCCCATTTCATCGCAGTGAATGCGGAAGCATGGACAGGATGAGCATGCACGACAGCTGACACATCTTTATTCTTTTTATATATTGAGAGGTGCATTTCAAATTCAATTGAGGGTTTGAGCTCCGGTGTAAGGTTCTCTCCCAGGATTGAGAGGATACCCACCTCTTTCCACCTCATTCTGCCCTTGTCAGTTGCTGATGGGGTTATCACGATGATGTCATCAGATATTTTGAGGCTGATATTTCCTCCTGAAGTTGTAGTAAGATCTTTCCGGTAGAGCCGCCTCATGAAGCGTGCCACCTCTTTCCTTTCTTTTTTATACCTGCCTGACATTTCCGTTATGCTTACAGATGTATGAGATCAACCACTCCACTTAGGACATAATGGGGGCGATAAGGAAAATTGTCGATTTCACTTCGGCTGGTGATGCCGCTCAGAACAAGCAGTGTGTCAATCTCCGATTCGAGTCCTGCCCTGATATCAGTGTCCATTCTGTCGCCAACCACTATTGCCTCCTCACGGGCAACGCCGAGCTTCTTCAGGGCAATCCTCATCATCAGGGGATTCGGTTTGCCGACGTAATAGGCTTTTTTACCAGTTGCTATCTCAATAGGAGCTACGAGCGCTTTGGTTGACGGAGCAATCCCGTTTTCCACAGGTCCGCTTATGTCAGGATTTGCTCCTATCAGCTTTGCCCCTCTGATAATAAGGTTGACAGCCAGCTCAATCTTCTCAAAATTATAGCCGTGAGTATCGCCAACGACCACATAGTCGGGGTTGACATTATTTATTGTATAGCCAACACTATAGAGTGCGTGTATCAGGCCGGAGTCTCCTATTACGTAAGCGCTTCCGTCAGGAGTCTGGCTGGCAAGGAAAGTTGCGGTTGCAAGAGCACTTGTATAGAAATGGTCCTCACCTGCATTTACACCCAGTCTCCTGAGTTTTTCATGGAGCTCCTTCGGTGTCCTTTCACTTGAATTGGTAAGGAAGAGGTACTTTTTGCCGCTCTGCTCCAGCCAGTCGACAAATGAATTAACACCCGGCAGCAGTTTGTTCCCGTGATAAATGACCCCGTCCATGTCGATGATAAAACCTGACTTTGATCTGATCTTTTCAATAATGTCTTCCATACAAATGTGTTTCTTATGTAAAGATATCAAAAAGGATTTATACTCCCTCCTTGTTTAGTTTAATACTTCTTCCGGCACTAAAATCGCTTTTGGCCCTGTGGCCGCTGAGCGGCATTATCCGTTCATTTATTGCGTCGATCATCCAATCCGGCTGAGGGAAGAAGAACTCTTCCATCTCAAATGCGGGGATTATCCAGTTCCGCGAACCAACTACCACAGGCGGGGCATCAAGATAATCAAAGGCAAGCTCCGTAACAGTCTGGGCCATCTCTTTCATAAATGAACCCCGGGCTGAGGCATCACTGGTAAGAAGGATCCTTCCGGTTTTCTTAACAGATTGAATTACGGGTTCGTAATTGAAGGGAACAAGTGTCCGCGCATCGATCACTTCGGCACTCACTCCGTAACCAGACTGCAATATTTCGGCAGTTTTGATTGCCTGGTATAATGTAGCTCCCACTGAAAGGATCGTTATATCATCACCCTCTCTTTTAATATCGGGTTCTCCGATGGGTATTTCATAGTATTCTTCAGGAACACCTCCTTCGCGGAACATCTCTCCCATATCATAAATTCTCTGGCTTTCGAAAAAGATTACAGGGTCGGTTCCCTGAAGTGCACTGTTCATCAGTCCTTTGGCATCATAAGGGGTGGCCGGGAATATTACTTTAAGCCCGGGAATATGTGCAACCAGCGAGGACCAGTCCTGGGAATGCTGAGCACCGTATTTTGAGCCTACCGATACCCTGATGATGACCGGCATCCTGATTATATTGCCGCTCATCGCCTGCCATTTGGGCAGTTGATTGAATACCTCATCTCCGGAACGGCCAAGGAAATCACAGTACATTATCTCGGCTAACACCCTGCCTCCGCACATTCCGTAACCTATTGCCGTTCCGACAATTGCACCTTCGGATATAGGGGAATTGAAGAGCCGGTGATAGGGAAGGGATTCAGTAAGTCCGCGATAGACCGCAAATGCGCCACCCCAATCGCGATTTTCCTCCCCCCAGGCCGCTAGAGTGGGGTCCCTGTAAAACCTGTCGATCACTGCCTCGAATATCCCGTCGCGAAGCTGAAACAATCTCGCTTTAGATACAGGATTACCTTCCCTGTCTTTATAATATCTCTCTTTGTTTTTCAGCGATTTAACCCTTGGGTTTTCTTCCAGCGGAATCAGTACATCAGCGACTCCTTCATCCATGCGATCCTCTGAACCGTTGGAAAACATCATCCTTCCAAGTGCGTCAGGATCTTCGCGCAGGTCGATTCGCGGAGAGATATCGTCATCTATGGCAAGCCTCAGAATATGTTCGGTAAGATCTGATGCGTTGTTTCTTATTTCCTCAAGCTGTTCAGGACCTGCAATACCCGAGCCGGCCAGCAGGTTTCCGAACGCAACTATTGAGTCTTCCTTCTGCCATGCTTCAACCTCCTCCCTCGACCTGTATGATGACGCATCGGAAGGTGAATGTCCGCTTATCCTGTAGGTAACTGTGTCGAGCAGCACGGGACCCTTTTTTTCAGAGATGATCTCCCTTTTCCGGCGGAAGGCGTCGATAACGGCGAGAGGATTGTAGCCGTCAACGCGCTCTGCATGCATCATCTCGGGGTTGACTCCCGCACCGATACGGGCCAGCATACCGTAACCCATTGTTTCTCCGGCTGTCTGTCCTCCCATACCGTACATGTTGTTCATGAAATTGAAGATCAGCGGAAGCCCCCCTTTGTAATCGCCTTCCCAGAGGGTTTTGTACTGATCCATGGTAGCGAAGCATATCCCTTCCCATACAGGCCCGCAACCCATTGAGGCATCTCCGATGTTACAGACCACAAGGCC
This sequence comes from Bacteroidales bacterium, assembly GCA_019429325.1. GTDB lineage: Bacteria > Bacteroidota > Bacteroidia > Bacteroidales > VadinHA17 > LD21. The sequence goes on from JAHYJA010000092.1 coordinate 12,027, forward strand.
TGGTTTCCTGTTTATCTTCTTATACAGGGCGGCACCAACGGAAATGTCTCCGGAGCCACCCACAATGGCATTATTGGGATATATTCCGAAAGGAGTAAAAAATGCATGCATCGAACCGCCCAGACCTTTATTGAATCCATTCTCGCGGGCAAATATTTCTGCCAGGGCACCATACAGCAAAAAATGGACAGCAAGCTCACTCACCGAACCGTGAAATCCTTTCTCAACAACCCTCAGTGCCGAGCCTCCGAACCAGTTGGTCATTATTGAATACAGCCTCTCCTCATCAAGCTTGTTGATCGCTGATAGTCCTTTAGCCAGAATTTCACCATGACTGCGGTGGGATCCGAAGATGTGGTCATCAGGGTCGAGCGTATAGGCCATTCCCACTGCTGAGGCTTCCTGGCCGATCGAAAGATGTGCCGGTCCGGGATGATTGTAGGGAATGCCATGATATTCGCTGGTGGTCTTGATCAGGTTCAGCATGCTTTCAAATTCCCTGATGATCACCATGTCGTGGTAGATTCTCAGGAAATCTCCGGTGCTGAACCTGGTCTTTTCTTCTTCGATCGATCTGTTGTACTGGTTTACAGGTATTCTGCCAAATTCTATAAACGAAGGCTTGCGTATCTCGTTCGGGTCAATAATCTGGTTCTTCGGCATTTGTATAGTTGTTATTCAGTTATATGGTTCTATAGTACATACGGTACGACGGTGCGACGGTACGACGGTGCGACGGTACGACGGTGCGACGGTACGACGGTGTGACGGTACGACGGTGTGGCGGTACGACGGTGCGACGGTACGACGGTGCGACGGTACGACGGTGTGGGGGGTTGACAGATTCCTAAGCATA
>JAHYJA010000260.1 GCA_019429325.1 Bacteroidales bacterium
CCAGCGAATATTCATTGCTTACCTCCTGTATCTCTTCAAACACCTGTGTCGCCACTTCAGTTCTCCCTACCGTCAAAACCTCATTCACGGTACGGTTGCCGACAATTTTACGCATCGCAGCCTCGGATATATCCCGCAGAGAGGCTACCGGATCCCTCACTCTGAACAGGAAACTGTAGGGATCACTGATCCGGTATTGTACAACCCACTCTACATCAGCAAGATTAAGATCGCCGGTCAGCATCAGCGATTCATCTGCTGTGCCTGACTTTGTAAATCTTGACTGAACACCGGCGCTGAGTGTACGAAATCCGAATTCCTCCTTTTGCTGCCTTTCTACCGGAACCCTCACTATAGTCTCCAGCAAGGGCATCTTAAAGTTAAGCCCCGGTTCCACCTCCCGGACATATTTCCCGAAGCGGGTTATTACCCCAACCTCTTCGGGTCCGACCTGGAAGAAAGATATCCAGAAGAAAATTACCATCGCCATTATAACGAATATCTTCCATACGTTAGGAAGAAATTTTTTCCATTCAGGTGGCAGATCAAGTAAATCGATTATGCTATTGTCCATATTTTCTGGTTTTTATTTCTCTGCAAAGATAACAATTCTGCGCGACTTCCTCCCACTGTTGAAAGACAATCGGAAATATGTCACCACTTAAGATCTTTGAGCCTTTCGATAGCTTTGAGCACATTTTCGCGGGTGGCGAATGAAGAAAACCTGAAGTATCCTTCTCCCGAGGGTCCGAATCCTGATCCGGGAGTACCGACAACATGTGCTTCATGAAGCAATTTGTCGAACAGGTCCCATGAACTGATTCCCCGTCCTGAATTGATCCAGACATAGGGGGCATTGGTACCTCCGAAAACCTGAAAGCCCATCTGGGTAAGGTTCTCACGCAGGATCGAGGCATTTTTCATGTAGTAACTGATGGTTTCTTTCACTTCAGCTTTTCCTTCCGTTGTGTAAACAGCGGCAGCGGCTTTCTGCACAGGGTATGATACTCCGTTGAACTTAGTTGTGTGTCTTCTGAACCATAACTGGTTCAGAGATTTTTCTGATCCGTCAGAAGCTGAAGCGACAAGACTTTTTGGAATAACGGTATAGGCACAACGGGTTCCGGTGAATCCTGCTGTTTTTGAAAAGCTGCGGAACTCGATGGCCACCTCCCTGGCTCCGTCAATTTCATAGATGGAGTGGGGGATGCCGGGATCAGAAATATAAGCTTCATAAGCCGAATCGTAGAGTATTATGGCTTTATTTCTCTTAGCATAGTCAACCCATTTCTTCAACTCCTCTTTGCCTGCTGTAGTACCCGTGGGATTGTTGGGATAGCAAAGAAAGATTATATCAACTTTCTTTGATGGTAATTCCGGAATGAATCCGTTTTCAGCCGTACAGGGAAGGTATACAAGTCCGTCATAATACCCGTTCCCCAGTTTCTCGCCTGTACGTCCTGCCATTACGCTGGTATCGACATAAACCGGATATGCAGGATCCTGTATGGCGATTATATTTTTCTGCCCGAAAATCTCGAGGATATTACCCGTATCGCATTTCGAACCATCCGAAACAAAGATCTCATCAGCATGAATATCGGCACCGCGGGCCTGATAATCGTTTTTTGCAATGGCTTCGCGCAGAAAATCATAGCCCTGTTCCGGGCCGTATCCTTTAAACGAGGAGGTTACTGACATCTCCTCTACACCTTCGTGAAAAGCACGGATGATCGCCGGAGAAAGTGGCCGGGTGACATCGCCAATTCCCATTCTTACTATATCAGCCTGCGGATGTTCCTGCTGA
>JAHYJA010000093.1 GCA_019429325.1 Bacteroidales bacterium
CTTTAGCCAGTACCAGATATTTCAGGGCTTCATCGTCCTTACCACTCTTGATGTAGAGGTCGATAAGATTCAGTGTCACATTCGGATCGTCCGGGAATTTTTCATTCAGGCCCATCAGGATCGATTCAGCTTTAATGGTGTCACCCAGACCGAGGTAGCTCTCATATATCTGATAATAGGGATTGATTCCCTGGTAGCTCATTTCTGCGCATGTCTCGAAGTATTTTATGGCCTCATTGAATTTCCCGCTGTTCACTGCAGCCAGTCCTGCGTTGTAATACATACCTGTATCGACAGCTCCGGCATATTTATCGCTTTCGGTGATTTTGATCTGTGTCTCGAATGATTTAAGGGCACCTTCGAAATCCTCCTGTTCAAACTGGGTGCTGCCCTGTGTAAAGAGGTCGAGCGCAAGAGAATTATAAACCATATTCGTTATAATTCTCTTTTTGATGGTTCCTTTAGGATCGAGAGCGATCGCTTTCTCATAAGCTGCGTATGCTTCCTGAAGGGGGTTTGGACAATAATCCTTGAATTTGGGATTATCAGTCTGAAAGACTGCCTGGCAGAATTTACCCTGTGCAAAAAAGGTATTGAACCAGTCTTTCGACTTGTCGTGTGTTTTAGCCTGGTCCAGGGCCTCCTTGGCCTTATCAAGGGCACCTTGTTCAATGAAGCTCAGAGCGGCGGTAACTTTTCCTCTCTGGGCCATAGCTCCGAAAGAGATACTTATAGCTGCAAGCAGCACAAAAAACTTTTTCATGATTATGATTCTATTTTTAATTAATTTATCAATAAAAATTTTGCCAAATTTAAAACATTACTTATTAAACTTCAAATTCTTTGCCAATTTCCTCACCATTATTCTTGATTTCATCCTGATTTTCATCGTTGACCTCCCCTTCATCCTCATTTACAAGCACACAGGCTACCGATGCAATTATGTCATTCTCCCTTAAATTTATCAGTCTGACACCCTGGGTGGCTCTTCCCATCACCCTCAGGGCGGAGACTGAGCTTCTCAGGATGTTGCCCGACTGGGTTATTATCATAAGATCGTGGTTGTCGGTTACATCCTTCAGGGCTATCAACGATCCGGTCTTTTCGGTAACGTTGATGGTCTTAACGCCCTTGCCTCCCCTGTTTGTTATCCGGTACTCGTCAATATCTGATCTTTTTCCGTAGCCTTTTTCTGCAACAACAAGTATATCTTTTTCCTTGTTCTCGACGGTGACCATGCCCACAACAAAATCTGTTTTTTCACTTGCGAGCTTGATTCCTCTCACACCCGAAGCCGTCCGTCCCATTGGTCTGACTGCCTTTTCCGGGAATCGTATGGCACGGCCCGATTTTACGGCCAGCATTATCTGGTGCATTCCGTTAGTCAGCCTGGCTTCAAGCAGTTCGTCCCCGTCTCTCACCGTAATAGCATTGACTCCGTTAATTCTTGGCCTTGAATAAGCTTCGAGCGAGGTCTTCTTAATGATTCCTTTTTTGGTACAGAGTACAATGAAATTGTTGTTGATATATTCCGGATCATTAAGATTCTTCACATTTATAAATGCTCTTACGCTGTCGTCAGGCTCAATATTGATAAGGTTCTGCATAGCTCTTCCCTTTGAGGTACGTGACCCTTCCGGGATGTTATATACTTTCAGCCAGTAACATTTCCCGTTCCTTGTGAAGAAGAGCATGTTGTTATGCATTGTAGCTATATAGAGATGCTCTATAAAATCTTCTTCCCTTGTTGATCCTCCCCTTGCTCCGGTTCCTCCCCTGTTCTGACGTCTGAAATCTGTAAGAGGTGTTCTCTTAATATATCCCATGTGCGAAATGGTAATAACCATCTCATCGTCGGCATAGAAATCTTCTGGATTGAATTCTCCTTCGTCAGGAACTATTTCTGTACGTCTCTTATCTCCGAATTTTTGTTTTATCTCGATCAGTTCGTCCTTTATGATCTTCATTTGCAGTTCAACACTGGCCAGAACGCTTTTGAGATAACTGATAAGCTCCATTACTTCTCTGTACTCTGCTCTCAGCTTTTCCTGCTCGAGTCCTGTAAGCTGACGGAGGCGCATATCGACAATTGCCCTTGACTGGATATCCGAGAGGCCGAACCTCTCCATTAGGCGCTCCCTGGCCTGATCAGGGTTCGCGGATGATTTGATTATCGCTATTACCTCATCAATATTGTCACTGGCAATAATCAGACCTTCAAGTATATGAGCTCTTTTTTCCGCCTGATCCAGATCAAATTTGGTTCTCCGTACTACGACCTCATGCCGGTGTTTTACGAAATGCTCAATTAAGTCCTTGGTATTCAGTATTTTGGGACGACCCTTAACGAGAGCTATGTTATTTACGTTATATGAGGTCTGGAAAGATGATAATTTATAAAGATTATTCAGGACAACACTGGCGCTCGCGTCTTTTTTCAGAATTACGACGATTCGCATTCCGTTACGGTCAGACTCATCGTTGATATAAGAAATTCCCTCAAGCCTTTTCTCGTTTATCAGATCCGCGATCCTGCGTATCATTTCGGCTTTGTTGACCAGGTAGGGTATTTCGGTGACAATGATGCATTCGCGTCCTGAGTGAGTAAGTTCGATCTCGGTTTTTGCCCTTATGACTATCCGTCCCCTTCCGGTTTCGCAGGCATCCCTAATCCCCTGCTCTCCATAAATTATGCCTCCTGTCGGGTAGTCAGGTCCTTTAATATATTGCAGGAGTTCTCCGGGTGTGATATCGTTTTTATCAATGTAGGCTATTGTTGCGTCAATTATCTCCGAAAGATTATGAGGGGGCATATTGGTTGCCATACCGACTGCAATTCCCGAGGCGCCGTTGACAAGAAGATTGGGTATTCTGGTGGGGAGGACAACTGGTTCAGACAGGGTATCGTCGAAGTTAAGCTGAAAATCAACCGTCTCCTTTTCAATGTCAGAGAGCATCTCTTCCGCAATTTTCCGCAGCCTGGCTTCGGTGTACCTCATTGCGGCAGGACTGTCGCCGTCGACCGACCCGAAATTTCCCTGGCCGTCAACCAGGGGGTACCGCAACGACCATTCCTGGGCCATCCTGACCATCGCTTCATATACGGATGAGTCGCCATGAGGGTGATATTTTCCCAGCACCTCCCCCACTATCCTCGCCGACTTCTTGTATGATCTGTTTGATAGCACCCCGAGCTCAGACATTCCGAACAGAACACGGCGATGGACGGGTTTCAACCCGTCCCTTACATCGGGTAATGCCCTCGACACAATTACCGACATCGAATAATCGATGTAGGCTGACTTCATCTCCTCCTCAATATTGACCTTTACAATTCTCTCTCTCTCCGACATAACAGATTAATAATTAAATACATACAATTTCCCGGACGTTTCATGGTTCAGAAATACGAAAATAGTGATTATTTACGTACTTTTAACCGCCTGACATAGTGAATTTTTAACATTAATTGTTTATAACTGGGCACGAAAATTGCCATACCATAATTATGTATAATATAACTTTGAAAATTACGTTACCTGTATTTTTGTCGTATCTCGTCTGACAATATGGCTGATCTCAGGTAGCTTTTAAAAATATAAATTCAGAAGATGGATTCACAGTTTTCACAGAGGGTAAAAGATATTCTAAGTTACAGCAAGGAAGAAGCTATAAGACTGGGCAACAGTCATATAAGCCCGGAGCATTTGTTTCTTGGAATTTTGCGTGACGGCGAGGGTGTTGCGGTCGAGATCCTGATCAACCAGGGCATTGACCTGCTTGTGCTAAAGGGATCGCTTGAAAAGAGTATCAGGGTGGAGAACCCCGTACCTGTGGCTGATCATGAAGTCACGCCGCTTCTCAGAAGTACCGAAAGAATTCTCAAGCTGGTATATCTCGAAGCGAAAGCCCTTAAAAGCAACACTATTGATTCGGAGCATCTTTTGCTTGCCATTCTGAAAGACGAGAATGCGCTTGTTACCCGCTTCCTTTCCGAACTGGATGTTGATTATCAGTCGGTAAAAAGGGCAGTTGAAGCGGAATCCCCTATTGCGAGAGCTGATTACCCACGTGACGAGGATGATGAAGGAATCGGTTCCGGCGGTCAGGGTAAGGGACAACAGCCATTTCCACCCTCCTCTTCGTCAAAGCCATCCTCCGACACTCCTGTTCTCGATAATTTTGGCATTGACCTTACCAAGGCAGCAGAGGAAGGACGGCTTGATCCTATCGTTGGCCGTGAGCGGGAGATAGAGAGGCTTGCCCAGATATTATCGCGGAGAAAAAAGAATAATCCCGTTCTGATAGGTGAACCGGGAGTTGGCAAATCTGCCATTGCGGAAGGACTTGCTCTACGGATCACCAAAAGAAATGTTTCAAGGGTTCTTTTCAATAAAAGGGTTGTTGCCCTCGATCTGGCTTCAATCGTGGCCGGCACAAAATACAGGGGCCAGTTTGAGGAAAGAATGAAAGCCATCCTTAATGAGCTCTCCAAGAATGACAATATAATTCTTTTCATAGATGAGATCCATACTATAGTAGGTGCAGGAGGTGCAACAGGCTCGCTTGATGCGGCCAACATGCTGAAACCCGCACTGGCAAGAGGTGAGATTCAGTGCATCGGTGCCACCACCCTCGACGAGTACCGGCAACATATTGAGAAGGACGGAGCTCTTGAAAGAAGATTCCAGAAAGTTATTGTAGAACCCACATCGATCGAAGAGACTATCCATATCCTTCATAATATTAAGGAGAGATATGAAGAGCATCATAACGTTGTCTACACAGACGATGCTATTGATGCCTGCGTGAAGCTGACCAACAGGTACATCTCCGACAGGCATCTTCCCGATAAAGCAATTGACGCACTTGATGAGTCAGGCTCAAGGGTTCATATCTCAAATATCATCGTACCGGAGAAGATCCTTTCGCTCGAGCAGCAGCTTGAGGATACAAAGAAGGAGAAGATGATGGCAGTCAGGAACCAGAACTTTGAGAAGGCTGCAAGCTTCCGCGACCGCGAAAAAGACCTGCTCGACCTGATCGACCAGGAGAAGAAAAAGTGGGAAAAGGAGCTGGCAGTTAACCGCGAGACTGTCGATGCCGAGAAAGTGGCTGAAGTTGTTGCAATGATGACGGGGGTCCCCGTTCAGAGAATTGCCCAGACAGAGGGAACAAGGCTCCTTAAGATGGCGGATGAACTCAGTGGAAGCGTCATCGGCCAGGACGAAGCCATACTGAAAGTCGTTAAATCCATTCAGAGGAACAGGGCCGGGTTGAAAGATCCCAACAAACCTATCGGCACATTCATATTCCTTGGTCCGACTGGCGTCGGAAAGACCCAGCTGGCAAAGGTTCTGGCAAAATTCCTTTTTGATACCACGGATAATCTGGTCAGGATTGACATGAGCGAATACATGGAGAAATTTTCTGTTTCAAGGCTCGTCGGAGCACCTCCGGGATACGTCGGGTATGAAGAGGGTGGCCAGCTGACTGAGAAAGTCAGGAGAAAACCCTACTCAGTGGTCCTTCTCGATGAAATTGAAAAAGCACATCCCGATGTGTTCCATATACTCCTTCAGGTCCTCGATGAAGGGCAACTGACTGACAGCCTTGGCCGGAGAGTCGATTTCAGGAATACAATAGTTATTCTGACCTCGAATATCGGAACCAGACAGATCGCAGAATTCGGTCACGGTATCGGATTTGATACAGCAGCGAAAAAAGCGACGCGGGATGAGCAAACGAAGAGCATCCTCCAGAAAGCATTGCAGAAGACCTTCGCACCCGAATTCCTCAACAGGGTGGATGACGTTATCATGTTCAACTCGCTGGGTAAGGAGGAGATAAACAAAATAATCGACCTTGAGCTTAAAGGGTTATACGAGAGGGTCAACTCTCTTGGGTACCAGCTTAAGATAGCTCCTGCCGCCAGGGATTTCATAGCTGAAAGAGGCTTTGATGCGAACTACGGGGCACGTCCGCTTAAAAGGGCAATACAGAAATATCTCGAGGATCCGATGGCCGAAGTTCTCATAAAAGCAGAATTGCTGGAAGGCGAGACTATAAATGTGACGTTCAACACCGAGAAATCCGAGATAAAGATCAAGATCCTGAAGAAGAATGAAAAGGCTGAAAAGGGTGAACAGGGAGAACAGGATACCGAATAAGAATTTGCTCTTTATTCCGTTATTCCAAACAGATCGAACTCTTCAGCATGGGTAATTCTGACCTGACGGAACGTTCCCGGTTCAAGAAGATAGTATGAAGGGATAAGGACCTCCTGGTCGACTTCCGGAGAATCGTGTTCCGTTCTTCCTGTATAGTATTCCCCTTCCTTTTTGTCGATAATTGTTTTAACAACCTTTCCGACCTTTACCCTGTTCAGCTCAAGCGATATATTTTGCTGGATCTCCATCAGTTCAGAGACTCTCTCCTTTTTTACCTCTTCAGGCACTTCATCATTATAATTATTCCCGGCCCAGGTATCTTCTTCGTGTGAATAGGCAAATACCCCGAGCCTGTCGAACCTGAAGTCTGATATGAACTCCCTCAGTTCATTGAAATCATCTTCTGATTCTCCCGGATGTCCGGCGATAAGCGTGGTTCTCAGGGCAACACCCGGAATTTTCTCTCTCAGTCCTGAAAGAAGGCTTTCGGTCTGCTTCCTGCTGTGTGATCTTTTCATCAGTTTAAGCATCTTATCGCTGATATGCTGAACAGGCAGGTCGATATAATTGCAGACCTTTTCATTATCTCTGATCACCGGTATCAGCTCCTCCGGGAAATCTGCAGGGTAAAGGTAGTGAAGCCTGATCCACTCAAGCGACTCAATATTAATTAGTTCACGAATCAGCTCCGGCAGTTTTCTCTTTCTGTAAAGATCGAGCCCATAATAGCTGAGGTCCTGTGCGATGAGTATGAGTTCCCTTACTCCTTTGGCAGCAAGTATGTTTGCTTCTTCAATGATCACCTCCAGAGGTTTTGAAACATATCTGCCCCTAATCATCGGGATAGCGCAGAAAGCGCAGGTTCTGTCACAACCTTCCGATATTTTCAGATAGGCGTAATGTGATGGACCTGTAAGCTCCCGGTCTGTAAGAAGTTCATTTTTCAGGCTTATGCCCAGCTCATTCAGGATTCCATTTATATCGTTTACCCCGAAGTATTGGTCCACCTCCGGTATTTCCTTCCTGAGAGCAGTCATATATCTTTCTGCCAGACAACCCATTACGTAAAGATTGCCGATCTGTCCCGCCTCTTTCGCCTTAACGAATCTCATAATGGTGTCGATGGATTCTTCCTTGGCATCATTTATAAATCCGCAGGTATTTATTATAACGTGACCGGGAACAATGACATCAGCGTCGTGACTGATGCTGTAACCTCCTGCCCGGATCTGTTTGATGAGCTTCTCCGAGTCTGCAACATTTTTTGAGCAGCCCAGGGTTACAATATTAATATGCCTGCCTTTCATCCGGATCCTGTGCCAGAATAAATAAAGGTTTTTGTTCAGTTCCCGGAGGAGAACAGGGAGTCTACGTATTCGTAACGGTTGAATATCTGGAGATCATCGAGCTTCTCTCCTATGCCGATATACTTGACCGGGATCCTGAACTGGTCGGAAATACCGATCACCACACCTCCTTTGGCGGTACCATCAAGCTTGGTTATTGCCAGGGCTGTAACATCCGTCGAGGCTGTGAACTGCTTTGCCTGTTCAAACGCGTTCTGTCCGGTTGAGCCGTCCAGTACAAGCAGGACTTCGTGGGGTGCATCAGGTAATACCTTTTCAATCACCCGTTTGATCTTGGAGAGTTCCGACATAAGGTTGATCTTATTATGCAGGCGCCCTGCCGTGTCGATGATAACGACATCATAACCTCCCGCCACCCCGGATTTTACCGAATCGAAAGCGACCGAGGCCGGGTCGGACCCCATTTTCTGCTTAACGACCGGCACCCCTGCCCTGTCGGCCCAGATCTGGAGCTGATCTATTGCCGCAGCCCTGAAAGTGTCGGCGGCGCCCAGCAAAACTTTTTTACCTGCAATCTTGTACTGGTGTGCCAGTTTAGCTATGGTGGTCGTTTTGCCGGAACCGTTAACACCAACAACCATAATCACATAGGGCACAGATTTCAGGGGTGCGGAAAAATCAGAATCCTGCTCGTTGTCATTCTGTTCAAGAAGAGCAGCGATCTCTTCTTTCAGAATGACATTTAATTCATTAGTATTAAGATATTTATCTTTTGCCACTCGCGATTCGATCCTTTCGATTATCCTCAGCGTGGTTTCAACACCGACATCAGATGAAACAAGGACCTCCTCAAGATTATCAAGGACATCTTCGTCAACCTTCGATTTACCTGCCACAGCTCTTGACAACCGTGTAAGAAGATTCTCCTTGGTTTTTTCAAGCCCCTTCTCAAGGCTGACCTTTTTCTCTTTTGATGCAAATCCAAACCAGCCCATTGGTATTATCTGATTTTGAAATCCGAAGATAAAAAAAGCTCTCTTCAGGAAAGAAGAAAGCCACTCATATCTTCAAAGGGTTAGTAATGTTATTTCCGGGTGAAAAAATCCCTGATATGATCATTATGAACGATCTCTTCCTTAAACAGGTATGCTCCGGTTTTACCGGATTTTGTCATTTTGATGCATTTGGTAAACAGTTTGCCCGTTCCCGTTTTCAGTGTTGCAACAACCTTCTTTGCCATATTATATCTCTTTTACTTTATTTCCTTGTGAATTGTATGTCTCTTCAGGATGGGATTATATTTCTTCCTCTCAAGCCTGTCAGGGGTATTCTTCCGGTTCTTGGTAGTAATATACCTGGAAGTTCCCGGTTTGCCGCTCTCTTTGTGTTCCGTACATTCCAGAATCACCTGTAATCTGTTCCCTTTAGCCTTCTTTGCCATTGTGCATTAATTTTAATAATTCAGGATGTAACCTTTTTCCTTAGCTTCCTTAAGAACCGGAGTAAGTCCTTTTTTCCCAATCAGTCGTATACCGGCGGCTGAAATTTTAAGGGAGACCCATCTCTCCTCTTCGGGGAGGTAATATTTCTTTTTGAAAAGATTCGGGTAAAATCTCCTCTTAGTCCTTCTTTTTGAGTGAGAAACGTTGTTCCCGACCATCGCCCTCTTCCCTGTGACCTGACAAATCTTTGACATCGGTATATCTTTTTACTTCCTGTTTAAATTTCTCTTTTTGAAATGAAGCGCAAAATACGTGATTTTTATTTGATTAACCAAAAATTAAGATCAAATTTTTTCAACAGGCCTGTTAAATTCCTTTTACAGGCTCTTTATCTGCCTTCTGAGCAGGTTGAGTGCCGCCAGTGAGAATCTCTCAATATTGACTTGTCTTTCCCTGCCGAAGGTATATTTCTCTGTTACTGTTCTGTTCTCTGATGCAACGGCGATCCATACGGTTCCAACATGTTTTTCGGGAGTTCCGCCGCCGGGACCAGCGATACCCGATGTTGCGACGGAGAGATCCGTTCCGAGAAGTCTCCTCACTCCTTCTGCCATGCTTCTGACGGACTCTTCGCTCACAGCTCCCTTTTCCCTTATCAACTCTTCAGGAACACCGAGGATGCCGGTTTTTACGCTGTTATGGTAAGCAATTACGGAACCTTTGAAATAATCAGAACTGCCGGGCACTGAGGTTATAAGGCCGGCGATCCTTCCACCGGTACAGCTTTCAGCGGTTGACAGTGTCAGGTTCTTTTCCCTTAGCAGGAGGCCTGTAACCTTTTCAAGCGGTTCTTCATTTTCCGAAAAAATGAGTTCAGGGATGATTCTGCGCAGTTCACCCACCTGCTCTTCTATCTGCCGGGCAAGAGATCCGGCATCTTTCCCGGTGGCAGTGAGCCTCAGTTTTATTACTCCGTAACACGGAAGATATGCCAGTCGGATATTCTCAGGGAGTGATTCTTCAAAACCGGTCAGTGTTTCGGCAAGTTTTGCCTCGAAAGTTCCGTATGTCATTATGGTTCTGTGTGTAATAACCTGGGTAGTAAACCTGCGTTTCAAAGCAGGCATAACATGCTCACTCATAATAAACTTCATCTCTCCAGGGACGCCCGGCATTGAAACAAAGATCGTCCCATCCTTCTCAAACCACATGCCCGGAGCGGTACCCATTTTGTTTTCCAGGACTGTGCAGGATTCCGGCACGTCAGCCTGTCTCTGGTTATTGTCGTTCATCTGGTAGCCACGGCGTTTCACCATTTCTTCTATCATTTCCAGTATCTCCCTGTTGGTCACCAGCCTGGTATTGAAGAATTCGCAGAGAGCAGGCTTGGTGATGTCATCGCTGGTCGGTCCCAGTCCTCCGGTTATCAGGACCACATCGGCCTTGCCTGCAACCTGACTGAGGGCACTTATTATGTCCTCGTGCCTGTCGTGAACCGATACTCTTCTCTGGACGTCGAAACCTGCCTTGCTCAGCTCCGATCCTATCCAGGCGGAGTTGGTGTCGACAGTCTGGCCGATGAGGATTTCATCCCCTATGGTTATTATTTCAGCTTTCATAATAAGTGATTGTAACTGGATCACAAAATTAATCTTTATGGATCAATTGCAGCTACCGTTAAATAAAAGAGATTCCTGAAGGCAAACAGAGATAATCATGAAAAGGAAAAACTAAAGACGACTTCGTGATTTTTTGGTATCTTTACGGGAAAATAGATAAATGAGAAGAAAAGTTTACAGGATCTCTTGTTTTGCAGCAATTTTCCTTTTCACAATTGTTTCGTGTGTGAAGGATGGTTTCGGCCCGTTCCCTGCAGAAGTGAGTTTTAATATCAGCGGCAGGCTGCTTGAGGGAAGAAGGATCAGCTGTATTGATATAGACAAGAAGGGAAATTATTGTTTAGGTTCTGAATCGGATCTTTTCTATTTCAACAATGGTCGCCAGGATCTGTACAGGCTTGATCATCCGGTGCTGGATGTTGCGATCGCTGAGGATGAAAGCGTCTGGATCGGAACAAATGGCGGTGGACTGGGTCGCCTTACCGGCAAGGGAATTACATGGTACACCAAAGCCAATTCAGGCCTGCCAAGGGATTATGTCAGGCATGTAGAGATTGCTCCCGACGGCAAGATTTGGTTTTCAAGCTGTGCCCACCAGCTTGGAGGACTGGGAGTTTTTGACGGAGTGAAGTTCAATTTTTTAACACCGGAAAACTCACCCCTGAATCAAAATGTAATCCAGGATATTAACATTGACAGGGATGGAGCAGTTTATATCGCCACAGCAGGAACAGTAGGCAGATCGAATATTTACCGGATCAGGGACAATAAATGGGACTGCCTGGGCGACGAAGAAGGTATGTTCTACTGGCTCTTCTCCTTCACGGTTTCACCAGCCGGAACCATATATGTGATAGAGGATTTCTCATTGTCATCCTATTGCTGCAGGTCCAATAACCTCTGGGAATTCAGCAATAACCGCTGGCATAAGATAGCCCTGGATGATATTTCAACAATTGGGATTCTCTCTCCGATCAGATCCGATCAGAGGGGTTATTGCTGGGTTCCCGGCTATGAAAACGAAACCCTTATACTGCAAGTCTATAACGGCAACTCATGGATCAGCTCATCGGCTGGCACCTTTCCCGGTGACTTTTTTACATGCATGGAAGTGGATTACGACAATAATATCTGGCTGGGAACTTATTCAAACGGTGTTTTCATATTAGAGCAATAATAATAGTAATGAAAAAGATCACAATACTCTCGTTAATCGTTTTTGCATCGTTTGTCACATCCGTAGCCCAGGTGGCCGTCGGATACAATACTGACGGGAATACGCTGACTCTTTCAACGAATCCCGAAAACAGGCTATGGGGTGAGTTCCGGGTAAACACAAAAGCGTATAACCATGCTGGCTGGTCGTATAACGACCGGGGTATTACCCAGGTTTATCTTCTGACACCGTTATTTCAGGCAAAAGGGGTCACACTTTATGCTGGTGGCGGATTGGGGGTGAATCTGCTCTCGAAGGATGAGAATAAGTGGGTCAGCATTAATATTCCGGCCGGGTTAAAGACGAATCCTTTTGATAAGTTACCCGGTTTATACCTTTTCGGTGAATATGATCCGATGATCGTCGTTGCTGAAGGTGTTCCTGTAATCCATTGTTTATCTGCAGGATTCAGGGTTGTTCTCAGAAAGTAACCGCATCTGTTGTTTCCCCGCAAAGGTTTGGGCTAAAGCCCCATAACATTGGGGTATCTTCTGGCCGTTGGCTGAAGCCAACGGCAATTGATTGTATCCCTGAGAGTTACCTTACTTGATTTAATCGCCTCAATTGCCGTCAGCTTCAGCTGACAGATTGCAGGGTCCCTGTTCGGAGTGGCTCAATTGCCGTCAGCTTCAGCTGACGGTAAGCATGGTCTTTGTTTGGAATAGCTCAATTGCCGTCAGCTTCAGCTGACGGTACTTTAGGATTCTCCTGTATCCGGGACTTCAGTCCCTCAGACAGAGACCCTCCTTCGCTGAAGCTTCGGAGGGTGAGAGCGGGAAACGGGGGTCGAACCCGCGACCCTCAGCTTGGGAAGCTGATGCTCTACCACTGAGCTACTCCCGCAATTATTATTCGGTTTCCTCAGCTTGGGATCCGCCTGCTGGCGGACTACCACTGAGCTACTCCCGCAATTATTATTCGGTTTCCTCAGCTTGGGATCCGCCTGCTGGCGGACTACCACTGAGCTACTCCCGCAATTATTATTCGGTTTCCTCAGCTTGGGATCCGCCTGCTG
>JAHYJA010000094.1 GCA_019429325.1 Bacteroidales bacterium
GTAAATTCTCGAATACTATTACTACGCGTCTTAAGTCCAGAGTATCAGCCCCCCTCCCAGGGGGGTTGGGGGGTTCGGGAGCCATTACAAACGTTCCTTTAAATCCCACTGCATATAAACCCTAAATTGCTACATTTGCATCAGATAATACTTTCTATGAAAAGGTTAATATTCCTTTGCATCGCTCTTCTGATCCCCGTTACCATATTTCCCCATCCGTGGAAACCATCCCATTACGTGATAATCGACGCCGACGGAGGCACTGACGACATTAAGGCTATAAGCATGCTCCTTGCATCACGCGATGTGAGGGTGCTGGCGGTGACTGTTTCGCCGGGTGCTCTTACCGCTGAGAATGCATATATAAAGGTAAAAAGCCTTCTCAATTCCTACAGGCACGAAGGTATTCCCGTCGGAATAAACCGCAGCAGCAACTACAGACCAAAGGAGTTACCGGCGGCACTGCAGACGGTGTGGGGTGACGAAAGTGCTGTTGATCCGGGAAAGGCCGCGGATGCCTTCCGGATTATCAGTGAAATGCTCAAGGCTGAAAAAACAAAGATCACCTTCATCTGTCTTGGAAGCATGTCAACCGCATATATTTCCTTAAACGACATACCTCTGTTCAGGCAACAGGTGAAGAATATTATCTGGAGTGCAGACGGGTCAGCAGACACTGGCGGGTTCAACTATAATATCAGCAAGGATGCGTCAATCATGATGCTACGTCAGGAGATCCCGGTCAGCATCGTCAGAAGGGCAGAGCTTAGAAATGCTGACTTTTACGACAGGGAGCTTATAAGCGACATAACTGCCATAGGAACCCCATACGCCAGAAAACTCAGCTCTTTCTTCGGTTCACCGACTGCCATGGCCCATAAATTCTCTTTTAGTGCGACAGATGATATGGTACCCGTTTTCCTGCACTATCCCGATCTTTTTATTAACAAGGTAGCTGGTACAAACTCCGACAGTTCCCCTGCTGACCTTGCCGGCATCAAAGAGGCCGTGATCCGTATCCTGAAGGGTGAAACGGTGACAGAGAACCAGGTGATCAGGGAACTGCCGGCAGATCCCTCCTTTTATTTTGAAGACATTCAACCATTTGTAACTGAGATTATTGAGAAATACGGCCATGATGAATGGTTTGCAGGGGTTATTGCCAACGAACTTCACAGGCATCTTGGTGTCTATGCCATTATCGGAGTAAAAATGGGGATCAGGGCACGGGAATATTTCAATACAGGCGTTGATGAGTTCATGGCAACATCCTATGCAGGATCGGTCCCGCCTCTGAGCTGTATGAACGATGGATTGCAGGTGAGCACCGGGGCGACTCCCGGCCACGGATTGCTTACAGTGAGAACCGATACGGTGCTGATGCCGGTGGTGGATTTTACTTATCTGAATACCAGAATACGGGTTTCGCTCAGACCTGAAATTGCTGAAAAGGTGAGCGCCGAACTGAAAGAGATCAATTTCGTTTACGGGCTCGACAGCAACATTTACTGGGAGCTTGTACGGAAAAACTCAATAAAATACTGGTTAAGCCTCGACAGGCATGAGATCTTTGTTATCGAACCGGTTTAAGTTCCTGTTTATTATTACTTGTCTTTGTTGTATTCGTCAAAGAAATCGTTTCCCTTGTCGTCGGTGATGATAAAGGCAGGCATGTTTTCAACCCTGATCTTCCTTACTGCCTCCATTCCCAGATCTTCAAAATCAACCACTTCAACCGACTTGATATTCTCTTCCGCAAGGATCGCCGCCGGTCCGCCGACTGAACCCAGATAGAACCCGCCATGTCTCCTGCATGAATCTATGACCTGCCTGTTGCGGTTCCCCTTTGCAACCATGATAAGTGATCCTCCCAGACTCTGGAACTGCTCAACATATGTATCCATCCGGCCGGCTGTGGTCGGTCCGAAACTGCCCGATTTCATTCCCTCAGGAGTCTTAGCCGGTCCCGCGTAATAGATAGGATGATTCTTGAAATATGAAGGCATAGGCTTCCCTTCATCGAGCATCTTTTTGATCCGGGCATGGGCAATATCCCTGGCTACTATCAGAGTGCCGGTCAGGCTCAGCCTCGTCTTAACCGGGTGCTTTGTCAGCTCTTCAAGAATGCTCGACATCGGCAGATCGAGATCTATCTCAACCGGTTCCTCCAGTTCCGGAGCTTTTGCAGGAAGGAATCGTCCGGGATTCTTTTCCAGCTCTTCGAGCCAGATCCCCTTCTCGTTGATGACAGCCCTGATATTCCGGTCGGCACTGCAGCTGACACCCAGTCCGACGGGGCACGAGGCCGCATGACGGGGCATTCTGATAACTCTCACGTCGTGAACAAAATATTTGCCGCCAAACTGGGCTCCAACCCCGTATTCCTGGCAGATCCTTTCGATCCTTTCCTCCCAGTCGGTATCACGGAACGCCCGTCCGCTCTCATTTCCGGTAAGCGGCAGGTCATCGAGATACCCGGCCGAAGCCTCCTTTACTGCCTTGAGGGTTGCCTCTGCCGATGTTCCTCCTATTACAAGTGCAAGATGGTATGGAGGGCATGCTGATGTACCCAGGTCCTTAATCTTTTCCCTGACAAATTTAATAAGCGACTCCTCATTAAGAAGGGATTTTGCCTGCTGATAGAGGTACGTCTTGTTGGCAGACCCCCCGCCTTTGGTAATAAACAGAAATTCATAGGTAACTCCTTCGCGGGAATATATATCGATCTGTGCCGGAAGGTTCGTTCCGCTGTTCTTCTCTTTGAACATCGTCAGCGGCACTATCTGTGAATAGCGGAGATTCCTGTCCCTGAAAGTCTCATATATGCCTTTCGACAGGAACCTGGCATCGTTCCCTCCCGTCATGACGTTTTCCCCTTTTCTGCCTATCACGATGGCCGTGCCGGTATCCTGGCACCATGGCAGTTCCCCTTTCGCAGAAATAACTGAGTTTTTGATCATTAGATATGCCACAAATCGGTCATTATCTGTCGATTCAGGATCATCCAGTATCCGTTTGAGTTTTTTAAGATGTGATGTCCTGAGAAAAAATGAGAGTTCATATACTGCCTCTCTGGCCAGAAGAGTAAGAGCCTGTGGTTCCACCTTCAGAACCTTCCCGCAGTCTGTCCCGACCAGTTTAACAAAATCTCTTGTCAGAAGCCGGTATTTTGTCGTGTCCTTACCATGCTGAAAAGCCGTTTCGTAAATGAAATCTGTCATATCTGCTATTCTATTTTAATAATAATGAATATATTACTAAGAGCTATGCCGATCTTATCGTACCTTAATTCAAATATACTAACAATAGTTCTATAAATGCAAAAAAACTTCACAATAGCCTTATCGGATAGTATTGATTCAACTAACGACCCGCTGGCGCGGATTTAGCGGAACGAAGTGAAGCGTAATCCGTGCCCTGTTCTTTCTAGCTGGCGCGGATCCCCCTGGTGCGCTTCGCGTGTCACCCGGACAGTAACTGTAAGTGGATTTTTGTTGACCGGAAGACCCCCCGACACGCTTCGCGTGTCACCCGGACAGTAACTGTAAGTGGATTTTTGTTGACCGGAAGACCCCCCGACACGCTTCGCGTGTCACCCCCCAAAATTGGGGGGTTAATCCTCTACGACTATTACTAATTATCTTAAGGCCAGAGTATCACCCCCCCTATCAGGGGGGGCCAGGGGGGGTGACGGCCATATTACCAACCCCGCTGACGCGGATTTGGCTTCGCCGAGCTCGCGGTTGCTAGCGCGGATTTGTAATCCGTGCCTTCTGTTCCGCTCGGTTGTGATCCGTGCCTATTGTAAAGCAAACCCCGATTGCAAATCGGCGCCAGCAACCTTCCGTACAATTATCCTTCAGAAAAAAATATAAAAATAATTTAAGTGTATGGCGTACATTTAAAAAATATATTTGTAAATTTGATGAGAACCCTGTAACCTTTTAACCGAAATACTTGTAATTCATCTAATTAATAAACTGATCAGATCTGAAACAGGATCGTTATTACTAACTTAACGTAAAAAGAATAATTATGGGAACATTAGACTGGTTTGTCCTGGGGCTTTTCTGTCTCGGGCTGGTAGCAATAATTGTGTGGGTTGTCCGGAAGGGAAAAGAGACTACCACCGATTACTTCCTGGCCGGACGTGACGCAACATGGCTGGCGATTGGTGCATCAATTTTTGCTTCCAACATCGGATCGGAACATCTTGTGGGACTTGCAGGAGCCGGGGCTTCCAGCGGTATGGCAATGGCTCACTGGGAAATGCATGGCTGGATCATCCTGATCCTGGGCTGGTTCTTCGTGCCTTTTTATGCAAGGAGCGGAGTATTCACAATGCCGGAGTTTCTTGAGAAGAGGTATAATAAAAACTCCAGGTCGTTTCTCTCAATAATCTCGCTTGTAAGCTACATCCTTACCAAGGTGGCAGTTACAGTTTATGCCGGCGGTATTGTATTCAAGGAGGTTTTCGGAATTGAATCGATGTTCGGGATAGATTTTTTCTGGATCAGTGCCATTGGCCTGGTTCTTCTGACCGGTATCTACACGACACTGGGCGGTATGAGGGCAGTATTGTACACCTCTGTTCTGCAAACGCCTGTACTGCTGATCGGTTCACTTGCCATTCTGGTTATCGGGCTTATTAAACTGGGCGGCTGGTCAGAAATGATGGAAATATGCAGGGCAGTTCCCATAAACGAGGCAGGAGACACCATGACCAATCTCATGAGGTCCCCGAAAGACCCTGAGTTCCCGTGGACCGGTGTTATCCTGGGATCGGCGATCATCGGCTTCTGGTACTGGTGCACCGACCAGTTCATTGTCCAGAGGGTTCTTTCGGGACGCAACCAGACTGAATCGAGAAGAGGTGCAATACTGGGTGCGACCTTCAAGCTTTCGCCGGTCTTCATATTCCTTATTCCCGGGATGATTGCCTACGCCCTCAACCAGAAAGGCCTCATGGTACTCACTAATTCAGATGCCGCGTTCCCTGCAATGGTCAAGAACCTGCTTCCGCTCGGCTTCACCGGACTTGTGGTTGGCGGTATACTTGCTGCACTGATGAGTTCACTTGCTTCACTCTTTAACTCCTCTGCCACTCTCTTCACCGTCGACTTCTACAAGAAGTATAAGCCGGAAGCTCCTGAACCAGAGCTTGTCAGGGTAGGAAGGATAGCAACTATGGTTGTGGTTGTTCTTGGAATACTCTGGATACCTGTCATGAAAGGAATAGGTAAAGTTCTCTATGAATACCTTCAGGATGTACAGTCAATGCTTGCTCCGGGAATTGCAGCAGTATTCCTCCTGGGTGTCCTGTCGAAGAGAATAACACCAAAGGCAGGATTTTACGGACTTCTTATCGGATTTGTCCTTGGTATGTTACGCCTTGGATTTATGGTTTTCGGAGGCGGACTAAGCGAAACAAATATATTGTATACGGTCTTCATTGGCACAAACTGGCTTCATTATGAGGTAGTTAACTTCTTTATTGTCATCATATCCATGATAATAATAAGCACATTCACAACCAAACCGGATTTGGTAGCCATTAGGGGCCTCTACTTCGGATCTGCAACTGCTGAGGAAAAGGCAGCCACAAGAGCCGGCTGGAACAACTGGGATCTCTTCTTCTCAGGAATTGTAATAGTAGTGATCATGGCATTCTATATTTATTTCTGGTAGCAAAGTGTAACTTTTAAAGTAACTTGAATGATGTATGATATAAACAACAAGGAGGTCTGGTTCGTTACCGGGAGTCAGCATCTTTACGGCCCTGAAACGCTTAAGCAGGTCGCCGCCGATTCCACCGTGATAACAGAAGCGTTTGACAACTCAACGGAGATCCCGTGCAGGGTAATCTTCAAACCTGTGCTAACAACTCCGGATTCCGTTTATGAGCTATGCTCTCAGGCGAACAATAACAGCAAATGTATCGGACTCATTACATGGATGCATACATTTTCGCCTGCGAAGATGTGGATCAAAGGATTAATGGCTCTCAGCAAGCCCTTCCTTCACCTTCACACACAGCTTAACAGGGATATCCCGTGGGAGACCATCGACATGGATTTCATGAATCTGAACCAGTCGGCTCATGGCGATCGCGAATTCGGATTCATCGGATCGAGGATGAGGCTTAACCGTAAAGTCGTTGTCGGCCACTGGCAGGACAGGGATGTTGTCAGGAGAATAGCAGTATGGGTCAGGGCTGCTGCTGCATATAATGATGCACTTGAAATGAAAATTGCAAGGTTTGGTGACAATATGCGCGATGTAGCTGTTACTGAGGGTAATAAGGTAAGCGCCCAGATTAAGATGGGCTATTCTGTATATGGTTATGGTATCGGGGATCTGGTTTCCTCTGTTGAATCGGTATCTGAAAGCGAAGCAGAGGCTCTGATTGAAGAATACAGGTCGAAGTATCAACTTGCAGGGGATGTTGCCGGCTCAGCTACACTGAAGGATGCTGCACGAATCGAAGCAGGCCTGGAGAAATTTCTCCTTGCAGGAAACTTCAAGGCATTCACCACCACATTCGAAGACCTTCACGGGCTTAAGCAACTGCCCGGACTTGCAGTGCAGAGGTTAATGGAGAAGGGTTACGGGTTTGGAGCCGAAGGTGACTGGAAGACAGCAGCCCTCGTAAGGTCGATGAAGGTTATGGCTCTGAGACTTCAGGGCGGGACATCATTTATGGAGGATTATACATATCATCTCGATCCGGCAGGGATGAGTGTCCTGGGCGCCCATATGCTCGAGGTGTGTCCGTCAATTGCCGCCGGCAAACCCTCGCTTGAGGTTCATCCTCTGTCAATTGGAGGGAAGGGCGATCCTGCGAGACTGGTGTTCAGGGCTGCCACCGGCAGTGCCATCAACGCCTCACTGATCGACCTGGGCAACCGGTTCAGGATGGTGGTGAATGAGGTTGAGGTGGTGGAGTGTCCCGTGATGCCGAACCTTCCTGTAGCAAGTGTCCTCTGGAAGCCTCTTCCGGATCTGAAGAGAGCAGCCGAAGCCTGGATACTGGCGGGTGGAGCCCATCATACGGGATTCAGCATGGCAATAACATCAGAGTATATTGAAGACTTCTGTTCCATGACAGGGATCGAATATCTTGTCATTGACGAAAAATGCGATATCAGTTCACTCAGGAAAGAGATAAGGTGGAATGAGATGTTTTATCATCTTTCTGACGGCATAAGATAATTACGAACATAAATAAGTCTGAGACTCAGACCTTTTAAGGTTGAGGGCAATTATGGAATTATATGCTGAGCATACAAGGCATCTTGTTGCGGTGGATTGTATAATTTTCGGTTATGATACTCAGGACAAGGAGATTAAACTTCTCCTGATAAAAAGGAGCATGGAACCTGCCAGAGGAAAATGGTCGCTTGCAGGTGGATTTGTGAACGAAAATGAGAGTCTCGATCAGGCTGCCAGCAGGATACTCCGTTCACTTACAGGTCTCAGAAATGTTTATCTGGAGCAGTCGTACACCTATGGCGGAATTAACAGGGACCCTGGTGCCAGGGTGATATCGACTGCATACAGCGCGCTGATCAAGATAAGGGATATCGATAAGGATCTTAAAGAGTTGAACGGGGCTCACTGGCAGTCACTTTCACGCCTGCCGAAACTGATTTTCGACCACTACATGATGGTTGAAAGAGCCCTGGCGAACCTGAGGATGCAGATAAAAGTCAAGCCTGTGGGTTTTGAACTGCTTCCCGAGAGATTTACGCTTGTTCAGCTGCAGGATCTCTATGAAGCAATATATCAGCGGATTGTTGATAAAAGGAATTTCAGGAAGAAAATCCTGTCGATGAATATCCTGGAGAAGCTTGACGAGAAGGAGAAAGAGACATCAAAAAAAGGAGCCTGGTATTACCGCTTTAACAGGGAGACATATAAAGTTTTGCGGCGCAATGGGTTCTATTTCAATCTGGACGTGAACTAGAAGAAGTAAGAAGTAAGAAGTAAGAAGTAAAAAGTAAAAAGTAAAAAGGGTTATGCTGGAGAGGTTAAAACAGGAAGTTTTTAAGGCTAATATTGAGCTTGTAAAGCAGGGGCTGGTAATCCATACATGGGGTAATGTGAGTGGCAGGGACCCGGAGAGCGGGCTGGTTGTGATCAAGCCCTCAGGGCTGGATTACGGAAGAATGAAGCCTGATGATATGGTTGTGGTCGATACCGGCGGCAAAGTTGTTGAGGGCCGTTTTAAACCCTCGACAGACGCTCCCACACACCTGCTGATTTACAGACATTACAGCTCTGTTGGCGGGATCGTTCATACGCACTCAGCCTTTGCGACATCATGGGCGCAGGCGGGTAAGGATATTCCCCCGCTCGGGACCACACATGCAGATCACTACTACGGTGCGGTTCCGTGTACCCGCATGCTCACCGAAGTAGAGGTGAACGGCGATTATGAGAGCAACACAGGAAAAGTCATTGTTGAGAGGATGGAAGGTCTCGATCCCCTGGCTGTGCCTTCAGTGCTTGTCAATCGCCATGGTCCCTTCTGCTGGGGTCTCGATTCTGAAGAAGCGGTTTACAATGCTGTTGCCCTTGAAGAGATAGCCAGGATTGCTTTCTATACCGTTCTGCTTGGCAGGAGCGAGCCCGTCGATAATTACCTGCTCGAAAAGCATTTCACGCGTAAACATGGAAGGGATGCATATTATGGGCAGTGATCAGTGTGCACTGATCAGTAATCGGTAATCGGTAATCGGTAATCAGTCTAACCAGCAACCAGCAACCAGCAACTTTTAAATAAATATCTTAATCTTATGCAGGAAAAATATGTAATAGGGATCGATTACGGAACCGACTCCGTTCGAAGCGTGGTAGTAAATACCGCAGATGGCAGTTTTGCCGGTACATCCGTATTTGATTACCCGAGATGGAAACAGGGCCTGTTCTGTGACCCGGCGGCCAATCAGTTCAGACAGCATCCCCTGGATTACATTGAAGGACTTGAGACTACCGTAAGGAACGCCCTTAAAGGGTTAAGCCCTGATATCGTTGAGAATATCGTCGGGATCACAATCGATACGACCGGATCGACACCCGTCGCTGTCGACAGGGAGGGTGTGCCGCTCTCCATGAAACCTGAGTTTGAGAAGGACCCTGATGCAATGTTCGTGCTCTGGAAGGACCACACTGCGGTGAGGGAGGCTGCCGAGATAAATGACCTCGTAAAAAGATGGGGAGGGAGAGACTTTACAATGTACGAAGGGGGCATTTACTCCTCCGAGTGGTTCTGGGCGAAGATCCTGCATATAATCAGAAACAACAAAAAAGTAAGGGATAGTGCATGGTCGTGGGTGGAACATTGTGACTGGATCCCCGCACTGCTGTCCGGCGACACCGATCCTTTGAGAATAAAGAGAAGCCGTTGTGCCGCAGGCCACAAGGCAATGTGGCATGAAGAATTCAACGGTCTTCCCGACAGAGAGTTTCTTATGAAACTTGATCCCGCACTGGCCGGACTGAGGGAGAGACTCTTCAGCGAGACATATACCTGCGATGCGGTAGTCGGGACTCTTTCAGAAGAGTGGTCGGAAAGACTCGGGCTGCCCCGGGGAGTAAAAGTGGGAACGGGAGCCTTCGATGCCCATCTGGGAGCAATTGGCGGGGAAATAAAACCTTATCAGCTGGTAAAGGTCATGGGTACATCAACATGCGATATGATAGTCGTGCCGGGAGAGGAGGCCGGAGACAAACTTGTAGCAGGTATCTGTGGCCAGGTTGACGGATCAATTATTCCCGGCATGCTCGGGCTTGAAGCCGGACAATCGGCTTTCGGGGACATCTATGCCTGGTTCGGTAAACTGCTGATGTGGCCGGTTGATGAGATAATTTCAGGATACGACTGGATTGATGCGGGCCTTAGGGAGAGGATAAAGATCGAGACCGCCGACACGATCATTTCAGAATTGAGCAGGCAGGCAGAGTCGCTTAACGATGAAGAGACAACGCTGGTGGCCCTCGACTGGCTTAACGGACGGCGTACACCCGATGCCAACCAGGAGCTGAAAGGCGCCATAACAGGCCTCTCACTGGGCTCTGATGCCCCGAGGATCTTTAAGTCGCTGGTCGAAGCAACAGCATTCGGCTCAAAGATGATAAACGACCGTTTTGTGTCTGAAGGAGTGCGGATCGATGGTGTGATAGCGATCGGTGGCGTTGCAAAAAAGAATCCCTATGTTATGCAGATTGTTGCTGATGTGCTCAATATGCCGATCAGGGTTGCATCATCTGACCAGACATGCGCCCTGGGATCAGCCATGGCGGCTTCGGTAATGGCAGGGGTTCATGAAAATATATCAGAGGCACAGAAAGCCATGGGTGGAGGATTTGAAAAAGAGTACCGGCCCGATCCGGTGCGGGCAAGGAAATATCAGTCACTGTTTGAGAAATACAAAAAACTGGGATCATTTATTGAAAAGGAGATGACCTGAAACGGTTTTATTACTTAATCCCCCGAAGCGGGCTTATATTCAAAATTTCTAAGACAATTCTTCTTGGAATTTGAGGATTAGCCCCCCTGCCAGGGAGGTAGGGGGGTCTTCCCCTTAAAATAATTGAAGGTTAAAAATTAATTCAAATTAAGATTCTAAACCTTAATAGATTATAAAAATGCGAAATTCACTCTACTTAACTCTGTCTTTTCTTTTTCTGGTAAGCTTTATTGCCAGTGCTCAGAAAGAGAACACTGCTACGGTAAACCAGCTGGTGATTGTGGCAAATAATCCGGGTCCTGTTATCAGCAAGGACATTTACGGTCATTTTTCCGAACACCTCGGGACCTGCATTTACGGAGGTATCTGGGTCGGCACCGGTTCCAAAATCCCCAATACCTATGGTATCAGGAACGATGTGCTTTATGCTCTCAGGGAGATCAAAGTACCTAACCTTCGATGGCCGGGAGGTTGCTTTGCTGACACCTACCACTGGAAAGACGGAATTGGTCCGCAGGAAAAGAGAGCCTCAATCGTAAATACTCACTGGGGGGGCGTGACCGAGGATAACTCCTTCGGCACCCATGAGTTCATGAAACTGACTGAACTGCTTGACTGTGATGCCTATATTAACGGGAATGTAGGATCAGGTACAGTCCAGGAGATGGCAGAATGGGTCGAATACCTGACATCCAATGCTGAAAGTCCAATGACGCGTCTCAGAAAAGAGAACGGAAGGGAAGAGCCCTGGAAAGTGAAATATTTTGCCATAGGCAATGAGAATTGGGGTTGCGGCGGAAACATGACAGCAGAGTTCTATACAAATATCATGAGGCAGTACTCTACATACCTCAATAACTACGGGGATAACCGGTTATATCGCGTAGCATGCGGACCATACGACTTTGGTTTTGACTGGACCGAGACCCTTATGAAGGACGCAAACAGCAGGGGCAGGTTCCAGGGATTGTCGATCCATTATTATTCGCTTGTGGATGGCTGGAACAATAAAGGTTCTGCCACCGTATTCGGAGAGAGGGAATGGTTCCAGATAATGAGGGCAAATCTCCAGATGGATCCTATCATCAAAGGGCACAAGGATATAATGGACAGGTACGATCCTCAGAAAACAAAAGGTCTGGTGGTTGATGAATGGGGTAACTGGTTCGATGTAGAACCCGGGACGAATCCGGGATTTCTTTATCAGCAGAACACAATCAGGGACGGCCTTACTGCCGCGATTCATCTCAATATCTTCAACACCCATGCCGACCGGGTAAAGGTTGCCAACCTCGCACAGATAGTCAACGTGCTTCAGTCTGTTATACTAACGAAGGATGACAGGATGGTGCTGACTCCGACATATCATGTTTTCAGGATGTTCAGGGTTCACCAGGAAGCCCGTCTTCTGCACTCCGACCTGAGATGTGAGGATTATGCCTTTGGTGACAGAAGAATCCCGGCCTTGTCGGCATCAGCCTCGGTCGATACCGAAGGCAAAGTTCACATATCAATAGCCAACCTGAACCCGAACAAACCGATAAGTGTCACCTGTCCCGTGATAGGAGAAACCTACAAGAGGGTTACAGGTGAGGTACTTACGGCTAATGAGATAAACGCCCATAACAGTTTCGATAATCCGGAAACAGTCAAACCGGGAAATTTCAGTAACTTTACTTACAAAAACGGGATTCTGACAGTCAATATGCCTGCCAAATCCGTTGTGGTACTGGAACTTACAAAATAGAAATTATGATTAAGCTAATCAGGGCACTGTTTCCGGCTGCACTTCTCGCTCTGATCATCACCGGATGTATCGGGGGAGGAAAATCAGGCGATGATTACCCGATAACTCCAGTTCCCTTTACCTCGGTAAAGGTTACGGATGATTTCTGGGCGCCGAGGATACAAAAGAATGCCTCGGTAACCATACCGATAGCTTTCGGATACTGTGAATCGACGGGCAGGGTAAGGAATTTTGAGATTGCGGGAG
>JAHYJA010000095.1 GCA_019429325.1 Bacteroidales bacterium
GGCCAGTCCTGCCAGAAAACTGTTGCTTCCGGGTTTGCTCAGGTCCGCTATCTCGTTAAGAACAAAAAGGATATCTTTTGAACGGTTGAGAAGGGTGCTCTGAAATCCTCCTGCATCGCTGTAGGTTGATTCCAAATGATCTATTGCCACAACCACATATCCTTTTGATGCCAGGTTTTCCGTAAGGTAAGTCAATAAAAGCCTGGACCCCACATAGCCGTGAGATACAATCACCAGGGGAAAAGCCCCCTGCCTGATATCGGGCATTGCATCACGCAATGCTCTCCCTGAAAAGCCATACCTGATGACCTTGCGTTCGGGATCTTTTGGAACAGGCCTCTCCTCCTCATATATTACAAATTCTTTTACTCCGTCAGAAACGGATGCAGGATACCAGATCTCCAGTTTCAGGGTTCTGTCGTATGTTGGTTCAGTTCCTCCTTTGAAATTGAGAATATCAACCTGCCCTTTGTTCACAACAGTAATCGTTCTGACACCGACTTTGAATTCACCTCTTCCTGCCAGTTCCGGTGCATCGGGTAAGGGATCTCCGTTGATGAATCGCCATTGAGCTTCCTGCGAAAAGGATGAATTAATTCCTGCTGCTAAAATACCAGACAACACGAATAGTGTGAGTTGTTTTTTCATATTCTGAATATGGTAAAATAATTTTCGGCGGTTAATGCTGACAGGTTTATAAAGAGCAAATCAATTAAAATATTTATTCAACAGGTCCCTGAAACGGACATCATAGTGTAAGCTCCACAAATCTGGATGAAGTTTCAGCCAGGCTAAATTACGGTAACCATTCTGAAGAGCCTTTTCCAGTTTTTCAAGCGTTTCAGGAATCTTTCCCTGTATGCAGAGCACATAAGCGAATTTGTCATGCAACGTTGAATCGATTCCAATTGCTTTTGAAAGCATTTCCCGGGAATAATTCATATCCCCCAGCCTTGCGGAGACTGCTGCCAGGGAGATATAGGTATCGGGCGAATCCGGCCAGTTAGTTATCCAATCTTCAGATGCAATTTTCATGAAGGCGGAAAAATATTTCCGGCTTTCGGTTGCATTTCCCATCACCTCAAAATTAACACCCAGATCATAGTAAGCTGATATTTCATCCTTATTTATTTCAAGGATGTTTTTAAGTATCCGGATAGCCTCGCCATATTGTCCGAGGATGCGGTAAGCGTGAGCCAGCCGGTATAGATTCACTCTAAGATAAGGGTCCTTCTCTCTGGCTTTTAAGAAACAATCCCTGGCTCTCCTGATACTGTCTGCCATTACCCAGGCTGAGCCCATATAGAAGTATCCCCAGGCGTTTTGAGGATGTTCTGATATCATTCTTTCCGACCAGATCATGACAGAATCAACTTGTCCGATAAAATCAATATAAACCCATAATAATCCGCCATACGGGAGCGCTTTATTTGGATCAATACGGATCGCTTCTTTATATTCTGCCACAGCTTTCTCGGACTCACCCGAATTCTGATAATACCAGCCGGCATTATTTCGGGCAACTGCATCATCAGGATAGAGTTTAATCCGCGCATTGGTATATTTAAGAGCTTCAGGGATGTCGTTTTCAACATTTGATGCGTAGAAAGCCAGGATGCCAAGTCTTTCCCTTTCGGTCAGCTTATCAACATTTTTAACTGCCTGGCTCAGTAACTCCCGTCCCTTTACGGGATCAAACCTTTCAATATTTATATTCCCGAGAGAAGCTTTTGCTGCTATAAAACCACTATCTATTAGCAAAGCTGCCTCATAATATTTACGTGCACCTTCAAAATCCAATAATAAGTGCTGGTCAATACCGGCAGAATATAGTTTCAGAGCCTCCAGAGACGATGTTGTCACCTCCGTCAGAGGCTTATTCTGGAGCGTAATGTTATATCTTGATTCACCAAGAATCCGTCGGATTTTTCTGCTTAACTGATCCAGTCTGGGCAGGATCTTATCCCGGGATTCTGCATAGGTAGTTTCCGATCTGAGCAGATCGCCCGTCTCAGGATCAATAATCCTTGCTGAAATCGCATATCTGTTTCCCACCTCGCTTATACCAGGGACCACGCACAGGTTAATCCCCTCCCGGATTGCTATCTCCCGGCCTGTTTTTTCATCAATAAATGTCAGTTCCCTGTTTCCCATTCTTGCAAGTGATTCAAGCATGCCGGATCTGGGGAAGATGTTAATATATCTTGATTGACTGATACTAAGTGAAATTGCAGTATAAAGTGATTTGTCAAAAACAGGATTTTCAGTATGATTTTCAAAATCACTTATCAAAACCCAGTCGCGTTTGTTAAAGGTGAGCGTGCTACCGCTGGAAAAGATCAGCAATGATAAAATCACTATGATAACTATGACAGACGTCACAGCTGAGAATACCCAGTTTTTCAGCTTAGCCTCATTCTTTTGTTTTGGTTGTTGTTCCACAGACTCCTTCTCTAAGGTGTCTGACCGGACAGCCTTCTGCTCTTGAAGTCTTCCGTCAATTATGGTATCAGTTTCAGATTTTATTTCGGGGCTGGAGGAATGAATTAATTGAAGGCCCGACATAATCTCATTTACAGCATTAGCCACTTTATTGATCTGGTCACGGTAAATAGTGTGGTTCAGATTATCCCGGGGATTCTCTTCCTTTGACCTGAGTGGCCTGTTTACACCGGGGGTTGTGTAGATGAACTCGATACCACGGATCATCCCTCCAAGAATTGATTCGCATAGTTTAATATCATTATCAGCAAGATCATAAATGCGAACCGGAAGCACCCTGCTGGCAACGTTGCCGCTTTCCAGTTTAACCTTCAACCCAAATTCATCTCCTGAAGCCTGGTCAACAAATGCCTTAAATTCATGCTCCCACGCAAATGATTTCGGATCGCAGTATGTGCGCGATAAAATGGGAATAAAAATCAGGCATTTGAGCTTTTCTTTCAGGGATGCATCCACATCATGAGTCTCCAGCAGTCCGTCATGAGGATTGATGTCAAAATAGACGCTGATTTCTTCCTTGAAAGTAGCCTCCAGTTCTTTTTTAAGGTTGTCAACAAACTCGGTGACCCATCCATCATACTTGTTGTCTTTCTGGCGGTAGCTTATGAAGATGTCGTACTCGTATCCGGGGATAATGCTCGCCATAATTACTTTTGTTTAATGTAATATTAACCACGGTGTTACACGGAGTCTGATCGGAGTAACACCGTTTTGCCATATGATAAAGGTAGTAAACAGATAAATATTAGTCAAAAATATATCAGCGTTCCCCCACTCTTATTTTCCTCGCTCCCCCGGGCAAATAAAAATTTTGGATAGTATATCCTGCTCCTCAAGCTGATTCCGGTTATCAACCACATACTAATTAAAAAGACTACAGACAGAAATTAAATTTGATTAAATTTGAATCATGAAATCGAGATCAGAAATCGAAAAGAAATTGACAGAATTAAAGCCTGTTTTATTCCAGAAGTATTTTGTGGATAAGATTGGGTATTTTGGTTCTTTTTCAAGAAATGAACAAACAAACGATTCTGATATTGATATCTTGGTTTCATTCAGAAAACCAATTGGATGGGATTTTTTTGATCTTCAGGAATTTCTGGAAAACGAATTGAAATTAAAGGTTGATTTATTATCAGAAAAAGCCTTAAAAGAGCAATTAAAACAAATCATTCTAAAAAGTGTAAAGTATGTATGAGTCTGATTAGAAGAGAATTTATCCTTTATCTTGAAGATATGTTTCAGTCAATGCAAAGAATTGAAGAATATCTTGGTGACCGTGACTTTGAAGAATTTAAAAAGACCTCCATAGTTGTAGATGCTGTTATAAGGAATTATGAGATTATTGGAGAAGCGGCAAAAAAAATCCCAAAAGCTATACAGGAGAAATATCCTGAAATTCCCTGGAGAAAGATGTATGGACTCAGGAATTTGATTACCCACGAATATTTTGGAATTGACTACGATATGATTTGGGAAATAGCAAAAAATAACCTTCCGCAAAACCGGATTGATTTACAATTAATCATAGAAAAAGAAAAGGCACAACGTGCTAGCAACAAGTAATTCAAAATCAGTAAGTTAAACATCCGTCTATCAACAGGTTCTAATATACGCTCCCTCGCTCCATCTCCTTATCGCTCCCTCTCCATTTTTAAAACCGATGTCTGAAACGGCGGAAAAGGATAAGTGTCAGGTGTAACGACTGTCCCGGTTGTGAAGGTAAGCGGGAATATGGTTCCGGGACCAAAAATTACCTCAACAAGGGCAGCTTTGTAACCAGTGTCAGGCTTTTCTATGTATATCCTGTATTTGCCGTTTTGTTCCTGAATTATTTCTTCTTTGTACCAGGCATCCCCCACCACATATTTGCGGAAATCCCTGCCTGTGGGGTTCACAGCCTCCCATTTGTTAATCATGTAATCGCTTTCCGGATCAACCTCCACATAAATGGTATCATTTCTGATGCTCCAGTCAAACCGGGATATATCAGTTCCTGCAATAACTCTCTGGTAGAAGGCAATAAGGCTTATCGGCTGGTAGGCATTCCGCAGGCTGTGATTAGCATTCGGGACGTAATGAAGGTAATTATTTCCCTTCAAATCGTTCCAATAAAATCTCCAGGAATCAGTAACAAAGAACTCATCGGAGGTGGCGTTCACAATATATTTCGGGATAGTCAGCTCACCGGTAAACGAATAGGGCTCGATTTTTTCGAGCAGCTCTTTGAATTCGGGTTCATCCATCCTGTCCATTATACCCTCGCTGACATACTCCTCAACTGCAGGAGACCATTCTCCATAACACTGCCAGTGGTGTTTAAAGGATGGTATCAGGTTCAGAAGATCAATCACCATTGGTGCAATCGCCATTACACGATCATCAACAGCTGCCGTTGTCCATGTTGTCCATCCTCTCTTGGAAGCCTTGAGCGAGGAACACTTCAATACCAACTTTTTGATGAGCCTCAGAAAATCAGTCACAAGTTCCTCCGTGGATTTGTTGGCGGATTTCTTCGGCTGCCATTAATAAAACAGGCATTAATGAGTGAAACACTGAGATCCAGATTTCTGACAGTATTACAATCGGAATACAATAAACGTTCACAAACCTGATCCATATAATAATGTTCAAATATCAGGTGGTCAATCTTCAGGCCACCGGTGTGAGGAAACAACTGAATGAAGATATTCTGTATCATACCGGTGACGGAAACGAGTTTATTACCGGAGCCAATTTAATCCGCCTTCGCGTAAAGCTTCGGCGGACGCGAAAAATAGGTATAATTGCTCGGTGCTTGCACCGTTCTTTGAGTCCAGAGCTTGCTCTGGGGTTCATACCATTTGATTAATCGACGGAGGAATGACCCGGAAAATGATCTACGAACCATGATTTTATCAGATTCAGGTTACCCCTCACGCGCTATTTTACAGCAAATTCAGACACCAGCCTCTTAAATTCCGGCAGGTCCCACAGGGGTGCGAAACGGATATCCCATTCTATCCAGACTGTTGAAATCCATGAAGGAATTGTGAGGAGCTGTTCAATCTGGTTGAGTGCATTCCCGTAATCTCCTGTCATTGTGTATATCAGTGCAAGGTCCAGTAAAGGTGATATTCCGTAAACAGCATCCTTTGAGACCGGCAAAAGTTCCACCGCCCTTATTCCCTCTCTGATAGCTTCTTCTTTTTTTCCAAAGGAGGCGTATGCAATTCCCAGGGAACTGTGGTAACGCGGATCGGCAGGGACTTCGGCAACTCTCTTTTCAAGAACCTTTGCGGCAGCCGCATAGCAATTGGCTGAAAGTTCAGGTTTATGAAGATAGTCATAAACAAATGCACTCATCATTGTCTTCGGGATTGCCCACATTTTTGTTAGTGTGCCCCAGACCGTTGAGGTGTCGGACATAAGGTTCAAAGCCTCCTGGTAGTTGCCATCCCCGACTTCCTGCCAGTATAATGTAAAGAGATACCACTCATGCGATTTATCGATAAACTGAATGACATCCCTCGATTCCTTACAGGAACCTTTCCAGCTCCAGTATGCGAATACTTTATAAAGATAAGGCCATGTGCTGGCAGGGGATAGTGCAATTGCCTTGTCAGATGTTTCAACAGCCTTATTGTATCTGCGGGTATACCAGTAACCCATTGCAAGCTCAGAAGGGATTCCGGCATCATTCGGACTTAATTTTCCGGCTCTTTCAAGCAGCCGGATGAATTCATCCCACCTTCCCAGGGTTACAATAATATCTGCCTTCTCAACCATGATGTCCACATTGCCGGGAAGTTCTTTCTCCGCAATTTCCAGGTGCCTGAGAGCCTGTTCGTGATCCCTGTAGGCATATAAATAATAATATCCGAGCGCAAGATGGACTCTTGCCTGGCCGGATCCGAATTTCAGTGCTTTCAGGGCGGCATTGTCAGCCATTTTGTATCGCGATTCAGACATGTCCTGCCTGAGGTAAATGAGTCTGGCGTGTGCATGTGCCAGTTCTCCGAATGCAAGGGCAAAGGTTGTATCAATGGCAGCTGCATCCTGATAATTCTGCAGCGCCAGATTCCAGTTCCCGGCCGAAAAGTGAGGTTGTCCTGCATAGTAGCGGCCGCGAAGAAAAGCCTGGTATGCATCAAGGTTACCGGTAGGGCTTTCTCCCATTTTCTCGACTTCCTCGGGAGTAAGCACAACCATCAGTTCCCTTGCAATTTGTTGCGAAACCTCACTCTGCAATAAAAAAACATCGCTCCATTTACCGTTAAATTCATTTGCCCAGACGTGGCTCTCCTCGTTGGCTTTAATAAGCTGTACTATCAGTTTTGTGTCATCCCCGATCTTCTGGAAGCTTCCTTCAAGGACATATTCAACATCCAGTTCCCGTCCAATGATCCGGATTGTTTTTGTCGTGCCCCGATACTGTTCGACCGATGTCCTTGACATCACACGTAAATCATTGATCTTTGACAGGTGAAGTGTTATTGCCTCCATCATTCCATCAGCCAGAAATTGTTTTTCGGGTTCATCACTAAGCAGTTTAAAGGGGAGAACTGCAATGGATTTTACAGTCTCATTTTCAGATTTGAACAGCTTTGGAAGAAAAAGGAATGCGCAAATCACCAGTATCAATGCAAATATCGAAGCCGGGAGAACAAATTTTAATCTTCTGTTCTTATCATCCGGGGTATACTCTCTTTTATTCTGAAGAAGTGTTTCGGAATTCCGGCCATACGACTCTATTGCAGTAATCAGTTCCTTTATGGCATTTGCTGTCTTATTGATCTGCAGCCGGTATTTTGTATTGTTCAGATTCTTCTTTTCATCATCATCCGGTGTAAGTGGTTTATTGATACCCGGTTCCCTGTAAATAAATTCAATACCCCTCAGAACTCCACCCAGTAACGTCTCACATTCACCTGAATCCGCTGCATCCAGATCATGAATCAGTACCGGAAGGACTCTGCCCGCCACGTTACCATTGGGTAGTTTTACCTTCAGACCATATTCGTCCTGTGAGGCCTGTTCCACAAATGCCTTAAACTCATGTTCCCAGGCAAAAGACTTTGGATCGCAATAAGTACGTGATATTATGGGAATCAAGATCAGGCATTTTAACTTCTCCTTAAGTGATTCATCCACGTCGTGTGTTTCCAGGAGCCCGTCATGTGGATTGACATCAAAGTAAACGCTGATCTCCTCCTTGAAAGTTGATTCGAGTTCAGCCTTCAGCGCTTCAACAAACTGACTCACCCACTTTTCTCCCTTGTTGTCTTTCTGCCTGTAGGAGATGAAGATGTCGTAATTATATCCTTCAATAATGCCGGGCATCTGAGGTATATTTACGTATAAAATTAAACCTTATCTGAACAAAACGCAAAAATATTATTGGTTGTTGTAATAGGTTGTTAGCCATAGAATGAAATGGATTTGTCAGCCAGATCATATACATGAGATCGCTGGTATTAACCAATTTACCGGGAATCCATTCGTAGAGGCGTTGCATGCAACGCCCCTGCCACAATGCTTAGTTGGGAGCAGTAAAGACGTTCAAAAACCGTGACAAACACCGTCTACTTTAGTTATAGGGTCTTATTTTCAGGATGTTCGCCCCGGGTTTTACCTGATTTGGTTTTAAAAGTTTTTGTCCAGGTCATCTACTTAATAGGAGTAAAGACTTAATTTAAAGATTTTGCTCCTATCGGCGGGGAAATTAACTCTGCGTTCATCGCCGTTCAGCCGGCGGCCAGTAATCCACTGATCTTTAACATATGTTCCATCTTCCAGTGATAAGAAATCAACATTTTGGTTTGATTCAGGATCTGCCATAGCGAAAGTAAGTGACATATTTCGTCCGGCAACGATATATTCACCCGGGCCGGTTGAGATTATAAGGCAGCCTCCTGTTTGTCCCCGGTTCTGTTGTTCAGCTCCCTGTCCTCCGGGAATGCCTGCTTCGGCAAATCTGAACCTCCTTGGTAACGTACCTCTGATCTCATAACCTCCGATTACCATAGAATCAATTCCTGAATTGTTATCAACCATCAGTCCGTTTATATTTTGTGTTCCCTGATTGTGGAGAATCATGGTTGTCAGTTGCTTAAGTGTGCCGTAAGCATCTTTCATATCTGAAATGTCTTCGACACTTGCCCCGGCGTCACCCCCATCAATACCGAAAGGAGCATAACACATTGCATTGTATTTTCCGTATGCAAAAAAAGCCCTGGAGGCACCACCGGCATCACCCCTGGTCTCTGGTATGAATAAAGGATTTCCGGAAAGGGTATACTGATCACATATATATCTGAAATGGTCAACAATATATATGTCCGGAGCAATAAAGTCGATAGATGGAGCGCCTGCTCTCCATACATCAATTACCTGTGGGGTTGGTCCGCCACTGGGATAGTTCCCGGGAGCATGCCCGCTTGATCCGGGTTGCTTCAGCCATGCATTTACATACATGGGGATATCATACTTTTCCCTGCCTGCTTCTGCAATTTTACCTACATATTTTGCATAGTTCCAGGCCATGAACAGTTCCTCTGTCAGATAGGACATTCCTTTCCAATCGTCAACAAGGACACCTTTTCCAAACACTTCTTCCCATGTCCCTGTTTCCGGGAAGCCCTGCTTTCCCCAGGCTTCCAGAACTCCAGGATGAAGAGAATCTCTGTTTTTATTAAGGTAATCCATCAATTCAGCCGGGACAGTAGTATAAAATGCTGCATTGGCTGGTTCGCTATAATCTCGTTTAGTGCGGAGTGTTCCTATCTCATTCTGGACCTGCATCATCACTACTGTATGATGTTCACCGTCGATCTGCCGGATATGTTCCATAAGGGCGGCAAATGCCTTTGCATCCGCATTGCATGATTCTTCTGAAAATGTAGACAGTATGTTGAGCGTATTACCCTGTTCATCCTTAACCAGAGGAAACCTTTCTTTATCAAGCTTTACCCATGAAGGGACATACGACGATGCGCTGTTCTTCCAGCTTGCAAACCATATTACGACCAGTTTGAGACCTGCTTTCCTTGCCCCAATTATCATGCTGTCAACATGTTCAAAATTAAACCGGCCTTCTTCTGGTTCAACAAGTTCCCAAGAAGCGGTTGAAATTAATGTATTCAGGTTTGCATCGGCCATTCTTTTCCAGATTGGCCTCATATACTCAATGCCTCCCATACTTGAATTATGCAGCTCCCCTGCCAGCATCAGAAAGGGTGATCCATCAACGATAAGTTGTGTGGCAGTTCCTTGTTTTACCATATGTGGGATGCTAATATCCACGACAGCAGATCCGGTGTTAGTCTTTTGAGTACACGCAGTAACTATTATTACTGTTAATACAGGAATTAAGAAACTTTTAAGAGATTTCATATTTTCTGAGTTTTATAAGACCCTATATTCTTCTGGTTACAAATATTTATCAAAGCTATAAAATAATGTGGCTGTCAGACGAACTTAACTTATTAATACGAGCCTTGCATTGACAACCGTAGCCATGCTTTGTCAACCGTAGCCATGCGGAGGTTTGGCTGAGGTTTGGTGGAGGTTTGGCGGAGGTTGGGCGACGGCTAAGCCTGTTAAACAAGCACCGTCCGAGGCAGGTTTTTTAGTTCCTTTATTTGTAATATGCATATTGATAATTTAAGTATGAAGAATCCTGACGAAGGATTCCTTTTTGGAGTTCTACTTCCTCAGGAGGTAATGGCCAAAAATCATCCTCTTCAGGGTCATAAATAGCTCCTTTCATATAATTCGTCATTATCTGATCTCGCTGGATGAAGTCATTAAGTACAGAGTTATCCAAACCCCAGCGTCTAAGATCAAAGAATCTGTGTCCCTCCGTAGCAAATTCAAGCCTTATCTCCATTCTCACAGCATTTCTTGCCTCCTCTATATTCGAAAATGAGGGATGACCCGGGGGATAAGGTTCAACTTTGTAGTTTGCAGCGGGTTGAGTCCAATCTACCAGGGGATTATTCTCCAGATCAGAGTAAGTTTTGCATAAACCCATAACCGGCGTGCTATTTTTTGCCCTGTCCCGGATTTTATTTACAAGTATCCTTGCATAATCAAGATCACCTTCTTCAACTGCAATTTCGGCTCTCCACAATATTATATGTGCTAACCGGTATAACCTGTAATTTTTGCCATTATAGAATCCAGGACCGTAATTGTTGAGGATCTGTTCAGATTTGAAATGCATGTATTTCTTGGTCATATACGGGCCATTTATATGTTGCTCTCTCATCCAGGCTGCTCCCGGGTGGATCCCCCAGCCAAGATAATCGATACCACGACGGGCAATTGTCCAGTCAACTCTCAGATCCAACAGGTGGTCAGTTGGGATGAATTCCTCTTTGCTGCTGAGACCCTGATCATTGACTAATGGTTCCCTGTCAGAAATATTTAAAATTGGAAACCCGTCATTATCTACCTGGAAGGCCTCAAAAAGCAGCTGAGTCGGATTAAAGAAGCCCCATCCACCCAAACTCGCCGGTCCCTTCTGGTGAAAGGCAGCACCTGCAGGATATAAAGAGTTGTGGCTTGTAGCAGTTGTGGCCACCTGAATCTCGAAAATGGATTCTGTATTATTTTCATGAGTCATGTCATAGTTATCATAGAAGTTTGAAACAAGTTCAAAACCTCCGTTGTTGATAATATCGTCAAGAAGCTCCTTAGCCTTTTCAAATTCTTTCTGATACAGATGGGCATGGGCTTTTACTGCTTCCGCAGCAAATTTTGTCGGTCGACCAACCTCGCCAAGAGGATGAGTTACAGGCAGATTATCAATTGCAAATTGCAGATCTTCTTCAATGCCATCCCAACCGTGATCAGAATTCTGAACATTTTCGGGGAGAGTTGGAGCGAGCTCAGCTTCTGTTTTAATATATGGAATATATTCAAAGACCTTGTTTGCCTGGAAATGAAACCAGGCTCTGAGAAATTTAGCTTCTGCTTCTATCTGGATAGCTCTTTCGGAGAGAATTGGCCTCTCTCCCTGCTGGTTTTTAGTTAAAAACTCTATAACACGATTCGCACGGGAAACTCCTTCATAGCAGAATCTCCACCTGTCAATAAAGCCAGGGAAAGCAAACCGTATATTATATCTGTCCATTACATCCCAGTTACTTCCACCAAATTGCCCATAATGACAATCATCAGAATAAGCACTTCCATAAGTCCAATCTGTTCCCATTGCACCATTCATTGAGGTGCCTCTAAAAGAAGCATAGGTTCCGATAAGAATAGCTTCTATTCCTTCAGGCGACTCTATTACTAATCCTGCAGCAGCTCCTTTTGGTTGTTTCGTCAGGAAATCTTCATTACATGACAGCAACCCCAATATGATTATTATAGCTGGGATCAAGATTTTCTTGTACATCTTGTATACCTGTATTTCCGTAAATATAATAACCAGATTTATAAAGTTGAAACCAATAAAACGAAACTCAAAAGTGTTAATTACAAAGTCATATCACAGCTTACCCATAAAGGTAAGAATAATTTAAAAATGCATAGGTGATCTTAAGAAAAAACCATGTATTGAATTGGTCCTGGATTATAGTCTGTTTAATTCATGAGTATTCATAATTTACTGTATTCCTTTGGGTTATTAAGACATTTTCATCGAAATAAACAGAGATATCCTCTTTAAATGTAGTAGGAGGCGTTGCATGCAACGCCCCTGCCACAGCATGATGCAGTTCGCCCGGTAAATGAACCATGTAATCCATATCTCC
>JAHYJA010000096.1 GCA_019429325.1 Bacteroidales bacterium
GGTAACGGTGCTCCGGAACTTCTGGACCGAATGGTCGGCAAGATTGAACCTGGGCGTCAGTCCGTTAAAATCGTACGCTTCAGTAACATGATAGAGGGCAGTGTCTTCAGAAATGACCATCTGCAGCAGGAACTCGGACCTGTTGGTAAGGGCTTTTTTGTTGGGAAGGCGCGATTCACCTGTGTTGTTCTTATAGGTGTCGAAGGCGACCATCACGGTATCGCCGGATAAAAGGGGAGTGGCAGTCTCGACATTGAGGAAGAAGTAGCTGTTGTCGTTGGTGGCTTCGATCTTCCTGACCGCACCTGCGGGATTGTCCGTCTGGTATGGCACGAAAGGCAGGGTACTGCTCTGATCGTATGAGATAAGTCCGAAGTTCTGCTCAGCAGAGGCGAGGTTGTGCCACAGCTGGCGTGTGGGTATCATCACACCGTCCGACATCAGGCCGTAGGCCTCGAGGTACATGACGATCCAGGTAGGCTTGAACCACTCATCCATCCAGGCGAACATGAACCCGCCGCCGCAGCCGGCATCGATCATATTATTAAGAAGTCTCATGTTCTTCTCACCCTG
The DNA here is from genome assembly GCA_019429325.1 of Bacteroidales bacterium. Lineage (GTDB taxonomy): Bacteria > Bacteroidota > Bacteroidia > Bacteroidales > VadinHA17 > LD21. The sequence continues at coordinate 574 of JAHYJA010000096.1, forward strand.
CTGCTGCTCCGAGTAACCGCCGTGGTGCATCTCGCTGAACGACTGATGTGCGCTTCCCCAGCTTGAAGGAACACCGAACTCGGCAATTATGAGAGGTACGTCGGAGTAGTGGCCTTTCAGGTCGTTCAGGTAGCCGAGATAACTGTTGGGCCCCTCGCTGTCGCTGTAGGTCTGGTATCCGGGTTGCAGGCTTATGAAATTGGGGTAGTAAGGGTAGGCGTGGTAGCTGGCAAAGATGCCGGGTTCGCTGGTACGGCCGCTGATCTTTGTTATGTCGAACGATGCCACATCCTCGTCGGTATAGATCTCTGTCGGGTGCGTAAGGGGGTCGAGCGTGGGCCAGCTTGATATGCTGACCGGGCGGCGGATATTGTATTTCTGTGCTTCGTAAGTTACCGTCTCGTCGAGCATCCTGGTGGCAAACACCTCAGTGGCGCTTGCTCCGGTTATGCTGTAGTTGGTGCCGTTGAATGAGGTGGTTCCAGGGTGGAACTTATTGGTGGAGTCAACCTCCTGGGGCGCTATCTCCCTGCCAATTATGAAACCGGCGGTCCATCTCGAGACGTCGGTAAGGTATCTGCCGTATGCCTTGCCGTACCGGAAGGCGATGTCGCCGTTGCCGTGGACGCAGTCTATAACCTCTTTTATCTCTTTGACGAAAGAGGCTGATCTGTTAATAAGGTCGTATGAGGCGGGATCGTGCCTGTCTTCAACCTCCTCGAGCCAGATGCCCTGGAAGAGAAGGAGGGGATTGTCGGGATTGCGCTGGTTGTATTCCGCGAGCTTCTCGTAGAAGACCGGAGGGTGGAGGGTATAGACCCTTATGCTGTTGAAGCCCGACTCTGCCATCTGTCTGATCCATTTTTCGTATTCGGCAGGGGTTATGGCGTAAGCTATCTCTCCGGGGAAATATCCGGGCGGGGATGATCCCAGGTTAATGCCCTTGAGCATCAGCGGACGGTAGTTCTGTCCGGTGTGCATCGCGATATGGTTGCCCGAGGTTTTGAAAGGCAGGTTCTGTCTGCGGCACAGCTCGAAATCTATCACCGTATCCCTGGCTATGGAGATGTCTGTCAGTCTTACAGGGTAGAAATCCGGGTTTGTAACCCCGGCAATAACAGGGATACGCGGTGATCCTGAGGGAGGAGGTGTTGCGGGAGGCATCATGATCATCTCCAGTGCGGTGCCTGCGGAGTAGTTTGAGACCCCTGCCACTTTTACCAGTCTTCCCGACCAGGTTCTGCCCTGGAAGGTGAGGGCAAAGAAATAGAATCCCGGGCTTTCCGGGGCGCCATTCTGGTTACAGCCGTCCCAGACAGCACGGTAGCTGCCTGCGACAACGTCGGGGAAATTTATCTCCCTGATCTTTTGTCCGCGCAGGTTATAGATGCTGAGGCGAATATCGCCGGAGCTGTTTATAATAAAAGGTATATTAACCGAGTATGAGAAAGGGTTGGGGTACGGGGTGCCCGGCTGAAGCAGTCCGGATATCGAGCTGTAGATGCCGGATATTCTGAGGGAGTAGAGGCCGTCAGCGCCGGTTATGGCAGCGTATTCGGTGGTGCCGGCGGTCATGGATACCCTGGCGCTCGGGACTGTTGCCCCTGATATGTCGGTAACCGTTCCGGTTACGATATAGTCGCGTGCCGGAGAGAGTACTGTGACCGGCAGGCATGCAAGCATCATTATTAGCCGGATGTTACGGTAAGGGGTTCGGGTCAGCTTCATGCGCGGCAAAGAGTAAACATCTGCCCAAATGTAGCAAAAATGATTTAAAGCACTGCAACCTGGATTAAAAACCCCCCTTTCAAGGGGGGTTGCGAGGGCCTCCGCTGCCGCGGATCCATCTGAAACGCTGGCGCGGATTTGCAATCCGTGCCCACTTTCACCGCTGGCGCGGATCTGTGATCCGTGCCCCATTCCAGCTTCTGCATATCACCCCATGGAAATTTCTTCCAGATTCTCATCGGGCAAGACCCCCCGCCCTGCTTCGCAGGGCACCCCCCTGGATAGGGGGGTTAATCCTCTATAGCTATTACAAATTGGCTTAAGTCCAGAGTATTACCCCCCCTGCCAGGGGGGGCAGGGGGGTGCGGATTTCTTTCTGCCCTGGCTGCTCAGTTCCCACTTCCCTCCCCAGTACCCCAAAAAAGACCCGCGGCTTTAGCCGCGGGTCTTTAATGTTCTTAAGTACTTTCAGGTGATTAATTAACTTTCTTATTCTTCAGGGCAAAGCTGAACATCAAGGTGTATTGCAAAGTAGTTGCAGCTAGTAACTGGTACAGTGAGGTCATCTCCTTTGTATGTAGTAAATTGACCAGCAGCTGGTCTATCGTTGGGAATTGTTTCATAACATTGAATTTTGACAGGCTCTTCAACATCTTGAAGTTCCCATCCACCTGTAAGAATAATTACAAGCTGTCCCCCGGTATATACAACTGTACCAACATTAATAGTCTGCCCAGCCCAGATAGTCTGAACCTCGCCATTATTTATGTAATAATACCACCAAGCACCACTATCCCCAACATTAACGCTTGTGTTACCACCCCAAGCAGTTTCTTCCTGGCATTCACCATTTCCACAAGGAGTAAGGTTATAGCACAGAGTCAAGTTACTTATTCCATACGGCTTATTATTTTTAGGATTAATAGGTGCAGTCAAGTTAGCATCTCCATCTACCCCGGGTAAGTATGTGTAAACATTTGCCTTAGGACCACCTTTAACTATAACAGTAATTCCATCGAGACACATACCATCAACAGGTGTGTAGCTCCAAGATAGAGTATTTCCATCTGTAATAATAGTAAAGCCATCTGGCCATACAACAGGTACATCAGGAGTTAATGGATCGCCGTCATCATCATAGACAAAAGGGTAATTAATCCTTCCGCTTGAGTATCCATAACCATCTGGACAATCAACATTACCGCCTGTATCCCCAACAACAACTTCAACTATTGCCAAGGGGTTGTCTTTGCCTAATTCTTGATCAGTAAGGTCACTCTGGCATCCGAACATCACCAGAATCAGCGACGCCACAAAAAGTAAAGATTTAATTGTTCTCATGTTTTTCAATTTTTAGTTAGTAATCTTTTAGATTTGGTGTAAAAATTAAACAAATTTCCGAAACTGACAATGTCCTTTGTTATACTTTGACAAAACTTCAAAATGCTTGACGAACGGAGCTTTTTTGTTGACGAACGGATTCGGGGTCCGTTTTTGGCCTGATTACATGTCAAGAAAGGCCCTGTTCCCTTATGCTTTGATATGAAAAGGGTTAGCGATCGAAAAAATCAGGGAAAGACGACATCGCTTATTTACAGGCAGTTGAATATTGGTCATACTTTAGGCCAATATTTTGACGAACATTAATCAGAATTGTAATGAATCCATAAAATCTCCTGACAAACCTGAGCAATTGCCATGAAACAATTTTTAGTAAAATATTTTTCGAGCAATTCCTAAATTAGTCGAAAAACCCTCACCGGCCGGCTTTGGATACTCCGGCCAGGAACCTCTTCCGGATTCCCGGACATTAAGTAATCATCAGAAACTCATGAAAATTATCCGGTGTTATGACTCTGAACTCTGACACGGGATAGGCTTTTGAGAAGGTTTTTGAAAGAAAGGAGCTTCCCCGTGATCTCCACTTGAACTCATATGCAAAAAAACTGTTCCTGTACTCCTCTATATAATCTATCTCCTGCTGCTGAGTTGTTCTCCAGAAATATGTTTTCGGCACTTCATCATTGTTTGCAAGCAGTTTATATCTCTCGCTGACAAGAAAATTCTCCCACAAGGCTCCTGTATCAACCCTGGAAACGAGTGGTTGAAAATTACCTAAGACGGCATTCCTGATCCCGTTGTCACAGAAATATATTTTTTTGCCTTTTTTTATTTCATTCCTTACGTTCCTGTTTAACCCGGGCAATCTGAAAACGATGAATGTCTTTTCCAGCAGGTCAATATATTTCTCAATTGTTCCCTTGTCAGAGTCAAGTAACTGAGCAAGTTCATTATATGAAACTTCGTTCCCAACCTGCAGTGCCAGAGCTTTTAGAATTTTATCAAGCAATACAGGCTTCTTTATATTTCCCATTGCCAGGATATCTTTGTAGAGATAGTCTGATGCCAGCGTTTTAAGTATTCGTTTCTCGTTGCCGGTATTAAGGGCAACATCAGGGTAATAACCATAAATAAGCCTCTGTTCCAGCAATCGTTTTTCTGCCAGGAACCCGTGATGACCGGCCATTTCGCCGAATGAAAACGGACTGAGCCAGAACTCCGATTTCCTGCCTGTCATTGGTTCCTTTGTTTTCTCAGCGAGTTCAAGTGAAGAAGAACCTGTTACTATAAGCTGGACATCTTTAAAGCTGTCGTGCATGATCTTTAGGCCAAGTCCGGCATCAGGGATTCTCTGTGCTTCATCAATAACAATAAGCTTATAATCTCCTATGACAGGTTTGAACTTTGCGGAAGTGGCAGATGAAAAAAGCTCCCGGATATCAGCGTCATCGCCATTCAGCATCAGTGATTTTATCTTTAGTTTTTTTATAAGTTCCTCAACAAGGGTTGTTTTACCTGTCTGCCGGGCCCCGTAAACTATAACTGTTTTACCTTTAAACAGATACTCCGTCAATGTATCTTCCAGATGTCTCTTTACCATATTTAAGATATTTTGTTGAATATAATAATTAGTGATTATAATCACAAATATACATATTAATATTCGATCACAAACACTGCTTTAAGAGAATCTTCACTAACCGAACCCGAAACTCAGGTTGGGAACCTCTTCCGGATTCCTGCTACCGGCCGCTATCCCCTCCCTGAAGGGAGGGGTTGGAAGGTTTGCCGGTTTATCTTATTTTTACTCCTGAATAGTATTACGCAAATAAATTACAAGGTGCCCGAAATCATTTTAAGACCTATCCGTCCAGGGGACAACAAAGAGCTCGCCGGCCTTATTCGGACAGTCTTCCGGGAATTTAAGATAGACCGTCCGGGAACTGTCTACTTCGATCCGACAACCGACGATCTTTACACGCTTTTCAGAACCCCCGGGTCCGCTTACTGGATCGCAGAGGAGGAGGGTAGAATGATCGGCGGTTGCGGTGTCTTCCCGACTCCGGATCTGCCACCGGGCTGTGCGGAGCTGGTTAAGCTCTACCTGCTGGTACCATGGCGTGGTAAGGGGATCGGTCGTATGTTAATGGAGAAGTGCTTCGGGTCCGCCAGGGATCTTGGCTACACCCGGCTCTACCTCGAGTCGCTCCCGGAGCTCGAAAAGGCCGTATCGATGTACCTGAAGGCAGGGTTCCGGCATATACCGCACGCGCTTGGTAATTCGGGTCATTTTGGGTGCACTATATGGATGGTGAAAGATCTATAATTGTTATCGGGCTTCAGCCCAAATCCTGGATCCGTCAGCTGAAGCTGACGGCAACTGAGCTGCCCCAGGCCAATCTTCAGACAGCTAACACTCAGGAGAGCAGTCAATTACCGTTGGTTTCAGCCAACGGATGAAAGCGGCCCCTTTTGTTATTGGGCTTCAGCCCAAATCCTGGATCCGTCAGCTGAAGCTGACGGCAATTGAGTTGCCCTGAGCCTGTTTGCAGGATATTCCCTGAATTGTTAAATTTCCGTTGGCTTCAGCCAACGGATGAGGGATAATTTTATATCTTGCAAATAAAAAGCTTTATGGGGTTACTGAAGAAACTAATGCCTCCCGACAGGTGGAAACTTGCTGTGATACTGGCGGCAGGCGTCTTTTTCGGACTCGTACTCTATTCTTTTTATATATCCAATGCTCCATCGTACCTCGGTGATAATCCCGGGACATGCGTCAACTGCCATATTATGGCGCCCCAGTATGCAACATGGCAGCATAGCTCCCACCGCGGGAGCACTAACTGCAACGACTGCCATGTGCCGCATAACAACTTCGTAAACAAATATTTCTTCAAAGCAAAGGACGGCCTGCGCCACGCAACCATCTTCACACTCCGCAATGAGCCTCAGGTGATCTTCATCCAGGAGGAAGGGAAGAAGGTGGTGCACCAGAACTGTATAAGATGCCATAAAGAACTTCTGACCGACAGCCGCCTGCTAGCCTATAACAGCTCAACACATACCTTCAGGATGGAGCGTAACTGCCGGGAATGCCACCGGGAGACTCCCCACGGAACTGTGAACAGCCTCTCAAGCGTTCCATGGGCCCGCGTGCCCCTGCCCGGCTCCGTTGTCCCTGAATGGCTGAGAAAACTTACAAATCCGGACAACCCGCCTTCGCCAGAGCCTCGACGGGCAAAGCCAGCAACCAGCAACCAGCAACCAGCAACCAGTAACCAGTAACCAGTAACCAGCAACCTGTAACCTGTAACCTGTAACCAGCAACCTGTAACCAGTAACAACCACAATATGAAATCCATTCCCGAAATCCTCAGAGAGAGACCCTGGCTTGGCTGGATAATTTTCCTTGCTACGGTGGCAATAGTGTTCCTCCTCGGCATGCTGGCCTCCTCTATCATCGAAAGAAGAGCTGAGGCAATATTCGCCTATACCCCGCAGCTGACCTTCCAGGAATACGAGCCACGCAATGAGAAATGGGGAGAGTTCTTCCCGCGGCAGTACAACTCATACCTCAGAACGGCCCAGACAGATTTCAGGAGCAAACATGGCGGAAGCGCAATGGTCGACATGCTGGAGGAGTCGCCCCGCATGGCCGTCCTGTGGGCAGGCTACCTGTTCTCGAGGGACTATAACCAGGGCAGGGGACACTATTACGCTGTTGAGGATGTTTACAACAGCCTGCGAACAGGAGCCCCGTCAGCCGGCGTGCCGAGCCCCCAGCCCAACACCTGCTGGACATGCAAGAGTCCGGATGTGCCGCGGCTGATGAACAAGACCAGCGTGGCCGACTTCTACAGGGGAACATGGGACACCAAAGGGACGGAGGTGCTCAATCCAATCGGCTGTGCCGACTGCCACGATTCAAAGACCATGAACCTGCGGATATCGCGGCCGGCACTGATAGAGGCGTTCGAAGCCATGGGACGCGACATAGGAAAGTCGTCGCACCAGGAGATGAGAAGCCTCGTGTGCGCACAGTGCCATGTGGAATATTATTTCAATAAAAATATTGTCGAGGGCGTCCAGTACCTGGTTTTCCCGTGGAAAAACGGGATGAGCGCCGAAGAGATGGAGAAGTATTATGACAATATTGAGTTTTCCGACTGGACCCACGCCCTGAGCCGTGCTCCGATGCTGAAGGCACAGCATCCCGATTATGAGATGTACCTTACCGGTACACATGCGTCAAGAGGCGTCTCATGCGCCGACTGCCACATGCCGTTCAAGAGCGAAGGGGGTCAGAAATTTACCGATCATCACCTGCAGAGTCCTCTTAACAATGTCGCAAACTCATGCCAGGTGTGCCATCGCGAAGAGACGCAGAAACTGATAGAAGATGTCTATACGCGGCAGGATAAGATAATGGAAAACAGGGAGATCCTCGAGACACTCCTTGTACGATGTCATGTAGAGGCCAAAGCAGCATGGGACAAGGGTGCCAGCGAAGCTCAGATGAAGGAGATACTTTATGACATACGCCATGCCCAGTGGAGATGGGATATGGCGGCCGCCGGTCATGGTAACTCGTTCCACGCACCCGTTGAGACCGGCAGGATCATTTCAGGCGGTATCGCACTCGCTCAGGAGGCAAGGATCAAGCTGGCAAGGGTGCTCGCATCGCTGGGGCACAATCTGGAGATCCCTTATCCCGATATAAGCACAAAAGAGAAAGGACAGGCATTCATCGGCCTCGACATGAGGAAGCTCGAAGCAGAGAAAAAGGTATTTCTTGAGAATGTATTGCCGGAGTGGATAAGTGCGGGCAGGGAGCGGGAGAAGGAATACGACAAATAAGCTGAAGAAGGAACACGATAAATAAAACTTAAAGCGGGTTATTGAATGGAGTGGTTGTCAGAGTTAACGGAAAATGTTTTTTACGAAGTAACAGTTATTCTCTTCCTTGCGGCTCTGCTCGGAGCGCTTGGCCTTTTCCTCAGACAGCCTCTGATAGTGATGTTCATAGCACTTGGCATCATTGTGGGCCCATCATTACTCGATATAATAAAATCGAAGGATAACATACACCTCCTGGCGGAGATCGGAATTGCTGTACTGCTCTTTATCGTCGGGCTCAAGCTCGACCTTCGCATAATAAAATCTGTTGGAAAGATAGCCCTTTTAACCGGAATGGGGCAGGTGATCTTCACGTCATTCTTCGGATACCTGATAGGCATCGGGCTGGGCTTCTCACCGCTTCACAGCTTCTATATTGCAGTTGCCCTTACCTTTTCGAGCACCATCATAATTGTAAAACTTCTTTCCGACAAAAAGGAGGTCGATTCGCTTCACGGTCAGATCGCGATAGGGTTCCTTATCGTCCAGGATATCGTTGTAATACTGGTGATGATCATCCTTTCGGGGATGAGGCAGACGGAGGATGTGGTACTGGCAGTGGATATTATCAAGAAGATGCTTGCCGGAGTTGTAATGATACTGATAACCATTGCGGCGATGCGATGGATCATCCCCAAACTGAGCTTTTTCCTCGCAAAATCGCAGGAGTTGCTGTCGCTGTTTGCCGTCGGATGGGCCGTCACGATGGCGTCGCTCGGTGAACTTTTAGGGTTCAGCGCTGAGGTAGGGGCTTTTCTCGCGGGGGTCAGCCTTGCCTCGTCGGATTTCAAGGATACGATAAGCAGCCGTCTGACGAGCCTGAGGGATTTCCTGCTGATCTTCTTTTTTGTCAACATGGGCTCGGAGCTCGACCTGATGGCGATAAGCGGCAAGGCCTATACCGCGTTGATCTTTTCTGCATTTGTGCTGATAGGCAATCCGATAATTGTTCTGATCATCATGGGGGCAATGGGTTACAGAAAACGAACCTCTTTCCTTGCCGGGCTTACGGTGGCCCAGATAAGCGAGTTTTCGCTGATCTTCGCCGGACTGGGACTTGCAGTGGGGCACATAACAGAAGAGACAGTAGGACTCATCACACTCGTTGGATTGATCACCATCGGACTTTCTACCTATCTGATACTGTATTCTCATCAGATCTACGAGTTCATAGCGCCTGTCCTGAGCATTTTCGAGAGGAAGAACCCCTACCGTGAATCTTCCGATACAGCAATCGAAAAGAAAAAATACGACATCATACTTTTAGGTATCGGGAGATTCGGAAGGCATATAGCGGAAATGCTCGACCAGCATCCGGAGATCAGCTATCTGGGGATCGATTTTGATCCTACGGTGGTGAGAAGCTGGCAGGAAAAAGGCAAGGATATCGTCTATGGCGATATTGAGGATCCGGACCTGCTGGAACAACTGCCCGTAAAGAATGTAAAATGCATAATCAGCACAATCCCCGACCTGGATCATTCGAGGCACCTGATCAGGACACTCCGCAAGGGGCGGTATCGCGGCAAAACCTATCTTACTGCACAGAATGAAAGGGATTTCGAACTGCTTGACACCTGCGGTGCCGACAGGGTACTGATACCCCAGCAGATGGCCGCGGTAAATTTCTATAACGAGTACCTTCAGGGGCTAATCTCAGGATCAGGAGAGATGAAATAAATTCCTTTCAGTTTATTTGCACATCGGGATGTAATTGTTGTTATATTTAATCCGCCTTCGCGTAAAGCTTCGGCGGACGCGAAAAATAGGTATAATTCCTCGGTGCTTGCACCGTTCTTTGAGTCCAGAGCTTGCTCTGGGGTTCATACCATTTGATTGGGGGCTGGATAAACTTATTCCAGCCCTTTTTTTTGCAAATATTTTTTTATCTTTGCGCCTCAATAAACAAGAATCAGAAATTATTTATCTGAAGAAATCCAAAAAACTGACAAATGCAAAACAAAGCAGTTATTATAGTCCTGGCGATTGCATTGGCACTGGTATCTGTTTACCAGTTATCTTTTACCGCCGCAACCTCCAAGGTTAAGAAGGATGCCAGGGAATACGCAAAAGGAGACCTCGTCAGGGAACGCGCTTACCTTGATTCTATCGCCACCCTGCCTAAGGAAAAATGGAGTTTTCTTGGTAATACTTTCAAACAGGTACAGAAGAAAGAGCTTAACCTTGGCCTCGACCTCAAGGGTGGGATGAACGTGATCCTCGAGGTATCCGTGGAGGATATTCTGAAAGCACTCTCAAATTACAGCACAGATAAAATATTCAATGAAGCCCTGTTAAGGGCACGTCAGGAACAGAGACAGAGTCAGGCGGATTACCTGGATCTTTTTTACCGGGCGTTCACCGAGATAGATCCCAATGCCAAGCTCGCGGCCATTTTCGGGACAGTCGAAATGAAGGAAAGAATAAATTTCAATTCATCGAATAATGATGTGATGAATGTTCTTGAGGATGAGGTCTCAGTTGCCATCGACAATGCCTTCAATATCCTTCGTACCCGTATCGACCGTTTTGGGGTTGTCCAGCCGAACATTACCAGGCTGGCCACCAAAGGCAGGATACTGATTGAACTGCCCGGGCAGGACGATCCGCAAAGGGTGCGGGAACTTCTTCAGGGAACAGCAAATCTGGAATTCTGGGAGACCTACGAGAATTCTGAGATCATAGGCTACCTTATTCAGGCAAACAATCTCCTTAGGGAAATTGTGGTAAACCGTGAGACCACAAGTGATACCACAGCGGTTGCGGTTCAGGCAGAAGTTGCTGAAGGCGATACAACAAAAAGTGAAAGGTCACTTCTCGACCTTCTTGAAAAAGACGATACAACTGCTCCCGAAGCTTCAACAAGGGAGGAGTTTAACCTTCAGAACCCGCTTTTCGGGCTCCTGAGCCCGCGGGTTACCGAGACAGGGGAACCTTTGCCCTCAAGCATGGTCGGGCTGGCCAGCGGACTTGATACCGCCCGTGTCAATGCCTATTTCAAAATGAACCAGGTAAGAGCACTCTTTCCGCGGGACCTCAAACTGCTCTGGAGTCAGAACCCTTATAAATACGACCCGTCAGGCACATTATATGAACTTCATGCCATTAAAGTAACAACCAGGGATGGGCGGCCACCGATGAGCGGAGATGTAATTACTTCAGCCCGCCCATCAACGGGAATAACCGGCTCGGAGGTAAAGGTTGACTTCAACATGAACGCGGAGGGAGCAAAGATATGGGCGCGGATGACACGCGAAAACGTCGGTCGATGTATCGCTGTTGTACTCGACGGATATGTCCGTTCATACCCGCGGGTAGTGAATGAGATAACTGGCGGTAACACTGAGATCACCGGCGACTTCACCATCGATGAGGCTAACGACCTGGCAAATATCCTGAAATCTGGAAAACTTCCCGCTCCTGCCCGGATTGTTTCTGATACCGTTGTTGGCCCCACCCTGGGGAAAGAAGCTATCCAGTCGGGTTTTATTTCATTCGTGATCGCTTTCTCGATCGTATTGCTGTACATGATATTCTATTACAGCAAAGTGGCGGGGACAGTATCTGATATCGCCCTCTTCTCAAACGTATTCCTTCTTTTCGGGGTGCTGGCATCTCTGAGTGCCGTTCTCACACTGCCGGGTATCGCCGGTATAGTCCTTACCATGG
>JAHYJA010000261.1 GCA_019429325.1 Bacteroidales bacterium
CTCAAAATGTGGAGGACAAAGGTTGGAGCCGTTATGCAGGATGGCTACCTCTTTCCGGGAACAATAGCCCTTAATATTTCACCGGGTCCCGGTACAATAGACGAAGACAGGCTGATAATGGCAGCCGAAACGGCCAACATAAGGGAATTCATTGAGTCGCTCCCTCTTGGCTACAATACCAGAATCGGAGCAAACGGACACGGGCTGAGCGAAGGCCAGAAACAACGCCTGCTGATTGCACGGGTGATCTACAAGGATCCTGATATTTTTATCTTTGACGAGGCAACAAACTCACTCGACGCTAATAACGAAAAAGCAATTGTTCAGAACCTGGCGGAATATTTAAAGGGGAAGACCGTGATAATTGTGGCGCACAGGCTTAGCACAGTAAGAAATGCTGACAAGATAGTGGTGCTCGAAAAAGGACAGATCGCAGAAACCGGTACCCACTATACACTGACAGAAAATAAGGGTCCCTATTATAACCTTATTAAAAACCAGCTGGAACTGGGTAACTGAATGCACTGATGGAAGACCAGAAACCTGAACTGATATATTCCGATCCCGTAAGGGAGATCATGGGAAATCCCCCCGGCCGAATTCTGAGGATCGGGACATCAGTCCTTTTCGCAATTTTTCTCCTGTTTCTCATCTTCTCCTGGGTAATCAGATATCCCGACACCATACCGTCACCGGTTGAGATCACCACGGTAAACCCTCCTGTCCCCATCGTAAGCAAACTCACCGGACGGATCAAAAACCTTTATGTTGCTGAGAAGGAAGAGGTTAGTCAGGGTCAGCTGCTGGCTGTCATGGAGACTGCGGCATCAATAGCTGAAGTCGGGATCCTCAAATCGCTGATCGACACCCTGAACAATCCGGAAAGAGTCGCTCCGGGCTCTCTGCCCCGTTTTTCAGAGCTGGGAGAAATTCAGAACTTCTGGGCATCTTTCCTGAAGAGCCACTCCGATTTCAATAGCTACATATCCAACGATCTATATGGCAGCAGGATAGAATCAGTGAAGGATGAAATCAGCAGCATTGAGGAATACATACGAAATGTCAGGACTAAAGAGAGGCTTTTTAACGAGAACAGATTGCTTGAAGAGAAGAAGTACAGGAGAGATTCCCTGCTTTTCACAGGCGGCGTGCTCTCTGAAAGTGAACTGGAGATTTCACGCCAGGCGCTGATCAGGATAAATATTGAACTTCAGCAGGTAAGACTTGACCGCTCGGCAAAATCGATTGAGCTGGCCGGGAAAAAACAACTTTTGCAGGATTACACCATTCGCAGGCTCGAAGAGAGGGAGAGACTCTTTTATATACTCGATGAATCACTGCTTAACCTGAAGGCCCAGCTCAGGATATGGGAAAACACATACCTGCTTGTATCTCCGATTGAAGGAAAGGTTACTTTTACCCGTTTCTGGAGCGAAAACCAGGCCGTTGTGAAGGACGAACCCGTGATGAGCATTGTCCCGGCTGAAACCGGCGATTATATCGGTAGAATAAATCTAAGGATGCAAAGGTCGGGGAAGGTGGAGACAGGCCAGCCCGTGAATATTAAACTAAGCGGTTATCCCTATCTTGAGTTTGGTATGGTCAGGGGTATTGTAAGATCCAAATCACTTGTTCCGTCCGGCGATGCTTACCTTATTGAGATTACTCTTCCCGATGGTCTGCTGACGCTCTATGGAATAAGACTCGAATTTACCCAGAATATGCAGGGAATTGCGG
>JAHYJA010000097.1 GCA_019429325.1 Bacteroidales bacterium
GCAATCCCTTAAAATTACTGCCCGATGTGCCGCCGGGGCTGTACAGATAATAAAAGCGGGGCACCTGATTATCATCCACAGGAACCATCCAGTTGCGGGGCTTAATAACGAAGATCACCGAATTCTCCCTCAGGGGAAGCTCATACCTGCCGGACTTGTCTGTTTTAACGACTTCCCTCCCATTCGAAACGGCCACGTCTTTTAGGGGCTTATCCTTTTGATGGTCGTATATGCCGTCACCGTTCCTGTCGTGGTAAACAATACCCTTTACTTTAAGGACTGTCTGAGCTGAAAGTCCTGATTCAAATTGTATTACTGTAATCAGGAAAGATAAAACTGTAAGAATAAATATGGATTTGCATCTCATGACCGATGTTGTTATTACGAAGTTTTATTAATGGTTACCGGATATGTTTTCCTGGTTTAGCAATGGCAATATATAAAAATTGATTATATGTCTCACGCCTCATGGTTTTATTTTGTATCTTATTCCGCTCAAACCTCTCAGCTATGAAGAACGTTATCATACTCGGAGCCGGAATGGTCGGGAAAGCCATGGCTGCCGATCTGTCGAAAAAACACAAGGTTACCATGGTCGACAGTGACCGGAATGCCCTGGCCATGCTTTCGGGCAGGCATAATATACAAACAACCTTTATGGATGTAACCGATACTGCCGCGCTCGCTACAGTTTTGAGGGGATTCGACCTTGTGATCTCAGCCGTTCCCGGTTTCCTTGGCCTTCAGACAATGCGCGAGGTCATTGACCAGAAAAAGGATCTTGTTGACATTACATTTCTTGCGGAGGATGTTTTTCATCTTATTCCACTTGCAAGGGCAAAGGGGGTAACCGTTATTATGGATTGCGGTGTTGCGCCGGGATTATCAAATTATTTCGTCGGCTACATGGGCGAAAGGATGAAAATAGAAGAGGTGACGATCATGGTCGGAGGACTGCCAAAAGTGAGGAGCCTCCCCTTTGAATACAAGGCCCCCTTTTCCCCTGTTGATGTCCTTGAAGAATATACCCGGCCGGCCCGGTTTGTGGAATACGGGAAACTTGTGGTCAGACCGGCACTGAGCGATGCCGAACAGGTTGAATTCGGAGGTATCGGTACACTGGAGGCATTCAATACCGACGGACTGCGGACGCTGATAACCACTATGAGGCATATACCCTTTATGAAGGAAAAGACGCTCAGATACCCGGGTCATATAGGTCTTATCAGGATTTTGAAAGAGTCGGGATTTTTTGATAAAAATCCGGTAGTGGTCAATAATACGGAGATAATCCCGTTCGACGTCACCTCCAGGATCCTTATCAATGCGTGGAAACTCTCTGCCGATGAACCTGAATTCACAGTAATGCGGATCATTATAAAAGGTTTGGAAGAAGGTGTGAGGAAAGAGGTTACCTATGATCTTTATGATGAGTATGATCCGGTTGAAAAGCTCTCCTCCATGGCCAGGACCACAGGCTTTACGGCCACTGCAACGGCTGAGATGATCATGACCGGCATTTTTTCCGAAAAGGGGGTATTCTCCCCCGAACTTGCCGGAAAAGATCCGGCATGCTTTGAATTCATCAGCAACTACCTCCAGGCCAGGAATGTACATTATAATGTAACCATCCGGAATATCTGAAATTCTCCCGGCGGATTTAAATTCAAACCAGTCCGGTTTCATCACTATATTTGTGGTGAACTAATTTTTAATTTATCGTGAAAACCCGCTTGTTTGAAAAGATCCCCATGGAAGGGGTTAAGAACATTATTGTTGTAGCATCAGGGAAAGGGGGTGTCGGAAAATCAACAGTGGCAGCCAACCTTGCAATTACATTCGCACGTAACGGACTAAGAACAGCCCTGGTAGATGCAGATATATTTGGTCCTACTATTCCGAAAATGTTCGGCATCGAAGATGCAAGACCTGAAGTGACAACTCTTGGCGATAAACAAATGATATTTCCGGTAGAAAAATACGGTGTTAAGATAATATCAATCGGTTTTTTCATCGATCGCAACCAGTCGCTTATATGGCGCGGACCAATGGCCGGTAAAGCTGTTACACAGCTTTTTGAGGATACCGAATGGGGTGAAACCGATTATATGATAATTGATTTCCCTCCAGGGACCAGCGACATACAGCTAACGACGGTACAGAAACTTAAGCTGACGGGGGCGATTATCGTAACCACCCCGCAGGAAATATCCCTTAATGATGCCAGGAAAGCAACATCCATGTTTAAAAACCCCGGTCTGAATGTACCGGTAATAGGGATCATTGAAAATATGTCGTGGTTCACTCCCGAAAAACACCCCGATGAAGTGTATTATCTTTTCGGCAGGGGCGGAGGACTTAAACTGGCCAAAGAGTATGATACGGTTCTGCTTGGTCAGATACCTCTTGTGTCGGAAGTAGGTGAAGCCGCTGAAAAAGGATTGAGTGTTTTCAGACAGAAAAATAAACCAGTCATTACAGCATTTGAAAAGATAGCTGAAAAGATTATTGAAAAGATTAAAGCAGAATCCTGACAGAGGGACAGCTACGGACTTCTGCAGATCGGACCGCAGAAGTCAGGTTCAATACTCTTAAAATGTCGTTTACCCTTTCAGGGCCTCAATGATCTCCCTGGAAGGCTTATTTGGGATAGTGGCGATAATCTCTTCATTGTATTCAAAAACCTCTTTGTCATCGGCGGTTATTTCCCCGATGACAGTAACATTTTCCGTTTTTGATTTTACAGCGTTTACCACCTCACCGGCATCTTCCGGCGCCACCTGCACCACATAGCGGGCTTGCGTTTCACATATCAGGATCTCCTGGGGGGTAATATCACCGACGGATACCGGAACCTTTGCAAGATCCACCCTGGCTCCAAGGCCCCCGTATCTTGCTGATTCGCATATTGCCGCACCTATTCCGGCAGCACCCAGATCAGAGCATGCCTTAATTTTTCCCGTGCCGAAGGCGGCAAGTGCGGCCTCAAGCGCTATCCGTTCCTCTTTGAAAAGGGCCACTGCCGGTCGCATCTCCTTCACCAGTCCCGCCCTGTAAAGGGTATCGTTGCCATCTGTTCCGGTAACACCAATGATTATTATCTTATCGCCCGCATTTTTTGCCGGTTTGGTCAGAGGCTTTTCAGTGACCAGCTTACCGAAGACCGACACCACCACTGCAGGTACTATATCTGAGAAGGAGGTGGAGAAACCCCCTCCCACTATGAATACATCCATGACCTCGCACATATCCCTTAATCCTTTAACCATTATATTCACCCTTTCCTGGCTGGTCATTACCTTGCAGGTGCCGCAGGTACATACTCCTGCAAAGCCGCACGGGCCAACTATTACTTCCTGGTCAAGCGGCCGTGTGCCAATGAAATCGAGCAGAAAAACCGGCCGGCCGCCCATGGCAACCACGTCACGCATGGCTCCTCCCGCCCCGGTGGCAGCAGCATCGTAAGGCCTCGGAACACATGGCGAACAGTGGCTCTCCATCTTGGCGACAACATAACCTTCCATGCCGGGAACCTGAAAAACAGCGGCATCATCATTCTTCTCCGGTCCTATCGCCAGTGCTCCCGGCCAGACCCTGTCAACCTGCCGGTTAAGTTCACTGAAACTTCTGAAATCAATTACTTTATCTATGTTGTGATGCAGGTGTACAAACAATCCGTGCATCAGGGCTTTTTCAATGGTATTCATGTTTCTTATCTTATTATTTGAAATATATCATCTGGTTGAAATAAGGTCTAATCCTCGCCGGCAATACTGAATACTTTTATTTCAGCTGGTTTCAGCGTCATGTGTTCTATTTTTGGGCCAAATTCATTGAAATAGGAAGCTGCAAAATGTGTATCAACAGCTGCCCGGTTAACGTACCTTTCAACAAAGATGAAATTTGTCTCCTCGTAAGGATTATGCCAAAGCATATATTCAAGACAACCCTCTTCTTTGTTTGAGTCTTCAATAATTGATTTCGCAGCCTCAATAAAATCTGAAATGAATTCAGGCTTGATATAGACATAAGCCAATATCATCCTTTGATTTTCAGGAGCCTGTAAAGCTGTTTCAGCCTCCTGGGAAGGTGCGGGAGCTTTGGGTTTGCATGCAACGCTGAATCCAACAATAAGAACAGATAAGATCAGGATTTTTGTTTTCATTTTTACTCTTTTTTTGGTGTTCTGTAAAAGTAATATTTTTCGGTGTAAAACTTATAACAATCACGTCCTGTTTTCTTTATACCTTTACAACAGAATCTGTTTTTTTGGAGCTCGTAATGGAAAAGAGGTTTTATTCTGGTCTTGTTATTCTGTTTCTCCTTGTCCTGCCCGTTGCAGGACAGAATGACACCATTGATCTTTCCGGCCTCATCGGTGACAGCAGTACCAGGCTGTTTGACAGCGATGACCTTCTTGAACTCATTCTTGAGTTTGATGTTACAAGGCTAAGCAGAACAAAACACAAAAACGACAATCAGGAGGCCGTAATGACCTATTACGGGCCCGGTAAAGATACAATAACACGGATAGTCCGCGTCAGGGCCAGAGGAGAGTTCCGGCGCAATTACTGCGATTTCCCTCCCATAAGACTGGATCTGAGAAAAGATGAACAGCCCGGGGACCTGTTTAATCAGATAAACAGAATTAAGCTTGTAACTCATTGTAAAGCAGGCAGAAGCGATTACATTATGCGCGAATACCTCGTCTATAAAATTTATAATCTGCTAACTGATTTCAGCTTCAGGGTCAGGCTTCTGAAGATCAATTACATCAACGTCAGAAGGCCGCACAGACCAATAACTGAATATGCTTTCCTGATAGAACCGGACGAGTTCCTTGCTGCCCGTACAAGAACGCTCCAGATAGAGTCACCCAGACTAAGTCAGAAGCTTATCATTCCCGAACATATGGACAGAGTGGCTATTTTTAGTTTTATGATCGGAAATTATGACTGGTCAGTGCCTGGACAACATAACCTTGTTGTACTCTCCCACCCACTGACTGAACAGTCAAATCTTGGGATAGTTGTGCCCTATGACTTTGATTACTGCGGACTCGTTAACACCAGCTATGCAATACCCCCCGAGACATTGCCGATCAAATCGGTAAGAGAGCGCATGTACAGGGGAATATGCAGAAGTGAGGATGAATTCAGAAAGGGGCTTAACGAATTTCTTGAAAAGAAGGAAGAAATATATAAGGTTATCCGTGAATTCCCATATATATCAGAAAGATCAAAAAGAGATATGATCAATTATCTCGGAACTTTTTACCGTGACCTGGAGGAGCGGAACAATAGTCTTCAGATCATGCTCAGGAATTGTGTTGATCTCTGATTCAGTCCGGTGCAAAACCTGTGGCTCTCAGCCACCTGATACAGAGCTCCGGCCACGATGATTCTGTTCCGCCTTCCGTAGCAAGTCCGTAACCATGTCCGCCCTTTTGAAAAACATGCATCTCGGAGATTATCCCATATTTCTGCATTCCGTTGAAATAGGAGATGCTGTTCCTGACGGGAACAGCCTTGTCGTCAGCTGAATGAACCAGAAATGCCGGCGGTGTATCCGAAGTTATCTGCAATTCATTCGAAAAGTGTTTCACCTTTTCTTCACCAGGATCATGACCGATGAGGTTGTTGCGTGATCCCACATGGGTAAAGGCTGCGTCAAATGAAATGACCGGATAGATCAGCAGTGAAAAATCTGGGCGGGCACTTATGTTATCCTTAACATCATAAACTCTTTCTGCATAATGTGTTGAAAGGGTGGATGCCAGATGGCCTCCGGCCGAGAAACCGATAACCCCGATCTTATCCGGATTAATGTTCCATTTTTTTGCGTTGCGCCGTATGGTACGCATGGCTTCCTGGGCATCCTGAAGCGGGCCGGAAGATTTATCCTTCATTATCCTGTCAGAGGGCAGGCGATACTTCAGAATAATTCCCGCAATACCATGTTCATTGAGCCATTGCGCTATGGCATTACCTTCATGGTCAAATGCCAGCACCGCATATCCGCCTCCCGGACATATAAGTACTGCTGTTCCGTTCGCTTTTTCTGCAGGGGGCAGAAAAACGGTCAGATCAGGATCTGTGACTCTTTCGCACCGTGTGACGCGTCCCTCTGTTGTCGAGATATTTTCAACATATTCTGCATCAGCGACCGATCCGGGTATACCTTCGGGCCAGAGCTTAACCGTAAACGGCTGTGCTATTGTGGCTGACGGAAAAATCAGTAATACAAGAAGCAGAATAAATAAAATTGTCTTTCTCATTGTTTTAGCAATTGCTGCAGATTTTTGAACTTTTAACTCCTACTCTTCATAACTTCTAACTCCACACTCCGAACTCCACACTCACAACTTATTTAACTGTCCAGGGAACTAAAGGTGATCTGTAAAAGTTGATTCCCATTGCCTCAAACCTCTCCCCGTGCCCGGCAAGCCTTACTTTATACTCATCCCAGCTTCTGAGGGCAGAAGGTGTCCAGCCTATCTCAGCATAACCCGGCAGGCGTGGAAAAACCATAAATTCTAACTCTTCCATATTGGTTACGGTCTCCGACCATAATGGTGATTCCACGCCAATTATATTCTCTTTCCCTATACCGGGCGTGATTGTGGCCGGATCCCAGTCGTAGCCTGTATTCACTTCAATCAGTCCGGCCCATCTCAGGCCCAGTTTAGTGGATTTATCGTATTTCATATCGAGGTATGCTTTTCTGGCCGGTGACATCAGAATCTTTGCCCCCTGGCCGACCGCTTTCTGAGCATTCTCAACATCTGCCCAGTGCTGCGCAACACTGCCCGGCCTCAGTTCTGCGAGTGCAATTTCGTCCCATCCTATAACTTTTTTGCCATGCGACAGGACAATATCCTGAACTCTGTTGATGAATGGAATATAATCTTCAATTTTTGTAACATGCGACTCATCGCCACCTATATGGAACCACGGTCCCGGAGTCAATGCAGCAATTTCTCTCACCACGTCATCAATAAATTTATAGGTTATCTCCTTGCTGGTACACAAAGTACTGAATCCCACCTGTGTGCCGGTATAGAGCTCCCTGGCCTTTCCGTCGCAGTTAAGCTCGGGATATGATGCCAGGGCAGCATTTGTATGTCCGGGCATATCAATCTCAGGCACTATATCAATATATCTGTCCCTGGCATACTGAACAATTTCTGCATATTGCTCCTGGGTATAATATCCCCCCTCGCCCCCTCCGACCTGGGTGCTTCCTCCGTGTTTTGCCAGGTTGGGCCACGACTTGATCTCTATTCTCCATCCCTGGTCATCGGAAAGATGGAGGTGAAGCATGTTCATCTTGTAATAGGCCAGGAAGTCTGTAAAACGCCTGACATCCTCAAGACCAAAAAAGTGTCGCGATACATCGAGCATTGCACCGCGGTAGGAATAATCAGGATAATCGACTATGGTACCTGATGGAATGTACCATGGGCCCTCCTGTTTTGCCTTCATTTCCACAGCCGGAGGCAGGATCTGCCGGATAGTCTGCACACCGCGAAAGATCCCTGCCGGGCTGTTTGCCGCGAGCTTCACCAGTTTACGTGTTATGTTCAGCTCATATCCTTCCTCGCCCGTATCCTTGCCAGTGCCGGCAACTATTAACCAGATGGCGCCACTGCGGGGTTCTTTGACCGCCGGTCTGACCGGGAGTTGGAATCCCGTGGATGGCCTCAGTATATCAGCCAGGTATTCACCTATCCTGATCAGCTCATCCGATCCATCCTGGACATAAATCACAGTGCCTGTTTTCAGGGTGAAAAGGTCTCCGGCGGATATTACCTCAACAGGCCTGGGGATAATACTCTCCCCTGACAGATCCGATTCAGTTTTATTTGAAGAACACATTTGAAGTGTCATCACGACCGCAATAAGTATTACTGCAGTTAAAAGGTTTTTTATCCTTGCTGTCATAGCGCATTAATTTTGCCTCAAGTTAAAAAATTAATTTCTGATAAAGACATTATCAGACAAGGTCACATGCATCCGGGGGCATCCAGTGTGCCGCTTTACCCTCCCATTTGACATTGCAGCCGATGGGATTTGTTACCGGCACCGATACCTTCTTACCGGAAGTCAGTTCACCAAGCGCATTATCAAGATCATTCACAGTCATCCTTGATGTATCGCGGGGTGAATCAACTCCCCTGCCTGTATAGACAAGAACCCTCTTCTCGTCGAAAACGTAAAAATGAGGTGTGCGCAATGCCCCATAGGCTTTTGCTGCTGACTGGTCCTTATCATAAAGATAGACCCAGGGAAATTTGTATTTGTTCATGCGGGCAACCATATTCGGAAAGCTGTCCTCCTCATAAGTATTTTCGCTGTTGGAATTAATGCCGGCAAAGCCTACTCCCAGAGGAAGATATTTTTCCGCAGTCGCCCTGGTGACTTCGTCCGATCCGGTAACGTAAGGGCAGTGGTTGCATGTAAAGAAAATGACCAGATATTTATATTTGTCAAAATCTGAAAGGCTGTAATCGTTCCCGTCTGTCGACGGGAGCCTGAAGTCTATAGCCTTTTGTCCCGGTTGTAATGTGTAAGCCATGTTTTTGCCGATTTGGTTAATACTTTCGCAAAAAAAGTCTATTATCCTTTAATTTATTTTATTTCAGAGGTTTATCAGCTCTCTTATTGAATTCCTCCTGCAACTCTTCGATTGTGTTGCTGGTCTTCAGGTATTTAATCAAAGAGGCAAGCTGTTTTGCATCCCTGGTAATCAGAAGTTCTCCAAGTCTCTTGTTGGGCTCAGCCACATCGCTGGCATAGTGGTTCGGGTATCTTGCATACCACCATATACCTGTATAACCGAATTGCAGCTGATTCAGTCTTCCCTGGTCAAGACCCGATTCGCTTTTTATAGCTGCCTGATCGACGAGATCGGGTCTGATCCAGCTCATCTCTGCGGTTTCTCTCTCTCCCGCATGACCATCGAGCGTTGCTTTGGTCAGCGACTTGATCTCTTTGTTCATTTCCGCATCCGAACCTGCCTGAAACAATACCACTATATAATCCTTGCGGGCCGCCAGCTGTGACTGACAGAAATATTGAAGAAAACTTGTATTACCTCCATGACCGTTAAGCAGGATGATTTTTTTGAGGCCATTCCTGGCCAGCTCATTGCATGATTCCTCCAGCAATTTCCATAACAGTTCGTTGCTATATGCCAGCGTTCCGGGCTGATGCCTCGCTTCAAAGATCTGTCCGAAATAATATGGCGGAAAGACCACTGCGTATTCAAGCTCTGCGGCTTTAAATGCTCTCTCCCTTGATTCGAACATATCGGTGCCGAGAGGAAGATGCGGGCCATGCTTCTCGATAACGCCCAATGGTATCACGCAAACGCCTCCGGCTAACTCAGCGGCTTTAACAAATTGAGGCGATGTCAGTTCTTCAAACTTGTACGGCAGTTTGCTCTGCTGCCCATAAGCTGATGCGAACAGAAATAAAATGATCAAAAATGATAATGTCTTTTTCATAATTTATTGATTTATAATAATTAATATATTCATTTTGAAGCTCATTCTATTTTAGCAAGCCGGAAAGGCCTGATCTCAATCTTCTCCCAGACGTTTTGCGTTATATAGGGTTCACTTTTTAAGCTCTCTTCAAGTGCAGACTTGTCCGGGGATTCATATATGATCATTGAACCGATCATCTTCTCATTTTCATCAAGGATTGCCCCGCCGAGAAGGAATTCTCCGGATCTTTTTAACAGAGCCACCTTTTCAAGGTGTTCCGGCCTGGCCCGGAGCCTGCGTTGGTAAGCCTCACTGTCGGCGGCATCATAAGCAATAAGAATAAATTGCATAAATCTTGATTTATTGGTTTAACATATCTTGGACGGTCAAATTTAAACAATTGAACAAAGTAATCTCTCTTAATTTTTGTTAATATTTTCCTTCCTGATTTCTTATATTTGCCTGATTATTTAAGTGAAAGCACAGGAATTTTTATGGGACGGAAAAAGTACAATATCGGGCTTGTATTGAGTGGCGGCGGTGCAAGGGGATTTGCTCATCTCGGTGTATTGCAGGCACTTAATGAAGCAGGTATCTTCCCTGATGTCATATCAGGAACAAGTGCAGGTGCTCTTGCGGGAGTGATGTATGCCGACGGCTACAGTCCTGAGGAGATAATGAGCATAATGAACTCCAACAGCAGGCTCACATACATCAGACCGACCGTCCCGAAGGAGGGGCTGCTGCAGATATCCGGCATTGTGCGTATCCTGAGGGATAATCTGAGGGCAAAGAAATTCGAGGATCTGAAGATCCCCCTTTTTGTGACAGCAACAAATCTCAACACCGGGAAGATAGTATATTTTTCAAAAGGAGAACTGATGAATCCGGTAATTGCCTCAGCAAGCATCCCGGTTCTCTTCAAACCCGTAGTGATCAACAAGGTCTATTATGTTGACGGAGGTGTTCTCGATAATATGCCCATCAAACCCATTGAAAAGAAATGCAGGATCTTCATTGGATCATTCGTTAACCCGACAGGGCCTGAGGAGGATATGAGCAGTCTTACCAAGATCGCGGAGCGTTCCTTTATGCTCAGCATGTCGAGGGAGATTGCAGAAAGATCGAAGAAATTTGATGTTTTTATTGCTCCCCTTGAACTGAGAAATTACAGTATTCTTGATCCTGAAAAATCGCGTGAGGTTTTTGATCTGGGCTATAATGCCACAAAAGAAAAACTTGCGGATCCCGAAACCAGGAAGATCTTCGGTATCTGACAGGCACACAATGGGATTATCTTATCAGTGAATAGAGTTTTCTGGTCCCTGCCCTGTGCCCTGCTTGCCAGCCGAAGCCTTGGCGAAGGCTGGTGATCTCTGCTCTCTGTTCTATGCTCTACGCTTTTTGCTCCCTGCTCCCTGCTCCCTGCTCCCTGCCCCCTGCCCCCTGCTCCCCGCCGTCAGCAATACCCCGATCCATCCCAGCAATGGGTACAGACTCTCTCTTTCGGTAACCCGATTGCAGCCACCAGATCATCCAGCCGCTGATAGATAAGAGTATCAAGATCAAGATTTTCTGCAATTTTTGTAACCATTGACCTGTACTTTTCCGAATCCGGATCTGAATAAGCAATGATATCCTCGCCCTCATCACCCAGCTGGTTTATAGCCTTTCGTCCGGCCAGTTCAAGCGGCGACCTCGACTGTGAAAAATTAAGGAAGATACAGGGGAACAAAAGCGGAGGACAGGCTATTCTCATATGAACCTCTGTTGCCCCTGCCCGCCTCAGGTCGATCGTGCTGTCCTTCATCTGCGTGCCTCTGACAATGCTGTCGTCGATGAATATCATTCTTTTACCCTCGACAATTTCCCTGTTGGGTATCAGTTTCATTTTGGCTACAAGATCTCTCTGCTCCTGATCCTGAGGCATAAAACTGCGCGGCCATGTCGGGGTATATTTTGAATAGGCACGTTTATATGGAATACCCTTCTCATTGCCATAGCCTATTGCATGCCCCACGCCCGAATCGGGAATACCGCATACAAAATCAGCAAGTACAGGATCTCTTCTTGCAAGTGATGCCCCGCACCGGTAACGGCACTCTTCCACATTAATATTTTCATAATACGAAGGAGGATAACCGTAATAAACCCACAGGAAAGCACATATCTGCATCTTCTCTCCGGACTCTTTCAGGGTGGTAATGCCTGACTGACTGACATGTACAATCTCTCCCGGGCCCACAAAATATTCCGTTTCATAACCTATGTTCGGAAAAGAGCTTGTTTCAATGGCCACTGCATATGCATCTTTTTTCTTTCCGATGACTATAGGCGTCCGTCCCAGCTTGTCACGTGCAGCAATTATTCCATCCTCCGTCAGTATCATAAGGGAGCACGAACCCTTTATGCTCTCATAAACATTCTCAATACCCGATACAAAAGAGTCTTTTTCGCAGATAAGGTTTGCAATGACTTCTGTGGGATTGATGTTCCCCTCAAAATTTTCCGTAAAATGATATCTTTTTTCAAGGAACCTGTTCTCAAGCTCTTCGAGGTTAAGCAGTCGCGCTACAGTCACGATTGCAAACCGGCCAAGATGCGAATTGAAGAGTATCGGCTGGGGATCGGTGTCGCTTATTACTCCGAGGCCG
>JAHYJA010000098.1 GCA_019429325.1 Bacteroidales bacterium
GAAGAAAAGTATCATGCTGATTATTTATTATCTTTTTCTCTTATACAATATTAATGGTAATCGGTAATCAGTAATCAGTAATCAGTAATCGGTAATCAGCGGAATTTGGCTTCGCCGAGCTCCTCCGCTCTGCGGAGTCGGTTCGTCACGGAGTTTACTCCGCAAAGCGGGGTTCCTCAACTTCGAACTTCGAACTTCGAACTTCGAACTTCTGTCTTCGGTTCCGCTGCGCGGAATTGCGTCACTGCGTTCCTTATCTTCGGTCTTCGGTCTTCCGTCTTCGGTCTTCCTCCTTACATCATTATCTTTATCGCCATCGCTGAAAGCAGATCGGCTGCCTTCTGGGCACAGTCAGATATCCTTTCAATGTTTTTCATAACATACCGCAGATGCGCCTTGCGTGCAAGTTCAAGCTCCTTCATCCCCTGGAAGATTATCCTTTTTGTATTCCTGGAAATAGTATCAGTCTCACTTTCAAAATAATAGACTCTTAAGAGCTTATCCCTTACCGTGTGAGGTGCCTTGAAGTAAGCCCTGGCTGCTGGGATAAGCTCCTCTGCCGCAGAAATGGAGGCATCGGTAAGACTCAGGAAATTATTATTGAGAGATGATGGTATCTCAGGCATTTCTATACCGAATTCGTTTAGCGAAGCCTTGATTGCATCAATAATCTCATCAAGCTGATCAATGAGTGAACTCACCTCAACCCTGTGCTGCGGCAGGATAGAATGTGTGATCATCTCGTTTTCAATCGACCTCTGAAGCATGTCGGCGGAACTTTCGAGCGACTCAATTTTCTTAAGGTGTCTTTCAAAAGCTTCCATGTCCTTGTGCAGGAACGATTTGATACCTTCCCTGAAAACCAGGAGGCCAAGATCGATAGTATCAAAAAATTCCTCGATCTTTAAAATCACATTCTTTGTTGTTCTGGTAAATAGAGCCATATAGCGCGGTTTTGGGTGTATTGTCAGTTTATAGTCAGAAATCGATTATCTTCTCAACACGGTAACTCCTCAGATATTGTTTTATAATTACCTGTATATCACGGTTATCTTTGGCAGGCTCAATGCAGTCGTGTACAGCCGAAAGCCCGAATCCCATCTCGCTGATATTGAAATATCCGTACCCGGCATATTTCCCGTTGAGTATCTTAACTGCACATTTCTCCTCCGGCTCCCTCCCCCTGTCGATAATTAAAAAGTTGTTGCGCGAAAAGATGAACTCATCGCAGGCTTTTTTTGCTCTTTCATTATATTCTGACGCAGGCTCAGCCCCGCAGCAGGCTCCCCGGCATATCCCGACCTGAAAATGAAAACAGGGGCCATCACACTCATACAGACCGGTAAGCTTCTGGCACAGGCCGTAGTGTTCAAGAAGTGATATCAGTTTGGATTTGGCCCTCTCTTTCGAGCTGAAAACAGAAAGGGGAGGATCATCCTGATTTGTAGGTCCATAGCGGAAATTAATATAATTACAGGTATCGGTAAAGCTGAAAATTCCCCAGTTGAAGCCCGTTCTCCGCTGGGCCCTGTTATACAGGGGTTTGTTCTTTTTTATTTCAGCGGATTCCTTAAGAAAGGCGATCAGCTCACTGCCGGTAATCTCCCAGTCGATGTCAGCGATCTGGTCACGGATCTCCATCGAACGGTTTGTTGAATTATTCGACAGATGTGTCGATACCCTTTGCCGGAGGTTCCTGCTCTTCCCGATATAGATAAGATCACCCTTTTCGTTGTAGAAGTAGTAGATTCCCGGCTCGTCAGGAATATCGCTGATCTTTGAAAGGTCGAGCCCCGGATTCAGCTTCGAGATACGGGTGTTCCTGATAAGGTTCGACCGGGGGCCGTTGATCTCAGCGTCCCTCTCAATGAGTATCTCAAGAAGCCTCACAGTGGCAAGCGCATCTCCGGCTGCCCTGTGGCGTCCGTTGATCCGGATGCTGAGATCCTTGCACAGGTTGCCCAGACTGTACGACCTGTGTCCGGGAAGCAGTTTCCTGCTCAGGGCAATAGTATCAAGAACGCTCCTCCTGTAGTTAAAGCCAAGAGATTTATACTCCTCCCGGATGAATGAATAGTCGAAGCGGGCGTTGTGGGCAACAAATGTCCTTCCTTTTGTAAGCTCGATTATTTCCCTTGCCACTTCATAAAATTTAGGGGCGTTCTCCACCATCTCATTTGTGATACCCGTAAGGTTCGTTATGAAGTAAGGAATATTCCTTTCAGGATTAATCAGAGTGGAGAACTCCCCGGTGACCTTCTCTCCATCATGCTGGTAAACAGCTATCTCCGTTATCTTTTCAAGCCTCGCGCTTCCCCCGGTCGTCTCAATATCAATAATTGCATACATCTGCGTCAGCATCCTTTCTGATAACCATTACGAATATAATCAGTTTTGCTGGTACTCTCCTTTAATGTTCTTAAATTTGTTTATTAAACATCCTGACATGAACGAGTGCTACGGGAAAAAATTCATACTCGACGGAGCGATCCTGCCCCGCGACAGCTTTGACAATAAATACGTCTATGGAGGCGATTCGGTATACGAAGTTATAAGGATGGAAAAGGGAAGCCCGGTTTTCTTCCAAGACCATATGGAACGTCTTGAAAGCAGTCTGAAACTGATGCACAAAAAGAGTCTCGCAAGCATCGGAACAATAAGGAAAGATATTATCAGACTTGCAAGAACTGAAAGGAGAAAAGAGATCAACCTCAAAATAATTTTTAATTACAATAATGGCAGGAGCAACTATCTGATCTATTTTATTGAACCCGTATATCCCGACGAAGTGCAATACAGGACCGGGGTAAAGGGTATTCTTTACTATGCAGAGCGGAAGGATCCGGAATCGAAAGTGATAAATCACAAGCTGCGTTCATCAATTTTTCACAAGCTCATTCTGGAGGGCGGTTATGAAGCACTGCTGGTTAATGAGGATGACTGCATCACTGAGGGGAGCCGCTCAAACATCTTCTTCCTTAAGGATGACATACTTGTAACAGCTCCGGATAACAGGATCCTTAACGGCATTACCCGGAAATATATTCTCGAGATCTGCAGGGAGACCGGCCATGAAGTCAGGTTCGATTGTGTAAGGGTAAAAGATATGGGATCCTACGACGCCGTTTTCATGACCGGCACTTCTCCTTTGGTTCTTCCGTTCTGCTGTATCGGCGATATCCTCTTTAATGTCAGGTTGCCGCTTATTGAAAATCTGAGGCGTCTCTATATGATCAGGGCAGAGGAGAGTATCCGGCGCTTTATCTCAAATACTGATCGTCAATAGTTTAAAGTTCCCGTGTTTTGTTATCTTTGTACCTCATATTTAAATTCAGGCTATGGCTAACGTAAGAAGACTTAAAAAAGATATTGATTTACTGGTATTTGAATTGATTTCCGATTGCTTCGCGTACGGAGGACTCCACCCCGAAGACAAGGCAGATGAGGTGTCAGGAATCATTACAGAAGCCGTCACTCTTCGTAACGATCTCATCAGCAGGGTTAACAACCCGGTGAAGGATGACGGATCAGGCAACAGGAAAGCGCATTTTCAGCAGGTAAAAAATGACCTCCTCACCGGTATGGATAAGCTTTTTGTGAGACTCAGTGCTGTTTCCGGTAAGAAAGCGTAAAATACTTGTAGACTCTGTTGCCACAGTTGATGCAGCTTCCTTCATTATCAAGGTTTAACAAGCCCGTACTGTAACCCGATCTTTTTGTCACTGTGGTGCCGCAGTTTTTGCATTTTGTATTATGCCCGGCATCAGAATTGATATTTCCCATGTAAACATAATCAAGATGGGCCGAAGCTGTTTCGTAAAGAGCGCTTAGCGTTTTCCCGGAAGTTGGAGGATCATCCCTTTTGTAGGTTGGAAAGTACCTGCTCAGATGCAGCGGAGTATCTTTCCCCAGCTCGCCCGCTATCCAAAGGGCTTGCTCCTCCATTTCCTGCAGGCTGTCGTTCCGCCCTGGTATAATAAGCGTGGTTATTTCA
Organism: Bacteroidales bacterium; assembly: GCA_019429325.1. Taxonomy (GTDB): domain Bacteria; phylum Bacteroidota; class Bacteroidia; order Bacteroidales; family VadinHA17; genus LD21. The sequence goes on from JAHYJA010000098.1 coordinate 3,995, forward strand.
AGGTGCTTTCCTGACGTTGCGATCTGTTTTAACGTGTTCTTTACAGGTTCAATGTCAGCACCGGTAAGCCTTTTATAGAAATCGTTATTGAATGCCTTGAGGTCGATGTTAAATGCATCTGTAAAACTAATGATCTCATCAAGAGGACCTTTATTCACATAACCGTTACTTACCAGGACATTGAACAACCCTTTTTTCTTGATTTTCAACGCTGTATCACGGACAAACTCGAACCATATTACCGGTTCATTGTAAGTGAATGCCAGTCCTATATTATTTCCTGATAAAACTGCTTCATCGGCCAGCTGATCAGGTGTGGTGTTGTGGGAAAAGTCTTCAGCACTCTTCTGGGAGATATGCCAGTTCTGACAGAAGTCACATCTCATATTACAACCGTAAGAACCGACAGAAAGGATATTGTTTCCGGGGAAAAAATGGTACAGCGGTTTCTTTTCAACAGGATCGTGGGAAAAGCCTGAAATAACGCCGTATGTCAGGAGCTCAATCCTGTCTCCGGTGTTTTTTCTGACTCCGCAGATACCTCTCTTATCCTTTGCAATCCTGCACAGGTGAGGACACAGCCGGCATTCAATATACCTGTCGTATTTGAGAAACAGCGGCCCCATAATTTATCATCAATATTGTAAAATTACATTAATTTAGCCGGAGTTGTGCGTAAATTTCTTATGTTTATAATTGTACCCTTTAATCATTAATACAAAATACTAATATGGCAAACAGGGCTGTTACTTTTACTTTTCTGCTTCTGGTCATTTCTGGTTGCTCACTTCAAAAATCAGGCGATCCGGCAAACGAACTCTGGTACAACCGACCGGCGGCTGACTGGAACGAAGCCCTGCCGGTCGGAAACGGGAGGCTCGGGGCAATGGTTTTCGGAGATCCGGTAAATGAATCTGTTCAGCTTAACGAGGAGAGTATCTGGGCCGGATCAAAGATCAATAATAACAACCCTTCAGCACTGAAAAACCTTCCGGCTTTGCAAAAGGCAATTTTGGACGGAGAGATCAGAAAGGCGGAAGAGCTTGCATCCTCATATTTTGTTGGAACGCCGCCAAGGATCCGTTCCTACCAGCCCCTGGGCGATCTTCGGATAAGCTACCAGTGGGGGAGCGATCATTCCGCTTACCGCAGGTCGCTCGACATTGAATCGGGAATTGCAGAAACCAGGTTCAGGGTAAACGGGAAGACATTCATCCAGAGAGTATTTGCATCGGCTCCCGACAATGTCATTGTGATAGATATCCGGAGCATGGGTGGCGGCCGCATCAATGCCCTTTTTGAGCTTGTGCGCTCCAGGGACGCTGTTGTAACCGCGACTGACGACGGGCGAATAATACTCAGCGGACAGATCCGTGACGCAGACGATCCTTTGCGTGGCCCCGGCGGTGATCATATGAGGTTTGCCGCCGAAGCAAGATTCTCAGTAAAGGGCGGGAGCATCTCTGCCGGGGGAAATGCCATCAGGGTTGCAGATGCCTCAGGCATAACGATATTACTCACTGCAGCAACCAATTATAATCTTTATCAGCTGGATATTGATGAAGGCATCGATCCTGCCGCCCTCTGCAGTGAGATTCTGAACAGGATCAGAAAGAGTGACTTCCGGTCACTTCTCAAAACCCACCTTGCGGAACATCGTGAGATGTTCAGGCGTGTATCACTCGAGCTCGGGCCCGACACACTGAATTATCTGCCCACTGATGAGCGACTCGAAAGGATAAAAGCCGGAGGTACCGACAACGGTCTGGTAGCTCTCTATTTCTCCTATGGCCGTTATCTCCTGATGGGATCTTCGCGTTATCCCGCCGTCCTTCCTGCCAATCTGCAGGGAATATGGAACAAAGAGTTCAATGCACCCTGGAATTCCGACTTCCATACAAACATCAATCTCCAGATGAACTACTGGCCGGCCGAAATCTGCAACCTGCCTGAGACGTCGGAGGTGCTTGCCGGTTTTATAAGCCGGCTTACTGTTCCTGGAAGCGTGACGGCGAGGGAAATGTACGGAGCAGATGGGTGGACAATGCATCATCTTACAGACCCATTCGGCAGGACCGGAGTCGCTGACGGTGTATGGGGACTTACTCCTACAAACGGACCATGGATGACCTTTCCGCTCTATGAACATTTTCTGTTTACACGCGATATGAGGTACCTCAGGGAGATAGCCTGGCCGGTGCTTAAGGGCTCAGCGCAATTCCTTCTTGATTTTCTCATTCCTTCACCTGAGGGATACCTCGTGACAAATCCTTCCACATCTCCGGAGAACAGGTACCGTTTGCCTGACACTAATGAGAGTGCCCAGCTTACATATGCCGCCACAATCGATATTCAGACTGTAAACGCTGTATTTGATTATTGTGTTGAGGCAGCAACACTCCTCGGGACAGACGAAGAGCTTGTCGGGAAGATTAAGGCGGCACAGGCAAAACTGCCACCAGTCAGAATCTCTGATGACGGGACAATACAGGAGTGGATAAAAGATTATGAAGAGGTCGAGCCCGGACACAGGCATATGTCCCATCTGCTTGGACTGTACCCGCTTGCTCAGATAACACCGCAGACCCCGGCTCTTTTTGAAGCCGCCGGAAAAACTATCGGACGCCGGCTATCCCGGGGCGGGGGGCATACAGGCTGGAGCAGGGCCTGGATCATTAACTTCTATGCACGACTGCAGAGAGGCGATGATGCCTGGGAACATATAATGGCCCTGCTGTCGAAATCCACACTTAAGAACCTTTTCGACAGCCATCCTCCCTTCCAGATCGACGGCAATTTTGGTGGAACGGCAGGCATTGCCGAGATGCTTCTGCAGAGCCATCAGGATTATATTGAATTACTGCCGGCCCTGCCATCTGCATGGAAAGACGGCAGGGTGAGGGGCCTGGTTGCCCGCGGAGGATTTATTGTTGACATTGAATGGAGAGACGGGATAGTCTCATCATCTTCAATCCGTTCAACGAAGGGAGGTGTCTGCAGGGTTAAATACGGCCCGATAATCACTGATTTTGAAACTGATGAAGGGGGGAATTATTTCCTGAACAAAAAAGTTCTCACAGAGGTAAGCTGGAAAGCATCTCCTAAGACAGTCGAAAGACTTTCAGGAACTCAGCCTCAGTTCAACTACCACGAAGAGAGAGTTCCTGAATATACTCTGCCCGATCCCCTTGTAACAAACGACGGAAGGAAAGTGAAAACCCGCCGTCTCTGGAAAAACGAACGCAGGCATGAAATTCTTGAGATCTTCCGGGAGAACGTGTACGGCAGGGTGCCAGATACCCCGTGGGAAATAAGCTTTAACACCGTCAACAGGGACGATGGCGCAATGGGAGGGAAGGCGACACTCAAGGAGGTTGATATCACTATCACGTCAGATGGGAAACCCCTGACAATCAGGCTCACACTGTTTGTTCCGAATAACGTCCCCGGGCCGGTGCCGGCTTTTTTATTGATTGATAACCGCGGCCCTGCCAATTGGGACCCCCAACGTAAGGTTAAAAGCGAGTTCTGGCCTGCAGAGGAGGTTGTGGCAAGGGGTTACTGCATAGCCGTTTTCAGTAACGCCGACGTCGACCCCGACAGCTTCGATGATTTTCAAAACGGGATACATGGTATTCTCGACAGGGGAGAGCGACGGGGAGATTCCTGGGGAACACTGGCTGCATGGGCCTGGGGCGCAAGCCGCTGTATGGACTATTTTGAAAGGGATGAAGATATAGACGAGAGAAAGGTGGCCGTGGTTGGTCATTCCAGGGGCGGTAAAACAGCTCTGTGGGCAGGCGCTGAAGATGAGCGTTTTGCAATGGTCGTGGCAAATGAATCGGGTTGCGGCGGAGCAGCACTGGCCCGACGCCGTTTTGGTGAGACGATTGCAAGGATAAATTCTTCTTTCCCGCATTGGTTTTGCCTAAATTACAGACAGTTCGGTGACAATGAGGATGCACTGCCGGTGGATATGCACATGCTGATTGCACTTATCGCACCCAGGGCAGTATACGTGACATCGGCAAGCGACGATCTCTGGGCAGACCCGCGGGGCTCATACCTGTCGCTCTGGCATGCCTCCCCTGTTTACCATCTCTTCAAAACAGGAACAAGACTGCCTGAAAGAATGCCGCCGCTCGATAAACCGGTCGTAAGCGGGAAAATGGCTTATCATGTCAGAAGCGGTGCTCACAACATGCTCCTGAAAGACTGGAACTGGTTCATGGATTTCGGCGACCTCGTCCTGAAGTGAGTTCAGGGCAAATCATTTTTAAGTTCCGCACTTATTCCGTTAACCTCTGAAAATTTGAGAATGTGGTCCTTTATGGGTCCTATCCTGTCGGTGAAAGTGGTCCCGAGCCTGAGGATGACAGATTTTCCGGCATTTAGATGGAATATGATGCTCAGCGTAAATACGTCAATCTTTTCAATATTACCGGCAGATAACTCGACCGGGGGGAGGAGTGAACTCTTTTTGAGCCTGATCTTATCTCTCCCGATCTCAATGAATTTCGCTGCCCTGCCCAGCCCTGCCATGATCTGGTAATAACCGAATCCGGCGAGAAAGATTATTGTGATCCAGAGAGTTATCTCTGTCTTCATGGTTCTGATGTTAAAGACGAGCCAGAATACTGCAACAACAAGACATACAATGCCGAAAAGGAGCTGGAATACTCTTGTCAGTCTGTTGCTCCTGTTTACATCGAGTGAAAAATGCTTGTTATCCATTCCTTTTTCTCCCCAAATTACCTATTATTATTTTTAGTCCCAAATTTCCCGGTATCTTATCCCCGCCTTTGAATAAATATTTTCTTTATAATTGTAACAGATTTAGAATAATTAAGCAACCTGAAACCATGAAGCGAAATTACTACCTGATTTTCCTTATTTTCCTGATTTTCTTTGCTATCTCATTTCTGACAAACATTCTGGGCTCCATAAATCCAAATGTAACCGATAGTTTTAAGCTTACCGGAACAATGACCGGGATGCTTCCATTCTCATTCTTTATAGCATATGGTTTAATGTCAATTCCCGGGGGTATGCTTATACAGAAATACCGTGAAAAGAGGAGTTTAACTCTGGCATGGATTCTCTCTTTTTCCGGAGCTGTATTATTTTCTATTTTTCCGGTATACCCGGTTTTTTTGTTTTCGCTTTTTTTAATCGGCTCCGGAATGGCGATCATGCAGGTGGCAATATATCCCCTTTTGCGTGTTTCGGGAGGCGAGGAGCATTTTGCTTTTAATTCGGTGATTGCACAGCTGGTTTTTGGCGCCGCTTCATTCCTCAGCCCTTTCGTCTATTCCTATCTTGTTCTTGGTCTTGGCGGTCAGCAGTCAGAGTCAGGTTTTTTAATCAGTCTTATGGCAACTTTTACACCACCTGAATTGCCATGGGTATCAATATACCTGCTTTTTACATTGATAAGCCTTGCTATGCTGGCAGTCATTCTTCTGACACGTTTTCCAAAAGTTAAGCTGAAGGAGGAGGAAATTGTAGGTGCATGGGCAACGCATGTTGAGCTTTTTAAGCAGAAGAAGGTAATCCTGTTTTTTCTTGGCATCTTTTGTTATGTCGGGACAGAACAGGGAATCGCAAACTGGATATCCGAGTTTTTGAGAACATATCATGGTCTTACACCTGAAATTGAAGGCGCAAAAACTGTTGGTTTGTTCTGGGGAATGATGACAGTCGGCTGCCTCCTTGGATTAGGATTATTAAAGGTGCTTGACAGCAAAATCGTCCTCAGGATTTTTACTATTGCTGCTTTAGTTATACTGACATTCACACTCTTCGGAAAAGTTAAATTCGCTTTGTTCGGCTTCCCTGCTCTCGGCTTCTGTCTTTCAGTAATGTACGCAGTTATTTTCTCACTTGCACTGAACAGTGTTACAAAATCCCACGGGTCATTCTCCGGCATCCTGTGCACAGGAATTGCCGGAGGGGCATTGGTCTCATTGCTTATCGGAAAACTGAAAGATATGATCGGTTTGCAGGCCGGAATGACTGTAATATATTTAACATTAGCTTATATCCTGATTTTAAGTATCTGGGCAAAACCTATTGTGAAAAATAAATTGATCAGCAGGAAATCTCATCATAATAAATCTTCACCTGCCAGGTATTTTAAAAATTTGCAGTTCTTCATTATTACGGGCAACCACTAATATTTTCCCCGAAGGTGTTGTTACTTCCATAATATCTCTGATCTCTCCGTCAAGATGAAATCCTGTTGTTCCTGGAGGGATATATTTAAAACCTCCCTGCCCGTCACCCTCCAGGAATGCCCCATAGCTGGCATCGTAACGTCCAACCTCCGGTTTGACTTTGTACAGATTACCACCCAGTAATATATCGCATTTCCCGTCTCCATTATAATCACCGGTGCTGGCAGCATATACCGGTGAAAACTGAACCTCAACAGGCAACTCTCCTTTTTTAAAATGGCCGGTTCCGTCATTTAAGAAAACCGTGGTTTCAAGGAGGCACACCTCATGATATATGGAATTGTTTAATTGCTCAGTTGAAAAAATATCTGTAATCTGTTGATCTTTATACATTTCATATTTCGGATATTTGCGCTCAAGGGAAGGTATTTGCCTCGTAAGATCGTGCTTCAGGGCAAGAGGATACGATTTATCTCCGTTATAAACACTGATTATCTGCTCTACTGTGCCATTCAGATCAAAATCATTAACATACATTGTTACCGGTTTTTCGGGTGATGCTTTAAACCTTGAGTTCAAACCGTGGTTCCCGGCTATAAAATCAATATCCCCGTCACCATCAAAATCGCCGGATGCCAGGCAATTCCACCAGCCTTTTGTATTGGAATCAATTGCATCCTTTCTCTCCTTAAAAGTGCCGTTTTCATTGATAAAGATCTTAACAGGCATCCAGTCGCCGACAAGTATTATATCTTTATCTCCGTCTCCGTCAACATCTTCCCACAGCATATCCCTTATCATACCTGCATCTTTCAATTCAGGGGCAATCCGTGAAGTAACGTCAGTAAAATTACCCTTTCCATCATTCTCAAGTATATAACCACTTGTTGGAACTCCATACAGAAAAGGTTTAAGACGTATACCGACAAATAAATCAATGTCACCGTCATTATCAAAATCTGCAGCTCTGACACATGAAGTGCTTTCATATTTGCCTGAAGGCAGAACCTGCAACGATTTAATAAACTGACCCTTGCCATCATTTAAATATAACCGGTCAGTTAAGGCCGAAGAACTTTCCGGGAATTCATTCCCTCCGCAGGCTACATATAAATCAATGTCGCCATCGCCGTCCGCATCAAACATGACACAATCCGTTTCCTCTGATATCTTATCCTCTTCAAATATCGGGTTTCCGAACGGAAGAAACGAACCATTCTTCTGTTGTATAAACAAAGCACCCGGCTCTCCTTTGGCACCACAAACATAAACATCTTCGAGTCCGTCTCCATTTACATCACCTTTGCACATACGGGGACCTTCGGTAGACATCATGTGGTAAATCAAAGATTCGCGTTCAAAATCAATGAAATCAAGCTCCTTATGAGTGAAATTGATAACTTTTTCAGCGGTAATATCTTTAAACAACAATTTATCTTTCTTTATTGAACCTGAAATATTCCAGGATATTCTTTCTGCATCTTTCTGGTGAAGGGTTAATACCTGATCTGCCTTTACATCTTTCAGAATCGTTACCCGGTCATCGGGCCAGATAACTATAAGTGAGTCTACCATTGTCAAACGACCCAGTCCCAGATTGGGGCGTGGATCGCTGGTTGACAGATACCCTCTCATAGGCATCTGCTCAAGGTATATGACATTCCCATTGTGCCTTGCTGTTACTTTAGCTCCAATAGCCATCGTATTGCCCGGTTCTCCCTTCAGAATTACTTTCAGATAGTGATTATCAGGCATTTGATTATTGGTTTCGTTACGGTAAATGAACATAGGCATATTTACGTTATTGACCACAAGGTCCAGATCACCATCATTATCCAGATCACCATATGCAGACCCGTTTGAAAAGCTCGGTTCATTCAGACCCCATTGAGTCGCTGCGTTGCGGAAAATATAACCCCCC
>JAHYJA010000099.1 GCA_019429325.1 Bacteroidales bacterium
TCACTTCGCAGACCTTCAGCCCAAAGCTCAGGACGGCCCGGAGGAGTAACCGGTGGCGGAGGGCAGAGAACAGTCAGCTCACCCGAGAATCCTGTCTCAGCCCAGGGGCCTGACCTGGCCTGGGATAATCAGTTCTGGAGTCTCTGGATTACAAAAAACGGGGGAGGAACTTTTAAGGATATCTGGACAGCAAGCACATATGCGACTTCAGGACTGTACGTCAGCAATACATCCACACCCTCCCGCATATATGCAATGTCGCTTGAACACCATGTCAGAAATGAAGCCCGGTTCGAAAATGTTTCAAACTGGAAGATATATGCTTTCCAGCTCGAGGAAGAGAGCAGGGAAGGAAAGGAGTGTCAGATGGTCGAGCTCTCCAACTGCAGGAGTATTGTTTTTGGGAACTTATGGATTTACAGGGTTATAAGGGTCACCACACCAAAACGGTTCGGAGTGAGAATCTGGGACTGTGAGAACATAGAATTCCGGAATATTAAAAACTATACACAGAAACTGGTTGTCACTGAATTTCCTGTCTATGACGTCAATAAAGAGATCCCGGTCTATCCCTGGGAAATAGCAAAAGTGACCGTAACAGGGAAAGAGAGGAGCAATAAAGCTATGACCAGTCAGCCCTGGAGGGTTGAAAAACTTGCTTCCGGTTTTGATTTTATTACAGGAATAACAACCGACAGTAAAGGCAACATCTATTTCTGCGAGACGCTGAAGAAGAGGATCTATAAATGGTCTTCTGAAACAAACACCGTTACCATGATCGCTGATTACCCTTTTCAGCCTTTCGTCCTGGCAACCGACACCAGGGATAACCTTCTGGTCATTTTCAGATACGATCCTCAGCCGGGTTTTCTGGTCGGAGGTGTACAAGAGAGTGCCAGAAGGCTTCCTGATGACAATCCGGGTTACAGCAGCTGGGGAAACAGCGGATGGGCGGCACTGGCATACTCGATCGATCCCGATGACCCCGATGAGACTTTCAGGATGATGCCCAGGATTGCCAGCAGCCAGATCAGGGATGCCAAAAGGATTTACTATCCCTCAAGCCGGTACCGGGGAGATTTTCTTCGTCATATCACATACCGGCCCGACTCCTCGTTCGTTGCTCCTGACGGAGTCACCATCATACCCGAGATCTATGATCTGGGACGCTGTGCTTCTCTTTCGGCAGCTGTTCCGGGGCAGATCTTTTATACATCAAATGAACTGCCGAAGAAGTTTTATTCACTTGATGTGGCTTCCAACGGACAGCTGACAAATCTGAAGGAGATCCTTCCCAGGGGTGAGTACGGGTATGCTGTTGACAGAGATGGTAATCTCTATATAGCTGACGGTCAAATCTTTGTCTATGATAATTCAGGCAGGGAAATAAGAAGGATCAATGTTCAGGAGCGACCGATTTCAATTGCCTTTGGCGGAAAGGATGGAAACACCCTTTTTGTGACCACCAACTCATCACTATACGGAGTGAGGGTAAAATAGTCTGTAAATGGTGTTTAAAGGAGGTTTAAGAGGGCTAAATCCATTAACCGCAAAGAACGCAAAGGAAAACCGCAAAGAACGCAAAGTGAAACCGCAAAGAACGCAAAGGAAAACCGCAAAGAACGCAAAGGAAAACCGCAAAGAACGCAAAGGATGAAAACTGGATTATATCTTTGCGGCCTTTGCGACAACTTTGCGGCCTTTGCGGTTAGAATAAACTTTTTAAAAATCCCTAATCCTGAACGTGATGAACTAAAGGGATTAATGTGTAAATAATTCATTATCAAATACTATGTGCTTTTAAACATGCTTCAGGGAAACTACAGGATAATTTACGATCGCCTGATCGAAATAATTGAGAAGAAGAGAATTTTCCATGATCCTCTTCACGCCCTTGCGTTTGGTACCGATGCCAGCTTCTACCGTCTCATACCCCGGCTGGTGGTTATGGCAGAAGATGAAGAAGAGGTCTCGTTTATTCTGAAGCAGGCATCGGAGCTCTCAATTCCCGTGACCTTCAGGGGTGCCGGGACAAGCCTGTCGGGCCAGGCAATCACAGATTCGCTGCTGCTGATGACCTGCGACGGATGGAAAGGATACCGGGTGAAAGACAATGGCGCCGCGATAAGCTGTCAGCCCGGTCTTACAGGCGGAAAACTGAATGCCATCCTGGCACCTTACGGCAGGAAACTTGGTCCTGATCCTGCATCGGTCAACAGTGCAACCATTGGCGGAATAGCGGCCAATAATGCCAGCGGGATGAGCAGTGGTACCGACAAGACCTCCCTTGAGACCGTTCGGAGCATGAGGATAATACTATCCGACGGAACCATTCTCGACACAGGTGATAAGACCAGCAGGGATTCCTTCATGCTGACACACAAGGAGTTTACAGACAATCTGAGAGAACTTTCAGAATCAGTAAAGAATAATTCCTCACTGGCGGAAAAGATCAGGAAAAAGTTCCTGTTGAAGAATACAACCGGATACAGCCTGAACGCCCTGACAGAATATTCAGATCCTTTTAAGATTATTGAACACCTGATGATTGGCTCTGAAGGCACGCTGGGGTTTATTTCTGAGATCACATTAAACACTGTTCCTGAACTCCCCTGCAAGGCAAGCTCCCTGATAATATTTCCTGACGCCGGCAAAGCCTGCAAGGCTGTAGCAAAACTGAAAAAGGCTCCGGTCTCAGCCGCAGAACTAATAGACAGGGCAGGATTGAGGGCCGTTGAGAATGAAGCCGGTTATCCCGCTTACCTGAAACAGCTCGGAAATGATTGCTGCGCCTTGCTGGTCGAAACCAGGGCTGGCGATCAGAAAGAGCTTCAGAAGAATATTCAGACAATCCTTAAAACCATTGAAGATATTCCGGTGGAGGTCCCGGTACGTTTTACGGATATTCCCTCCGAATATCAGCTTTTATGGAATGTAAGAAGCGGGCTCTTCCCATCAATAGGGGGTATGCGCAGAGCAGGAACGACAGTGATTATTGAGGATATTGCATTGCCAATCAGCAGCCTCGCAGATGCCATCTCAGATCTCAGGAGGCTGTTTATCAAATATGGGTATGACGAAGCCGTAATTTACGGTCATGCTCTTGAAGGGAACCTCCATTTCGTTTTTACCCAGGATTTCAGTTCGCAGGATGAAGTCGGACGCTATGCGAAATTCATGGACGAAGTTGCTGAGCTGGTTGCTGTTAAGTATGAAGGGTCATTGAAGGCAGAGCATGGCACGGGAAGAAATATGGCTCCCTTTGTTGAGATGGAGTGGGGGCGTGAGGCTTACGAGGTGATGCATGTCATTAAAAAGTTGTTCGATCCCCTGAATATTCTCAATCCGGGTGTGATCCTGAACAACGACCCTGAGATCCACCTTAAAAACCTCAAACCTTTACCCGTTTCGAACGAGATAATAGATAAATGCATAGAATGCGGCTTTTGCGAACCGGCATGCGTTTCGGCCGGACTCACGCTTACTCCAAGGCAGAGGATCGCCGTTTACCGTGAGATCACGAGTCTTATCAGTTCAGGCAGAGAGCCGCACATGGCTTTATCCCTTTCAAAATCTTTCAGGTATCCCGGCGATCAGACCTGTGCCGTCGATGGTTTGTGCGCTTCAACCTGTCCTGTGAAGATAGATACCGGGAAGCTGATCAAGGAATTACGGGCGGAATCGATCGGAAGAAACCACCGGACAGCCGACTGGATCGCCAAACACATGGGTCTCGTTACTGCGATGGGGAGGAGGACCCTTTCGCTGGTGAGTCTGTTTCATTTATTGTTTGGCACAACTCTGTTCCGGGTGATCACATCGGGTCTCAGGAAATTGTCGGGGAACAGGATACCACTCTGGAATAAGTATATGCCAAAAGGAGCAGCAAAGGTAAACATCAGGGAGGGCGGGGTTACCGGAGGTGAAAGAAAGGTAGTTTATTTCCCGTCGTGCATTAACCGGTCGATGGGCGTTTCGCTGGATTATAACGGTGAAGTTCAGCTCACACAGAAGATGACTGAGCTTCTGGCAAGGGGAGGTTATGAAATAATATATCCGGAGAATCTCAACGATCTCTGCTGCGGCATGGCTTTCTCAAGCAAAGGCTATTTCGCTGCTGCTGAGAGGAAATCCCGTCAGCTTGAAGAATCTCTTCTCACGGCAAGCAACGGAGGAGAGTATCCTGTTCTGTGTGACATGAGTCCCTGCCTGTTCACAATGAAGGAAAACATGAGCCCTCCGCTGAGGCTTTATGAACCTGTCGAATTCATAGCAGATTTTCTTCTTCCCCGCCTGCAAATTAAACCTCTTGATGAGATTGTTGCCGTGTTCCCGGTGTGCAGCATGAAAAAGATGGGACTGGAACCTAAACTCCTTGACCTGGCAAGGGCCTGTGCTTCACGGGTAATTGTTCCTGAGGCCAATTGCTGCGGTTTTGCCGGTGACAGGGGATTCACTTATCCCGAATTGAATGAACACGGACTGCGAAACCTTAAGGAACAGTTGCCGGAGAGTGTCAGGTACGGTTACTCGAACAGCCGAACCTGTGAGATCGGATTGAGCCTTCATTCCGGGATCTCCTTCAGATCGATAGTCTATCTTGTGGATCAGGTGAGCAGTCCGGAACTCTCATCAGATCAGTCTGCGGAAGCTTCCCGTGCAAAACATGCAGCACCGACAGCGCCTGCCAGATCGCCGAACTGAGCCCTGACTATTTCAGCCCTGTTGCCTCCCGTCCGCCATTCATATTTTGCCATATATTCTTCAAGGGGTTCTGTCAGTTCTTTCCAGGATCCTGTAATACCACCTCCAAGAATGATCATTTCAGGGGAGAGTATGTTGGTGAGTGATGCAAGACCGACCGCCAGTTTTTCAACCGCGGTAAGCCAGACCTTAGCGGCAAAGCCGTCCCCGTTTTTGAAGGCTTCCAGTAACAGGTCGGTAGAGGAGTATTTCCCATGGCTCCTTTTTTCAATGGTGCAATTCCCTATGACCTCTTCCAGGCTTCCCGGTATCCCGACAATGTCAGGATCACCTGTGCTGTCGATAACCATATGCCCGATATGGCCTGCCTTTCCGAATGCTCCCTGGTATGGCTTCCCTCCGATCAGTATTGCACCGCCGACACCGGTTCCAAGAGTGAGCATTACCACGTTCTTTCTGTTCCTGGCAGCGCCAAACCTCGCTTCGGCCATCAGGGCGGCAACTGCATCATTCAGAACAAATGTCCTGGTTTTTAACCGGGCACTCCAGTCGAAATTCTCCAGGCCGTGCAGGCGTCCCGGCATATAGGCAATTGCTGAATTGGATTCATCCGGCAGTCCGGGCGCAGATATTCCGATCAGAGCATTGGGGTCATGGATTTCGCCTTGCACTTTACCTGCAGCTTCAGAAACTGAATTCATCCATGCTGTATCATCACCGTCGCAGGTGGGCTGGTAATGCTGGTACAGAATGTTGCCGGGTCCGTCGATGGCAACTGCTTTTATACGTGTACCACCAAGATCAATTCCTATAACGATATCTGACATAAAATATTCATTTTTAATCTAGTAACCAGCAACGAGCAACCAGCAACCAGCAACAAAGGTTAATAACCTACCATTACCCCGATTGATTGCTGCCATTGAACTCCCTAATTGCGTTGATCATTGCCACGATATTTTCCACCGGAACGCCGGCCTGTATGTTATGAACTGTATTGAATACGAACCCGCCATCCCTGGCAAATATATCACACAAACGAAGTACCTCTTCCCGCACTTTTTCAGGTGTTGAATAGGGAAGGATACTCTGTGTATCAACGCCTCCGCCCCAGAAAACAATATCCCTCCCGTATTTCTTTTTCAATAGTGCAGGATCCATACCCCTTGCGTTCACCTGCACCGGATTTATGATATCGAAGCCGGCGGAGATAAAACGCGACATAAACGGTTCTACTGCTCCGCATGAGTGCTTAAAAGTTTTCCAGCCGGTATTGGAATGGATCCAGTCATTGATCCTTTTGTAATATGGCAACCAGAGATCGTCGAACTGTTCCGGGGCGCAAAAGGTGGAATCCTGAGTGCCGAAATCGGTTCCGCAGATATAAATCACGTCAATTTTATCACCGATCACCCTGCTCAGGCGACTCAGGTTCTCGACGGCTATTTCCGATTGCCGGTCAAAGATGGTCCTGATGTAATCAGGTCTCATGATGAGGCTCATATACCATTCGGCAATATCCCGGATACCTTTCGGATTCCTGAGTTTAACACCCGGTATATGGGCAATGTCGCCCAGGGCTGTCCCTCCGGGGCTTGCAACCACAGCTTTCCCTGTGGCCCGGGCTTTCGTCGTGGCCGCTTCCCAGTATTCCAGGTCGCTGTCTGATATCAACCCATACTCTTCGAGATTGTCAGCCGGATCCAGTTTATTTTCATCAATCGGCTGCTGCCTTATTATGGCATCAAAGTAATAACTGCTCCGGGGCATTCTCCCTGATGCACTGGCTGATAAATCCCCTTCAGGGTAGATCAGGATATCACCCCTTTCGTCAACTGTTGTATTGAACTTTTCCGGTACCTGGACCAACTGTCCCCATGGTGTTCTGTATTCCTTCAGCGGTTCGTGGTTGTAAAATCCGAATGAGTTCTTTATCCCTCTTGCAGGGACCACATCAACGCCAAGAATTTCAATAAGTTCATCATCCACCTCTCCGAGCATCTGAAGAGGATCGATCACCCTTACCGGCTTATCTTCCAGTCCGTAATATCTTCTGACCTTTTCAACCGCGTGAACATGCATCCCGGTTACTGCGGTGGATCCGAAATCAACCACCAGCCGGTCAGGCTGTTTGTGATTTATCGTTAAATCAAAACGCTCTTTTGATGTCATCTTGTCAAAACTCAGTAAAAAGACTAAAATAATTAATATTTTTATGGTTACTAACTAACCTGTAGGAATTGAAAAGAATAATCTTCGAATAAATTATTACTACTGATACGTGGAACATGAAGATTGAGGGTAAGCCCTCCGCCAGACCGGGATTGTTTAAATACACCACGGTTTCACCATATACCGCATTGAGGTTGAGGAGGAATGAATAATGAATTCACCGCTGGCATCTCTTACAAAAGGTCTTGATTTACGGGTTCTTACGTCATTAGTACATGATCCAAGCCCTGCAAGAGACATAGCAGCTGCCGCTGCAGCGCCCTTCTTAATAAACCCTCTGCGATTATTTTTCATGTTTGATAAGTTAATGATTTAAAACACCTTTACCTGGTTATCTGCATCCAGTGCTCAGGGTCTGATGATCGTTCCGTCTTTTTTGCGGACAGTCCAGTTTCCTGCGCTATTGTTTATTGGATGTTTTGCTGCAAGTTTCTCGTTGATGTCTATTCCAAGGCCCGGTGAGTCATTTGCAAAAAGATAGCCATTCTGCTTTGTGACGCAACCGGGGAAAAGTTCACGTAGAAAATCCGAGAAAGTGCCGCCTTCCTGAATACCAAAATTCCAGGAAGCCAGATCCATATGGACCTGGGCTGAATGTCCTACCGGTGAAACATCCCCGGGACCGTGCCAGGCAGTTCTGACATTGAACCACTCCCCGAGCCTGGCAACTTTCATTGCCGGTGTTATTCCTCCGATCTGGGAAACATGGATCCGTATGAAGTCAAACAGATGATTCGCCATAGGCTCCAGGAATTCGTTGATATTATTGAAGAGCTCACCCATGGCAAACTGCACTGTTGTGCTCTCACGCAAATGTTTCCACCATTTAGTGTTTTCAGGTGACAGAGGGTCTTCGATGAAGAACGGGCGGTACTGTTCGAGCTGCCTGCACATTTGTATGACATCACGTGGCTGGCAGCGCTCATGAATATCGTGACACAGTTCAATTTCCTCACCGCATTTTTTTCTCACTCCTTCAAACATTCGGGGGACAGCTCTTAAATATGCCTGATCATCCATAAAGCTGTCTCCGGGCAGGCCGAATCCTGCCGCCTGAAAGTCAGGATCCCTGCCAATAGTTCCCACGCCGCCATAACCTCCCAGCTGGATCCTGACATGGCGCTGGCCCGCTTCCATCTGTTTCAGTACGTTGTCTGCAATCTGCTCGGGGGTACTGCCGCTCACAGAGGTGTATGTGTCAACAGCAAACCGGCATTTGCCGCCCAGTAACTGGTAAACAGGCATATTGGCCCTTTTCCCTTTTATGTCCCAGAGAGCCTGGTCCACACCGCTTAATGCATTATTTAAAACCGGACCATTTCGCCAGTATGAACTTACATATGCAGATTGCCACATGTCCTCTATGTTATCTGCATCTCTCCCGACACAAAAATCGTTCAAATAGCTATCTACAGCAGTGACTACAGCCAACGCTCTCTGTGTAAAGGTTGCACAGCCCAGGCCGTATAAACCGGGCTCGGTTGTTTCAACCTTAACCACCACGAGATTGGATCCTCTTCCTTCAGGGGCTGATTTAACGCCAATTGCTTTGACGCTTTTAATCTTAACCGGGGGTAATCCTACAGGAGGTTTACTTAATTTTTCCTTCTGAAGAGCCTGCTCTCCGGTGAAATTACCAAAGCCGCCCGATACCATCGCGGCAGATCCAAGACCAATCGTTTTCACTGCATCGCGCCGGCCAAGTAATGGTTTGTTTTCCTTTGATTTCATAGTTTGCCAGTTAGTTTATAAATTCGTACTTAAAATCGATGATCTCCTTTAAATTATTTCAGGTCTTTTATGAGCAGATGAAAAGCCTCCTGATCCGACGAGATTCCAAAGGAGTAATTTAAACATATCAAAGCGTGTCTGTTAATATCTCTTTCCCGCGGCAGGAAGAGATTAAACAAATATACTTTATAAAATTTATTGCCAGGGTGCCGGTAAATGACTATTTGGGGGGTGCCACTCTTTTTATTATTTTAGCAGGACATCAGTGTGTTATAGTTATGAGAAATTTTTTATTTGCATCGGGTTTTTTTCTGCTGATAGCAGTATCCTGTACATCAGGGAGATTGCAGGAAACAGAATCTGGTTCATTTCTTTACAATTTTGAACCTATGCCCATGGATACTGCCAATAGTCTGCAGTACAAATGGGATAACAAGGAGATCCTTTCATCAATCCAGCTCGATGGCATGGAATCGCCTGACAACTGGGAGCTCTCTTACGGTAACAGGGCTAATGTCGGCGCCATAAGCCTTTCGAATGAAAAGGTAACAGAAGGTAATTCATCCATTAAGTTTGTCTGTCCGACAAAATTGCCTGAACCTCTTGGAGCAGGAGGGCGATACTGGGGAAGACAGGATCTGACCCGTAAATTCAATTTGGTGGATTTTTCTGAATACAATCGTATTGCGATCAGTGTTTACCCGGAATTCAGAGGTTTCAGAAAATTATACCTTACCCTGATCCTTCATAACGAGGGCAATGTTCCTGATCGCTATGGCAAGGAAGGCTGGCATACAGTGATGCTGAAAAATAATCAGTGGAACAAAATGGTGATGGAGATACCTCACCTGCCCCGTGATAAGGTGACCGGAATAACCATTAGCTACGGGCTTCAGGGTAATGAACCGGATGCTGCTGACACCATCGTCTATTACATTGATAACCTCGTATTTGAGAAAGTGGAGGCCGATTATTATGAAGGATGGGGTACTGACCAGGCTATATCTTTCTCACACTCAGGATATAACAGTAAAGATAAGAAGACAGCTTTTACATCACTTAAAGACGGGGATAAATTCAGGCTAGTTAACCTGGCAACGAATAAAACCGTACTGGAAAAGGATATTCAAAAGGAAACCAACCGTTTCGGGACATTTACAGTATTTGATTTTTCAGAAGTCAGAGCTGCCGGAACATATAAAATAGCTTATGGCAATGTTGAATCCAGTCCGTTCCCGGTAAATCCGGATGTATGGCTGCCGGTAATTGAAAAGATCACAAATCAGTTTTATGTACAACGATGCGGATATGAGCAACCGGGGATACATCTGAAATGTCATTCCGACTGGTACACCGTTTATCAGGGAGATACGATTATCATGGCCGGCGGGTGGCACGATGCAGGTGACCTGTCGCAGTCGTACTGGCAGACAGCAAGTGCTACGGCTGGTTTTTTCAGACTGGCGGCACAATACAAAGCGAAGAATAAAAAGCTGTCTGACCGTCTGATTGAAGAAGGGAAATGGGGACTGGAATGGCTTCATAAGAACCGTTTTGATGGTCTGCAGGTAATAAGCTGGACCACTATGGATTCCTATACAGACGGGATTATCGGGACTTATGATGATAAACACGTACAGCCGGGAGGCCGGACCAGTACCAATGACAATTATTATTCGATTATCGCTGATGTTGAAGCATCGATCGCATTAAGTGAATCAGATCCTGAATTGTCAAAGAAATGCCTTGGATTTGCAAACGAATACTGGACGCTTCTGCAAGAGGTCAGGCAGCCATGGAACACAGAAAGATTATCTGTTGCCTTAATGGCCGGCACGAAATTATATGGTTTGACAAAAAACGAAGAGGTTAAGCAGCTTATCATCGCCTTTGCAGATTCACTTATGACCTTCCAGCAGGTTGAACCCATGAACTGGAGTATTCCGTTGAACGGATTCTTTTATGCGACGCGCAGAACCGACAGGTTTTTCGGGTATAACCACAGTTGTCCTGCCGCATCACCCATACCGGGCCTCGTCGAGTTGTGCAGGTTATTCCCCAACGATGACAAATACCCTGATTGGTACAAATCAATAGAGCTTCATGCAAATTACCTGAAGAGGATCGCTCAACTTACTGCCCCTTATTATATGATACCGGCAAATATTTACAGATTAAACGGGACTGAAGATGATGCACAGATACTGCAGGGAATTAAGCTGGATGAAAACCACTATCTGAGGATGTTCCCTGTCTGGCAGGCCTTCAGGGGCAATAGTTCTGTCATCCTGTCGCCGGCCCAGGGACTTGCATCAGCAAACCGCCTGTTGAAAGATCCTGAGATGCATAGTATCGCTCTTGCCCAGCTGGAATGGATGCAGGGAAAAAATCCTTTCAGCCAGAGCCTGATGTATGGTGAAGGCTACGATTTTACGCCTCAATATGCAGTATTTACGGATGATATCACGGGCGGACTTCCTGTTGGCATACTGACAAGGGATGATCTTGATATTCCATACTGGAAAATGCCGGTTCTTCATAATTATAAGGAATTGTGGGGACAGCCTGCGTTCCGTATGATGGAGTTGCTTTACTACCTCAATGATTGATTCATATAGTTGTATTCTAAATACTTAGCCTATTTAATGATTCATGACCGGTAGTCTTTTAAATTAATTCGTATATTTCAGTTATGAACCGGACCGGGAATTTCGGAGACTAAAAAGATCAGTAGATAATAACAACAGCATAATTAATTATAATTCAACGGGTTATGAATAGAAACCTTTTCAAGTCGCTGGCTCTTGTAACAGCCGGTGCAAGTGTAGCCGGCTGTAACTCCCTTCAGAAGAAGGATTCACAGAGGCCCAATATTATTTACATCATGAGTGACGATCATGCCTACCAGGCGGTGAGTGCTTACGGGCATAGCCTGAATGAAACCCCCAATATTGACCGCCTGGCAAAGGAGGGAGCGATCTTCACACGGGCATGCGTAACCAATTCGATCAGCGCCCCCAGCAGGGCCGTAATGCTAACAGGAAAGCATAGTTTCATTAACGGTAAGGTTGATAATATCCAGCCCTTTAACTGGGATCAGGAGAACTTTCCCAAACTGCTTCAGGCAAATGGCTATCAGACAGCCATGATAGGAAAGATCCATCTTGACGGAATACCTCAGGGATTCGATTTCTCGATGG
>JAHYJA010000100.1 GCA_019429325.1 Bacteroidales bacterium
TAAGATATCATTGTTCACTGCAATCAATGTGTTAGGTATCGGCTATAATTATGAAATCATAAAAGAGGGTACCCGGAAAGAAAAGTCGTCAGGTTTCAATATAGGGGCAGGCCTTGATAATATCCTCTCGATCGGTGCAATTAATATTGGGGCCATTTATAAATTTTAGCCAAAAACCCATAGGGCAAGTACAGACAATAAAACACCAATTACCATAACTCAGTCTTTTAAACACGTCTGTTACTTAATGTTCTTTTTATCAGCCTTTTTTTGAGACATTTGACAATGAGAAGCATATGAAAACAATTGTGGCAATGTCCTTGCTCTTCTTTCTTTTTCTCGCCTCTTGCGAGAAGGAATACCAGGTTCCGCCTAATGAAATACCTGGCTGGCTCAAATTAATAATTGATCAAGACGAACAATTCTACAAAGACAATCCAAAATCAATGGTTGCTTATGGTTGTTGGGTAAGATATTCCTGGCAGAATGATTATTATTTTGAATATCACAATGTCCTGAGCTCATCATCTCCCAGAGCCATTTCATATGACAGAGATACTTTAAAGATTTGGGCTAATGACATCAATACAGTTTACTGTAAAGAAAAATGCTGTAGAGCATATGTCTGGAAAGGACCAAAGTTTAAAGATTATTTTGAAAATTAAATAATAAACTAACCATAATAAAGACAGGAAATCGTTCGCAATCCGCTGCTGGCAAAACCGCCTGAAATTGTATGCCATAAACAGCCACTCAAGATAGCTTTGAATATGAAACATAAATTATACCAGGAGATAGTTGAAAAATACGTCGAAGCTTACAATAGTTTTGACATTGAGAACATGATTTCTGATATGCATGATAATGTGCGTTTTGAAAACATCTCTAATGATGAAGTAACTTTGTTAACAAATGGTATCACCGAGTTAAAAAATCAGGCGGAACAGGCTAAACTGTACTTTAAGGAAAGGGAACAGAGAATTACTAACATTGAATTTAATAAAGACCAGGTAGTAATAGAAATAGACTTTAAAGGAATATTAGCGGTTGATTCTCATGACGGACGAAAAGCCGGGGACAAAGTTGAATTAAAAGGCAGATCCATCTTCAGGTTTAAAGACAACAAAATAATTGAATTAAAAGATATTAGCTAATAATCAATATTGTGTTCCAAAAAATGACACTCAAAAAAGCATTCTGTAAATGGAAATTACAAGTGCAGAGAAAATGGTAACAACAGTACACAACTCATAATGGTTTAAGCTTAATAAATATTTCAGCATAGTTGCAGTATTATAAATCACAAAGGCCCTGATATTATTGTTTATCAGGGCCTTGTCTTTATTTCTCCGTTGACCCACAGGGGCTCGAACCCCGACTCTTCAGAACCAAAATCTGACGTGTTGCCAATTACACCATGGGTCAGTCAAAGCCTTTTAAAAGGTGAGGCAAAATTACTATTTTTTTCAGAAAGTTAATAAGATTGAGGATAAGCGGTCAGAATACTCCGGTCATTCCTCTCCGCTCAGAATCTCCTCATATTTCTTCTTCCCCATCCCGTCTATCTCGGTAACAACAAACGGGCACTCAATAAGCGACCGGAGGATGAAGCCCAGCTCCGCCATATCATCGTCACCCTGATCGTAATACCAGTTTACAGACGCATTTTCAACAACATCCTCCATAACAGACAACTCCCTGAGAAGGGTATAGACCCATTTGGTGGAACTTGTATTGATATATTCGAAACCCAGATGAATGATGGTAGGGCCCGGATTGGCAGCAACATAATTTCGTATCCAGTTATATACAGGACGGTAGAAGACCCCCGGATTCTCAGAAATCGACCTTCCCATCATAAAAATACGTCCCGGTTCCAGAACCACCCATGGGGTCTTCCTTGTCGGTTCGCTTTGATATACTGTAATTTCACTCATCACACGGTTCCATCCTGAGGTTAGAAATTAAAGCTCCTGATTATTTTTGCTGCATTATAAAACATGTACTCCTGCAGCCCCCTGATTCTGAAATGTAAAATTATTAAAAGCGTAAGATAATACAAATACTATTTTAAGCCATTCCTGCTAAAGAGAGTCGGCTCGTTATCCTCCCATAGTGAAGGATGTTCGGATTCAAATCTTTTTATTATGGCCTTCATCACCGTTTCCCTGAGGAACTCCGACTTATTTCTGATCCTGTAGCGGCTGCAGTAAACACCCAGCGCCCTCAATTCCCTTTTATTGAGCATCAGCGAAAGCCTGTTGGTCCTTTTTAACTCCTCCTCCTTATAAAGTGTCCGCCTCAACCAGTGTGCATTTGAATCGTTTGGCTAAATTATAAAAAGCTGTTGCAGATTATCTTCGGTAATCTGATAGTTTTTAACATAATAATTAAAGCCAGTCTGTAATTGACTGGCTTTCTGTTTTATGCAGTATTCAAAACTTTATGGAGGTTCAGTAGTTATCTGACCCCCCTTGTGTTCCCCCCCGAGGGGGCTTTGTTTCGATTCCGCACCCCCCTTGTGTTCCCCCCCGAGGGGGCTTTGTTTCGATTCCGCACCCCCCTTGTGTTCCCCCCGGAGGGGGGAAAATTCTCTGGATTCAATACGAATCTCCAATAGGTTTTGGGAATTTTCTCCCCCCGTGGGGGAGATCCCGCTTTAGCGGGAGAGGGGGCTCTCAGTACCTGTTAATCGCGTTCAGGTCGGCAAACGCCTCCTTCAGCCTCGCAATAAAGCTCTCTTCTCCCTTTCTGAGCCAAACCCTGGGATCGTAGTATTTCTTATTGGGCTTATCCTCTCCCTCGGGATTGCCGATCTGACTCTGCAGATAACCGTGTTTCCCGGTTGCATACTTATTTACTCCATCCCAGAATGCCCACTGCATATCTGTATCTATATTCATCTTAATGGCTCCGTACTCAATGGCTTCCGTTATCAGGTGTTTTTCGGAACCGGATCCTCCGTGGAACACGAAGTTCACAGGATTTGGTCCGGTTTTGAATTTCTTTATGATAAATTCCTGGGAATTTTTAAGTATAACCGGTTTCAGTTCCACATTCCCCGGCTTATATACTCCGTGCACATTCCCGAACGAAGCTGCTATGGTGAAGTTACTGCTTACCTTCGAAAGCTGCTCATAGGCGTAAGCGACATCTTCCGGCTGGGTATAGAGGCGTGAGCTGTCGACTCCGGAATGATCAACACCATCCTCCTCACCTCCGGTAACGCCGAGCTCTATCTCGAGTGTCATGCCGATTTTAGCCATACGCTCCAGGTATTTCTTGCAGGTCTCAATGTTCGCTTCAAGCGATTCCTCGGAGAGATCAAGCATATGTGAGCTGTAAAGAGGTTTCCCGTTGCTTTCATAAAATTCCTCTCCGGCATCAAGAAGTGCATCTATCCATGGAAGAAGCTTGCGTGCTGCATGATCGGTATGCAGGATAACGGGGATCCCGTAATATTCAGCAACATTATGCACATGAATAGCTCCCGATATACCTCCGGCAATCGCACCTGTCTGATTCTCCTTTGTCAAACCCTGCCCTCCGAAAAAATGGGCTCCGCCGTTGGAGAACTGTATAATAACAGGTGAATTCACTTCCCTTGCTGTCTCAAGCACAGCATTAACGGAATTGGTGCCAACAACATTAACAGCAGGAATGGCGAAGTTGTTCTTGTTTGCATAATCGAAAAGTGATTTAACATCATCACCGTAAATCACTCCCGGTTCCAGTTTTAATCCTTTGTTACTCATATATTTACTCGTTAATTTAATAAAATGTCCAGGTCGAACGCACAAATATAACTAAAAATAACCCCATCAAACATCTGATCGTTGAAGAATGAGTTCCTTTTTCGCTTTCGCAAGAAAATATTCATTGTATTAGAGATATTCTTTATCTTCGTAAACTTATTCTGAAAAGTTGGTCCATGTTATCCTTTTTATGAGGTACAATTGCAATATACGCGTATTTTTATCCGTCTTTTGTCTGATATATGATCGTGTTTCACTTTCTAAACCTGCAAACCCGCAATGAAAAAATTATTGATTATCATACTCTTATGTCTCATCTCCTCAACGGGATCACTGATTTCCCAGCAAAAGCGGGCCTGGTCGCTTGAGGAATGTATTATTTATGCCATTGACAACAACATTCAGATCAGGCAACAGGAAATCCAGACGAAATACCAGCAGAATGCCCTTGATCTCTCTAAGCTTACCCTTTTGCCGACACTGAACGGACAGGCGACCCATAATTATTCTTACGGCCGTGCTCTTGATGAGACCACCTATGAGTTTACTAAGGATCAGAATATACAGTCGAACAGCTTCTATCTCGGAGGCAGTCTGAATCTTTTCAATGGCCTTCAGAATCTCAATACCATTCAGAAGAACAAATATCAGCTTCTGGCCGGGGAGCTCGATCTTCAAAGGATCAAGGATAATATCTCCCTTAATATCGCCCTGGCTTATCTGCAGATACTGCTGAATATGGAGCTGGTTCAGGCTACTGAAAACCAGCTTCTGATCACCCTCCAGCAGATAGAGAAGACACGCAAGCTGGTTGATGCAGGCAGTCTTGCCCGCGGCAACCTTCTTCAGATTGAAGCTCAGGCTGCGAGCGAGGAACTCCAGCTCATTAACATAAGAAACCTGCTCGATATTTCTTACCTTAATCTTACACAATTGCTGGAGCTTCCCACACCCGAAGGATTTGAAATTGTTATTCCGGATATTCATATCGACACGGCAACTGTAGTGTCTGGTGACGTAAATAATATTTATCTGCTGGCACAGGGCATAAGGCCGGAGATAAGAAGCGCCGAAATGAAGCTTACCGCTTCCGAATATGATATGAAAGTTGCCACTGGCGCGAGAAGCCCGAGGCTCACCATGAATCATTCATTCAGCACCCGTTATTCCGATATCGCAAGAAAACCGAGCAATCCCCTCGAACCATACAAATTCTCCGAGCAGATCAACGATAATATCAGCTACGGCTTCGGTTTCTCACTCAATATCCCGATCCTGAATGGATGGCAGGTAAACAAGAACATCTCAAACTCAAGGCTCAGCATTGAGAACAACCAGTACACCCTTGAGGGAGAAAAGAAACAACTTTACAAGAATATTCAGCAGGCTTATGCTGATGCCGCTGCGGCCCTGAAAAAATACAACGCAAGCATCAAGGCCGTTACATCGATGGAAGAGTCTTTCAGATACACGGAGCAGAAGTTCGATGTAGGGATGATCACTCCTGTCGATTATAATGCTGCAAAAACCCAGCTTCTCAACACACAATCAGATATGTCGCAATCGAAATATGAATTTATCTTTAAAACCAAAGTCCTTGATTTCTATAAGGGCATCCCTCTGAAACTTGATCAATAAAAACAAAAAAGCAAACTTAAAATGAAGAACAATAAGATTCTCAAGATTCTGGTACCTGTAGCAGTGGTCCTGATAATATTTGCGGTTATCGGCAAAAAGCAGGGCTGGTTTGGTAAAGGCGCAATGGTAAAGGTAGCTGTTGAAAATGCCGAAAGCCGCACTATTGTGGAAACCATTACGGCGAACGGCAAGATCCAGCCCGAAAAAGAGGTGAAGATAAGTCCCGATGTTTCAGGTGAGATTGTCGAGCTGACTGTCAGGGAAGGTGACCCGGTTGTAAAAGGGCAGCTCCTCCTGAGGATAAAACCCGATGTATATATTTCTCAGAGGGACAGGTCGCTTGCAGCTATCAGCTCGGCCCGTGCCCGTCTGGCACAGGCCGAGGCCCAGTTTGTCCAGGCTGATCTCTCTTACAAACGGATGAAACAGCTCCATGAGGAGCAGACCATCTCACGGTCGGAATTCGAACAGGCTGAAGCGTCGTATAGCGTGGCCAAGGCTGAGGTTGATGCGGCCAAATTCTCGGTAATAAGTACAGAAGCTGCGCTGAAGGAGGCAGATGAGAATCTTACCAAGACTTCAATATATTCGCCGATGACAGGTTCTGTTTCAATGCTTCTGGTGGAGCTTGGCGAGAGGGTTGCCGGTACCGGTCTGATGGCAGGAACCGAATTGATGAGGGTTGCCGATCTCTCAAGAATGGAGGCACGGGTCGAGGTGAATGAGAATGATATTGTCAGGGTAAACCGGGGAGATACTGCGATCATCAGAGTGGATGCCTACCTTGACCATAGATTTAGGGGGGTGGTCACCGAACTGGCAAGCTCTGCCAAGACCTCCGGGGTATCTGCCGATCAGATCACAAATTTTGATGTTAAGATCCTTATACTGCCGGAATCGTACCGGTCGCTTACAGAAGCAGGCACCATTAACCCGCTGCGACCAGGGATGTCAACCACCGTCGATATACAGACTGAGACCAGGTCAGGTGTCGTTGCCGTTCCCATACAGTCGGTTACCACACGTACCGACACCACAAAAGCCATCCTGACAACTTCCGACGACGACATACGGACGCTCGTTTTCATTACCGACGGCAAGTATGCCCTGGCAAAAGATGTCAGAACAGGAATCCAGGATAACAGCTATATCGAGATCCTGTCGGGCGTCTCAGAGGGTGATCAGGTCATATCCGCACCTTTCAGTGCGATAAGCAAGAAATTGTCAGACAGCACACTGGTCGAAATCGTTAAAAAAGAAGATCTGTTTTCAGTGAAATAGGCACCCGGTAAATAGAGTATGATAATCTGCATAGAAACCTCAACCCCTGTATGTTCGGCAGCCTTATGCGACAGATCAGGTGTGATTGATATCCGGGAGAGTCATGAGGGCAGGTCACATGCCTCGTTGCTGACAGTTTACATCGAAGACCTCCTCGGTGGTGCAGGTCTCTCAGTGGGGGATCTTGAGGCAGTGGCTGTAAGCAAAGGGCCGGGATCCTATACAGGCTTGCGCATCGGCGTTTCCGTTGCAAAGGGTATGGCCTACGGGGCATCTGTCCCGCTGATCGGAATTGAGACCCCCCTTTCAATGTTCTTCGGTTTAAACGATGAAATGAAGAAGAGCTGCGGTGCAGATGAGACAACTCTTTTCTGTCCGATGCTCGATGCACGGAGAATGGAGGTCTATTATGCTCTTTTTGACACAGAAGGGAAAAAGGCCGCGGAAATAACTGCCGCTGTGATAGATGAAGATTCATTCTCATCCATCCCTGAACAGGTCCGGATTATATTTTTCGGTGACGGCGCGGCCAAATGCAGGAGAGTGCTAGGCAGAAAAAATATCTGCTTCGCCGGTGAATTCAGCATTTCAGCAGGCTCCCTGGCCAGGCCTGCATATTATGCAATTGATGAGAACCGGTACGAGGACACGGCATATTTTGAACCTTTTTATCTTAAAGAATTTACTACCACCAGCCCGGTAAAAAATATTCCTGGCAGGTAATTTGTTTCAACCTTATGAAACGGGGTTAAAAGGCATGAAGAAGCTGGCTGTAATTACAGGCTTTTTGATTTTCATCCTCTCACCGGGAGATGGTCAGGTATCTTCTTATACACCCGGGGAAAAAATTGATTATACGATCCATTACGGATTCATCCAGGGTGGCGTGGCATCTCTTGAGATAAAACATGATACCCTGAACGGGAAGGCTCTCTGGCACTCTGTCTTTATCGGAAGAACCGTAGGACTTGCCGATGCCATCTTCAAGGTGCTTGATATATACGAAAGTTATATTGACCCTGAAACTGAACTTCCGGTTCTCTCGATAAGAAATATTTCAGAAGGACGATACAAGAGGTATAACGAAGTGATATTTGACCACAAATCAAGGCCCGACTCTGCCATTCTCACCAGCGATCTTACAGGAGTTCACATCACAGAACAGGGAATACATGATATTCTCTCCTGCTTTTACTGGTTCCGTAATCATCACCTGCCGTATTACAGCACTTTCAGGAAGGGAGATATGATTACGATAATGACATGGTTCACAGATCAGTTATATCCCATCAAATTAAGGTACCTCGGTATTGAAGAAGTAAAAACCAGGGCAGGCAGGATTCAGTGTCTCAAGTTCAATCCGGTCACCGAAGTCGGCAGGTTATTCAAGACTGAAGATGATGTCTCATTCTGGTTCTCGGCAGATAAAAATTTTGTGCCGGTTAAAATTCGTTTTAATATCTTTGTGGGTGCATTTATCGTTGAGGCAACAAACTTTGAGGGATTGAAATATCCTCTTGAGATAAGGAAGAATTGAAAATATACTTAACCCTGGTTATAAACTTATATGGCAACTACCGCAGATTTCAGGAACGGACTGGTAATAGAATTCAATGATGATCTTTTTTCGATCGTTCAGTTTCAGCATGTCAAGCCCGGTAAGGGTCCGGCCTTCGTTCGCACAAAGCTTAAGAACATCCGGACGGGGCGAGTGATTGACAACACTTTTTCGTCAGGTACCAGGGTAAACCTTGCAAGGGTCGAGAGACGCCCCTATCAGTATCTTTATAAAGATGATACCGGATATTATTTCATGCATATTGAAACCTTCGAGCAGATACATATTCAGGAATCCATGATTGACAACCATGAGTTTCTCAAAGAAGGGCAGAATGTCGAAGTAGTTGTGCATGCCGATACGGAAAATGTGCTCTCGGTTGATCTGCCCCCGTTTGTTGTCGTGGAAATTACATATACCGAACCCGGATTAAGAGGCGATACTGCCACTAACACCCTGAAGCAGGCAACGACAGAGACAGGAGGAACAGTTAAGGTGCCGCTGTTTGTTAATACGGGAGATAAGATCAAGGTAGACACCAGGGATGGAACTTATGTTGAGAGGGTAAAGGACCAGGAGAAATAATGGCAGATAATAAAGCTTCAAAAGAAAGGTTAAAAATATCCAGGTTCAAGCTTAACGCATTGCTTGATATCACTTTATCGATCAATGCAAATCTTCCCACCGGCCAGCTCCTGAGCAAATATGAATCGATTCTCCGGAATAACCTGGGCATAGGCAAAATACTGATTTTCAAGTGGTCGGAAAAGTGGGATTGTATCCTTAACGGCGGTTTCCCCGGAAAACTTGAGAAAAGCATAAATGTTGAAGAACATCTTCTGAAATTTACGGACATTGCTTTTGTAACGGACGATCCCTGGTTTAAAGGAGTTGATATCATTATACCGGTTTATAATAACAATGTTCCGCTGGCTTACGTGCTTATTGGCGATATTGAGGAGGAGGGTGAAGGCATGAGCCCTGTCCTGAAGCACCTTAACTTCATTCAGACCATCTCAAGCATAATAATTGTTGCAACAGAGAATATCAGGCTGTTTAATGAGAGTCTCCGCCAGGAGGCACTGAAGAAAGAGCTTGAGCTCGCGGCGCGAATGCAGAAGATGCTGATCCCCGACAACAGCCGTATGCCCGGAAATAAGAAGCTTGCTGTTAATGGCTTTTACTTCCCTCATTATGAAGTGGGAGGCGACTATTATGATTGCATAACACTTTCCGAAACCAAGACGGGTTTTTGCATCGCCGATGTATCGGGCAAGGGGATCTCCGCCGCCATACTCATGTCCTATTTCCAGGCAAGTCTCAGGGCTCTCTTCACTTTTGATGCAGATCTCTCCGAGCTGATCGGGAAACTTAACTCAGTCGTCAATGCAACCGCAGGAGGGGAAAGGTTCATTACACTTTTCGTTGCCAGGTATGACCAGGAGACAGGGGTGCTGGAGTATATCAATGCGGCCCATAACCCGCCGGTCTGCTATGACACTGTTACAGGCGAACTGATTCATCTGCAAACACTCTGCGTTGGCATCGGCATGCTTGATCAGATACCCCCGGTATTGACGGAGAAGATCAGTATTAAGAATTATTCAAAGATCATTTGCTACACTGACGGATTGTCGGATCTGCCCGGTGAAGACGGGCGGGAGATCGGCACAAAGGAAATAATACGCTTTATAAAGAATCCCGATCATGCCGAAAAGAACATTCTCAAAATGATCAAATACCTTGGGATCCCTGATAACAATCCACATCTCTTTGATGATGTGTCGATTATTGCGATAGACCTGTTCAGATAGATCTCAGATTGCCCTTAAAATATAATAGCTTTTCCTCCCCTTTTGTACAAGAATATATTTACCGTTCAGCAGATGCTGTGATGAGATAATCAGGCCCGGGTCCTCAATTTTCACCTTGTTGATACTGATGCCTCCCCCCTGTATAAGCCTCCGCAGTTCGCTTTTCGAAGCGAACACTTTTGTCTTCTCCGCGCAAAGTTCTGTTACGCTGATCCCCGGAGAAAGGATTTCACTTTTGAAGTCAAACACTGGAACACCTTCGAATACGGAAAGGAAGGTCAGTTCTTCCATCTTTTGAAGCGATCCGGTGGTTCCGTTGCCGAACAATATCTGTGATGCTTCAACGGCGGCATCATACTCCTCCCGCGAATGTACCATTATGGTTATCTCCTCAGCGAGTCTTTTCTGCAAAAGACGATCCTGCCGGTTTTTTTGATGCGATGAGATCAGTTCTTCTATCTCTTCCCGGTCAAGAAGCGTGAATATCTTAATATATCTGACTGCATCTTCATCCGAGACATTGAGCCAGAACTGGTAGAAATGATATGGAGAAGTTTTTGCCGGGTCGAGCCATACATTACCCGTTTCAGTCTTGCCGAACTTTGAACCGTCAGATTTGGTGATTAGCGGACAGGTAAGAGCGAACGCCTCGCCTCCGGTTTTCCGCCTGATAAGCTCGGTGCCCGTAACAATATTGCCCCACTGGTCGGATCCTCCCATCTGAAGCCTGCATCCGAGCTTGTTGTAGAGGTGAAGGAAATCGGTACCCTGCACCAGCTGGTAAGAGAACTCGGTAAATGACATTCCCTGGGTTGAGTCGGAACTGATCCTTTTCCTGACCGAATCCTTTGCCATCATGTAATTGACGGTGATATGCTTTCCTATATCCCTGATAAAACCGAGGAATGAATACTCCTTCATCCAGTCATAATTATTCACGAGGATTGCCCTGTTCGGTGCATCTGTGCTAAAATCGAGAAAGCGGGTAAGCTGCCTGCGGATGCACTCCTGATTATGTCTGAGTTCATCCTCGTCAAGCAGGTTCCTTTCCGAGGAGCGCCCTGAAGGGTCACCTATCATTCCGGTAGCCCCGCCGAGCAGAGCTATGGGCCGGTGACCCGCTCTCTGAAAATGCCTGAGCATCATCACACTTACAAGATGACCGATATGAAGTGAATCTGCTGTGGGATCAATGCCGACATAGGCTGTTGTCATCTCCCGTCCCAGCAACTCTTCCGTACCCGGCATGATGTCGTGTATCATGCCCCGCCACCTCAGTTCTTCAACAAAATTCATTTTTTCACTTTTTAACGAAGTGCAAAGATAACAAACAGGGTTATATTGTCACTCCGTCGGGTTTCTTTTTGAACCTGTCGAAACTATGATTGAATGATCCTTCTCCTATTATGGGAAAAATGGCAGGAGCAATGTCGGCAATCGGGTTGTAGAATTTCGAACGCTCTATTTTATTATGCGGAAGGAAGGGGTGCCTGGCATCAATGGCATTCAGGATCACAAAAATAACACTGAGGATCAGGATCGTCTTGAGGAATCCGAATGCAATGCCGAGAAGCCTGTTCAGAAAACCCAGGGAGATGGCGCACACGAAATTGTCGGCAATAACACCCACAAAGTGGATGGCAATGACAATGATAAGGAAAGTAATGATGAATGCCGTGATCCCGACATACTGCCCTGTCATGTCGAACCAGTCATAAAGTCTGGCCGCAGTAAATGCCGAAAATTTTATTGCACCCCAAATCCCGAGAATAAGTGCGGCCAGGGAAGCCACCTCCTTTACGAGC
>JAHYJA010000101.1 GCA_019429325.1 Bacteroidales bacterium
AGATAGGAATATAAGATCACGGAAATGAGCAGGATAGTTGCTATACTTGGAAGACCAAATGTTGGAAAATCAACCCTTTTCAACAGGCTTACCGGTTCGAGGGATGCCATTGTTGATGAAACGAGCGGTGTGACACGCGACAGAAATTACGGGCTGGCTAACTGGAACGGAGTTGACTTTTCCGTTATCGATACAGGCGGGTATGTCAGGAATTCGGATGATATTTTTGAAGGAGAAATAAATAAACAGGTCCTTCTTGCAATCAGTGAAGCAGATCTTATCCTGTTCATGGTGGATGTTACTGTTGGGATCCACGATCTTGACACTTCAGTTGCATCACTTCTCAGGAAAGCTGAAAAAAAGGTGCTCCTGGTGGTTAACAAAGTGGATAACTCTGAAAGATTAATTGAGGCAAACGAGTTTTATGGACTCGGGCTCGGCGATTATTTTCCGGTAAGCTCAATAAATGGTTCAGGCACAGGTGAACTGCTGGATGCAGTAGTCGAAAACATGCCGGTGACTGAAAGCGAGCCGATGCCTGAACTGCCGCGGATTGCCATAGTAGGGAGACCAAACGCGGGCAAATCATCCCTGGTAAACTCCCTGCTGGGGGAGGAAAGGAACATCGTCACCCATCTGCCCGGAACGACGCGTGATTCAATATTTACAAGGTTCAGGAAATACAAGCATGATTTTCTTCTGGTTGACACTGCCGGATTAAGGAAAAAAAGCAAGGTGGAAGAGGATGTCGAATTCTATTCCGTTATGAGAGCCATAAGGACAATAGAAAATTCGGACATCTGCCTTCTTCTGGTCGACGCCACAAGGGGATTCGAATCCCAGGACCTTAATATTCTTTCCCTGATACAGAAGAATAACAAGGGATTGATCATGCTGGTAAACAAGTGGGACCTTATCGAAAAGGAGAATAATAGTGCACTCAGTTATGAGAAAGAGATCAGGCAGAGAACTGCTCCATTTACAGATTACCCTGTGCTGTTTATCTCTGCACTTCAGAAACAGAGAATTCACAAGGTGCTGGACCTCATAGAGATGGTAAATAATAACAGGACGAGGAAAATCCCGACCCCCCTCCTGAACGAGACAATGCTTGGTATAATAAAGAACAATCCTCCTCCGGCCTGGAAAGGGAAACACATCAAAATAAAATATGTGACCCAGCTACCCACGCTTGCTCCGGCTTTTGCTTTCTTCTGCAATTTACCACAATACATCAAGGACCCATACAGGAGATTTCTTGAAAACAGGCTCCGGGAGCAATTTGAATTTACAGGTGTGCCTGTAAGATTGTTTTTCAGAAAAAAATAACAATATTTGGTGTGGTTTTTGTGAGGGAATCTATTCAAACAGGAACAATGAAGCGGCTTAATTATCTTTTTCCGGCGGTTTTACTGGTTGCAGGCCTGATATCATGCCACAGGATTGTTTCCCTGCCCGATGAGCCTCGGGTAGAATACACAAGCTTTGCAGTGTTCGATACTACTGATATTCTGGGAAACAGTTATAAGGGAGGAAGGCTTAAGTTCTATTTTGAGGACGGTGACGGAGACCTGGGGCTGCCACAGCCTTCCGGAGAAGAAGGGAGTGATACCATTAATCTCTACCTTACGCTTTATAAAAAATCAAATGGTTCGATGATACCTGCTTCCCCGGGTGATATCCTCTTCACGAAAGGATACAGGATCCCGTATATAGACAGGCCGGGGCAGAATAAGATACTGAAAGGCACGATTGCTGTGTCGTTCCTGTACCAGTTCTATAACACTGACGACAGTACCATTATAAAGTATAACTTCTACGTAAGGGACAGGGCCAATAATATAAGCAATACAGAGACCACTCCTGAGATCCCTGTTTCGGTCAATGGCACATATTAATCATTGGGGTATAATCAGATCTTGACTCCCATCAAGATTATATCATCCACCTGTTCGTGGTCGCCTTTCCATTCAGTATAGAATTTTGAGATGGCATTATACTGTTCATCCATTGGCAGTACCAACACTTCCTCGATCAGTTTCTTAAGCCTCACTATCTTCATTTTCTTGCCGTAAGGGCCGCCAAACTGATCCGGAAGGCCATCCGAGAACAGGTACATGGTATCACCTTCGTTAAGGTAATATTCCTGATCATCAAAAAACTTCTCCATTACTGATTCACCGCCGACAGAAGACCTGTTACCCTTAATATAGTAGGGTTCTCCGTCAAGCACCAGAATCACCGGCCTCATGGCACTGGCGAATCGCAAGTGACGGTTCCTGAGACTGAATTCACAAACCACCACGTCCATTCCGTCGTTTGAAATACCAAGTTCAAGGTTCTGGTTCAGGGTCGAAAAGATCTGGTTATCGAGCATCCTGAGTATTTCGGAGGGTTTCGACACTCTCTGCCTGATAACGATATCGCGCAGGAGGGTCGATCCTATCATCGACATAAAGGCTCCCGGCACTCCATGACCGGTCGAATCCGCACACACAAGTATGAACTTATCTTCATCAAACCTGTCGAACCAGTAGAAATCTCCGCTTACAATATCACGGGGATGAAAAATAATGAAAGCATCCCTGAAATGTTCTTTCAGCTTTGTGATATCCGGAAGGATGCTCGACTGAATTCGCTTTGCATAATTTATGCTGTCTGTAATCTCCATGTTCTGCAGTTCTATCTCAGCCTTCTGCTTTCTTACGACCCTGGTTCTGGCTTCAAGCTCCGACTCAAGATACTCCTGAATTTTCTTCTGGGCCTTCTCTCTTTCTCTGATTATTATTATTACAATCCCGGTAACGACCCCGGTCATGAGCAGGAGGAACCACCAGGCCCTCCAGAAAGGTCTTTTGATAAGAATCTCAAAGCTAATGGGCAAATCCTGCGAGAGACCATCCTCATTTACAGATATCAGATTGAATTTGTACCTGCCGTCGCTAAGGCTGTAGGTCACTTCCCTTAATTCACTGAAATCAGACCAGTCATCATTGTAATTCTCGAGGTATGTGCTGTAATAAACCTTTCCGGGATCGCTGAAGTTTATCCCGACAAAGTTGATATTCACAGCATACCTCTTCCTGTAGGGGAAAGAGTAGGAGGAGCGCAACGGGTATCTTACATTGTTGAAAGTAACATAATTAATGTTTGTAACAGGGGGCTGTCCGGTCTTCCTTTCAGCTGCGAAGTCGTAGATTATCAGCCCCTCAGTGGTGCCAATGAATATTTTTCCGTCGGATGATTCGTAAATTCCTCCGTAATTACACTCTCCTCCCCTTGCGAAATCTGTACTGAAGGTTTTTATTAACCCTGTTTCAGGCTCATATTTCGAAAAACCTCTCTCATGACCGACCCAGATCTGGTCCCTGGAATCAGCGAAAACCGACCTGCAATAATTTGACATAAGCCCGTCGGAGGTCGTAAATGATATAACGGAATCGGGATAGCATTTATACAACCCGTTCCCATATGTTGCGGCCCACATCACCCCTCCGGAACTACGGTCAATTGAGGTTATCTTGTTGAGGTAACTGCCTGACATCGTCGCATTATCGGCCATCATGCCATATTCCGGATGGATCCTGTATAATTTGTCGCTTTCGGTTGCAATATAAGCCCAGCCATCTTCAGTAAGGGATATCTGGTTTATGCTGTTATGTGGCAATCCGTCATTCCTGTTGTAACTTCTGACAAGTACTCCGGTCGCCTTGTTAATTATTAACAAGCCGTTGAGTGTTGCCAGCCATATATATCTTCCATCTATCCTGATATCAGAAATGTAATTGTAGCCTGAGTCACCCGACCGGTAAAACTGACGGAAAGATCCGGTTCTGTCTTTCAGGTAGAGCCCGTTGCCTCTTGTGCCAACCCATATATTATTGTCATTATCAACATAATAAGTACCTATTTCGGTTTTCCCGACCAGGATGGAAAGGTTTGTGAATGAGAGTGTTTTACCCTCATTCAGGTCAAAGTTATAATAACCCGTTGGGGTTCCGAGAAGATAATCATTGTCTGTTTTACCGATAAAGATGATATTGTTCGGGTTGACTGTTCCGCCCGGAGTATAATAGCTTAATGCCTGGCTGATAAGTATTGAGAGACCGTTCCCAAAGAAGCCTATCCAGTAATTCCCTTCAGCATCTTCCAGAAGCCTGGTGACATTGTCTCCCGGTAAACCGGATAATCTGTTCAGGAACCTGTAATGCTCTATCGTATCGTACCCTTTGCTGAAGTGAAGTCTGGCAACACCCGAGCCGAAGGTCGAAATCCATATTGTGCCTTCAGAGTCCCGTACAATTTCACGCACTGAAAGAGTTTCAAGCTCCGGCATCTTGTCCATATGGTTAAGAATGACGCTGTCAGATGAGAGGATCAGTTCAAAGAGCCCGTTGCCGTCGGTTCCGGCAATAAATCTGTTTTCCGTTAATTGTTTAATGGCTGTTACACTCGAATAATCAAATCCTCCGATTTTCTGCCGGGTAATTAAGGTATCTCCGTCAAACGTGCATAGGAGAAGATCCTCCTGAGTTCCCAGCAACAGGTCACCGGACTCTGTAAAGGAGGCCGAAAACATAAGAGGATCATCTGCAACCGGCATAAGCAAAGGCTTTTGCGGATTGGCCGGATCTATTTTAAAAACAGCTTTTCTCTGTGGGACCACATATACGTAACCATCAGGTCCCTCAAGTATTTCAGCAATAATACTTGTATTCGGGACAGAAACAGGGCTCAGGTTGTTCCCATCGGTGAACCAGACCGATCCGTCGTTGCATCCGAACCAGAGCTTTCCGTTACGGTCCTTGTACGATACGGCAGGATATCTGTTATCGGAAGAATCAGGGAAGGCCACGCTATGGAATTCGAAACCGTCGAACCGTGAAAGTCCGGCTGATGTGCCGACCCAGAGGTATCCGTTTTCATCCTGATTCAGAGTATAAATGACAGTATGGGGCAAGCGGCTTTCAGCACCGTAATTCTTAAAGCGATAGATCTGTCCCGATAATACATCTGAAAGAAACAACAGGCTAAGAATTAAGCCGGCAATTAATTTGCGCGAAGGAGTGATCATCATTTCAGTTTCAGCTTATTTTTTGGGAATAGTTTTTCGTATTATGGTTTTGGGCTGATAAACCGGTACACCGCCAATAGGTGAGCTGAAGAACTGGAGGGCATCGCCTCTCTGGCTTTCAAGCGACATCACTACATTATTGTTTCTTATCAGCTCTCCCTGCCTCTTGTGGAACTGAAAGTCGAGGGATTTTCCGATCTCCTGCGGTTCAATCGGGATCCTGGATTCAACATATGTATCCTCTCCTGAGACGGGAACCGATATTCCCTGCTTATATGTTGACACTACGAGAATAGTTCCGTCATCATCCCAGTCGAAATTTCTTTGCTTAATGTAGACTATCCCTGTATCGACATACGGGTAGATATGTGCAACACTCTTAAAATCATTCCACATCCTGAATGTGTACTGGTATGTAAAAGCATTGGCTCCCTCAATCGGAAGATCTGCATCGGGCGACCTGCTCAGGTAATATCTGTAGAGGTTTCCGTCATCTCCGCTAATGCCCTCACAGACTATCTTGAAAATATAGGAATTCCATTTCTCATTGAAGTCTCCCTGCGTCGGGTTGAACGGGCCGAAGGAATAATAGGTGTTATCATACCTTGGTTCATTCCCGAAAGCCCGGCTGGCCAGGAGATTTCCCGATTTGTAATTATCGCCTTCACGCAATCCTCTCGACTCAACGTTTTGGTCAGGGTCAACACCAGCCCCCCCGTACACCGAATAAAGGCATCTGGTGTTCCAGACGCCCTGAAGCTCATCATTTTCTCCGCCTGTATCGGGGTCGAAGACCTTGATATAAAACTCCTGTTTGAAGTCTCGTGGAATTGTAAAGAAGAATAGCTGATAAAACTTATCATCGCCCCATGAGGTCTCACCCTCCTTGCCGAAAGTAACAAGAAACGGGATATTCTCGTCCCTGCCCGGGACCGGCTGACCGTTTATCCCGGCAATTAACAGAACATTAAGCAGATACGCGGAAAATATGATTTTATATAAAGCTTTGTTCAATTTCATTCAATATCATTATTAATTATCCTCTGATTCATGGCCGGGGTAAAATATTGATGCTTCTGCTCACACACGCCTCACGTATTATTCCGCCCCGTTCCGGTTTTGCAGTTACTATCAGCTGAATATCATAAGTTCCGGGTCTGGCAAATATCTTGTCAACATCCATGCCTATCGCCACTGTTTCGTCATCAAAGTTCCAGTAATATGTTCCGATATCCCATCCGGGCAGGTATGTTTCGCCTGCTCTAAAACCAAGCCTTTCACCTGCATAGGCTGTATCGGGACCTGAAATATACGGCTGTTCAATATCTCTCACGTCAACTGTCTCTGATTTAATACCGGTCATTTTCTCCGAAGTGATCAGGTTAATTACATCGAGCTGAACAATGTAAGTTCCCGGTCCCGGATAACAATGTTCGACAACATGTCCTTCAGCCATGTTTCCGTCACCAAATCTCCATTCATAACGGAAAGGTATGGTATCATATTTTACAGCGTTCTCTTCAATGAATTCGTAGCAGTAGTTGTTGAACTCGAGGGGATCGCAGGAGCTCTTCCTGATTATGGCCGATCTGAATTCATAGATATCGTCGTTCCGGCGCCGGTTGGAGGTAAAATAACCGACCAGCAGGTCGGGTTGGGCAATAAATGCAAAATCGTCAGCCTCTGAATTCAGCGGTTCGGGAAGAAGAATCGGGGTATCCCAGCCATTAGCTGTCAGCGTTGAATACCAGACATCCAGGCCGCCCGGTCCTCCCGGCCGGTTAGAGGTGAAATAAAGTCTCCCTGAGGTATGCATGAACGGATAATTCTCCACAAAGGGCGAATTGACCTCCGGCCCCAGATTGACCGGTTCGCTCCACTCCCCGTCAGTATACTCGCACCGGTAGATATCCGATCCACCCTGGCCACCGGGCATGTCGGATGCAAAGAAAAGGTATCTGCCATCGCCGGTTACCGAGGGGTGTCCGATATCATAAAGTTCACTGTTGTATTTGAAAGGCCGTACATTGGAAAGTTCCATTCCGTTTCTGTCGGCGACAAATATTCCGCTGCGGTTTCTGAAGTCCCTTCTCCTGGCAGGCTCACCCGTTTCAATTTCACTTGTAAAATAAACTGTCTGGCCGTCGGGGGAAAAACAGAGCGGACCGTTATTGAACAATTTGCTTCTGGGACTTTTAAGCTCCACCGGTCTTTTCCAGTCAGCAGAATCCTTACGTTCAGCTATATAAATATTAAAAAGCCGCCTGCCGTCAAAGGCCGTACGGTCCGTGATACCGCTGAATCGCCTGTCGGAACAAAAGACAATGTCATCCCCGACGAGTACAGGCGAGATATCATTGTAAACCGGCGAGTTAAGCGGGAGACGCGTTATGATAAAAGTCTGGGGCTGTTGCGCCCGGAGCCCGGCAGTTATCATGACTGCTGCCAGAAGTAATGGTCTTATAAACGGGCTCCGTTTCATATTCTTTTAAAAATAGCGCGGGTTGGATGCACTTATCTTGTACCCGAACTCATATCTCAGGATAAACTCACTCGAACCTTTTGAAAACGTATGCATTCTGCCATAAGGATAATCATATGACAGACCGGCCAGCAGCTGAGGGTTAATCTGTACCTGTACTATCCCGACCATAACCTGCTCGGAACTTCTCCAGGACGCACCTGCCCAAACAAGATCAGCTATGATAAAGTTAGTGTTAATATCGAATTGTGTCACCCTTTTTGTCTTCTGGAACGAGAAGTCGATAAGTATTGATGGTTTGATTTTCAGGATCGGGGATACTTCAACCAGCCCTCCCGCCGAGATAACAAAGTCGTACTCTTTAAAGCTGTGATATACCCGGGTCGCTCCTCCCGTGGTTTTTTTGTAATGAAGGAAGGCAGGAATAGCAAGTCCGGCGAATATCCTGTCGCTCATGTAATAAACACCGGTGCCCACGTTAGGCAGAATACATGGTTTATCGTTCGAGGAAAAGACCGGATCGCCGGAATCAGTAAGAAGAAGTCCTGTATAATCGGTGTTTGAGATATCAGTACCTGCCTTTAGTCCGAAGGATACCTTTCCGTTCCGCAGCCGGATATGGTAGGCGTAGTCTCCATAAATACTTGTCGATTTTGTTACGCCGTATTGCATGAACTGAGCCAGAAGCCCGAGGGCAACCTTGTCGTCCTTCATCGGCGTATGAAGGGAAATAGACTGGAGTAGAGGTGATCCGCTGGTGCCCATCCACTGCACCCTGTACGACAGAAATGTGCTTAACACTCCCCGTGAGCCTGCGTATGCCGGGTTAATTACGAGCCCGTTCTGCAGGTACTGGCTGTAAACAGGATATCCAAGGCTTATTTTCGCTGAATCAGGAACTCCCTGGCATGAGACCCTTGCTGTGATGAACAGAAATATTATGAATGAAATCAGATGGCTTTTCATAAATTATTAAAACATTTTTGCCCCGCTCCTGTCATGGTTCTGTATTTCAATATCGTTTGAGAATAATGAATCCGCTTTTCTTAAATACCTGATTATTGCTCTTTGATGTCATTCTGAGCAGATAATAATAAGTTCCCTCTGGCAGATCGGCACCCGACGAATTCCTGCCGTCCCAGTCCTTCCAGATATTTCCTTCGCTGTTGCTTGAAGAGAATACCTGTGCTCCCGCACCGTTCACAATAATGAGCTCAGCCACATGGTTTAACGGATCGAGTCCGGATATTTCGAATACATCATTTATATTATCATTATTTGGCGAGAATCCCTCAGGTATGAATATGTCATAAACATTAACATCGACAAAGTCGGATCGCAGGCAGGCGCCAATTGTGACACTCCAGACAAACCTGTTTAACCCTTCAGACAAGCCGGTCACATTAGTAAGGTTGTCAGCTTCATTCTGAAATGTGCCACTCCCTTCGGCAACGCTCCATCTGCCTGATCCTCCGGTTACCGGCGGGTCGGCTCTCATCTGGAAAGTATAGTCAAAGGAGAAAATGGAAGTATCGCGTCCGGCATTTACACTGAAACCAGGAGGCAGGAGATCCATTGCCAGATCCACACTGTTCGAAACGCTTGTACAGCAATTACCGGGTCCTGAGTTGACTGTTCTGCGGTATTTTACAGGGATTGTCATGGGAGGCGGCTGGTAACTGCCGCCGGGGGCATTGTTTGTACCGGCAGCCGGGATCCAGGCTATCCCGTCGGTACTCTCTTCCCAGAGATAAGAGTAGGTTCCTGAACCGCCAGACAGGCTGGCAGTTGAAGACTGGGTAAGCGGGGCAGGCGCATCATCCATGCATACAGTCTGGTTGCCGGAAATAATGTTGTTTGTGATCAATGGTAAAACATTTATCCTCAGCGCTCTGCTTTCAGAAGAACACTCTCCGGATATAATCCTTCTTCTGTAATATGTTGTTGTTGTCAGTACTCCTGGCTGGTAATCAATATCATTGCCTGAAACAGAAATATTAGTCCAGCTTATATTATCGGGCGATGAGGACCACTGGAAAGTGTAATCTCCCGGTATGTCAGTACCACCGGAAGGCTCAGCTCCCTGCAGCAGGTTTGGAATGGCGCCGGTGCATATAGTGGTATCATTAACCCCTCCCGAGAGCAGTGAGATGTTATTGACCAGCGGTTTGTGAACATTAACGATAATCCGGGAACTTATGTCGTAACATACTGAGGAATGGACCACCCTCCTGTACTGCGTTGTGTCGGAAAGGGCAGGAGGTGAAAAACCTGAAGCTGTTACTCTGATATATCCGGGTATATCCTGCCAGTCATGAAATTTATTCCTGTCCTGCCACGTATAGGTATAGGAACCCGGGCCTTCCCCGTTCTGAGGAGCAGATCCGGTTATCTGTTGTGGTACGCTTCCCGGGCAGATCGTCTGATCAGAAGGTAAAATGTTGTTATTCGTTATTGCGGGGTAGGCGACGAGAAGCACCGGGTTGCTGATACTGGCACAAACATCGCCGGTACCTGAAAATACCGTCCGCCTGTAGTATTGTTGTCCCGGAAATAAAGGACCTGATTCATCCGGATTATAATCGGAGCTGGCTGCGCTGCCTGCAGCCGTTACCCAGGCTGATCCGTCAGGGCTGCTCTCCCATCTGAACCTGAAGACGTTGTCTCCGCCTGATAATGCAGGCGTGGTGGCTGAAGTGGTACCGGTGAGGCTGGTGAACAACATACCCTCGCAAATTTCCTGAGCAGGCGTGATGATAAGGTTATTACTGATTACAGGCAGAACTTCGATCATCACCGGACTGCTGGTACTTATGCATCTTCCTGAGGATACTCTTCGCCTGTACCACGAGGTCTGTGGAAGGCCGGCAGGAGGCAGATATGATTCAGTGCCTGTGGCTGCGGTTGTATAAACTGAATTATCCGTGCTTGATTCCCAAGTGAAATCGTATATCCCGTTACCGTCGCGCAGCGGGAACAGTGAATTCAATTGAGCTGGGTCCTGCCCGTAACAGATAACTGCAGGATTGCCGACAACATTGTCCTTGATAAACTGCTGGACTATAACCATTACCGGTTTGCTGATATCGACCAGGGCAGGAGACCCGTTGTCGGTAACCATTCTCCTGAACCATGTTGTTTGAGTAATGGGGGTGAATGGTGTATAGTGTTGCTGGTTGTTTACCCCCGGAGCGGCTGAGAAACCAGCGGACTCAGATGTTGTACTGCTCTCCCAGAGGAAAGTAAAAGGCTCTGTTCCTCCAACAGGTTGAGTACCTGTTATTTGTCCGAAATTTGTGTCAGAACATATCGAATCAGTCTGATTTCCGGTAACAGCCGACCATATTGAGTTGAAAAGGAATCCGTTGAGCCTTGGGCCGAAGTTAAGTTTTATTTCACCGTTTCCCTGGTCGGTATCTGTCGGTCCTGGTGTTCCCAGACTTACATCTCCGTTTATTTCATTCGGCAGGGTCGATCCCCTGACCCAGATGAGTCCCCCGCTGCCGCCTCCGCCTCTGCCGAATCCGGCGCTGTTTGCTCCTCCGTTACCTCCTCTTGCTGAGATCCTCAGCTGGGAAGTTAGTCCCTGAGAAGAAATGGCGACCGATCCTCCTGACCCTCCTCCGCCTGCTCCGGCATCTCCGGAAGCATTTCCTGCTGAATTGCCATCAGCTCTCAGGAACCTGTTGTTGCCATCGATTGAATCCGCGACTATTATGATTATTCCGCCCCCGTTACCTCCCGGCGATGCTGTGGCTCCCGCTGCCCTGGTCGAGGCTCCGCCCCCGCCTCCTAAAAAAATACCATTCTCAATGATAGTGGCTTTAATGCTTGTCCCTCCAAGTCCTCCGGGCTGTGAAAAAACTCCGCATCCTCCAATGATCCTCTCTGTTCCTC
>JAHYJA010000102.1 GCA_019429325.1 Bacteroidales bacterium
GCCCTCGGCCCCCAGCCCTCAGCCCTCAGCCCTCAGCCCTCAGCCCTCAGCCCTCAGCCTATTGTTCCCAGTCCTTTGGCAATTTCCATTGCCAGCTCCTTGTCGACCTTACGGAAGTGATCAAGCTGGCGGGTTAAGATCTCTTTCTTTTTAGGACCGGTCACCCCTTTAAGACTGCCTATGAAGTTGCTCACAGTATTCTTTCGCTGCTCCTCTGTCATCACCTTTCTGAACAGAGTGGCAGGCTGGGAATAGTGATCATCATCGTTTTCGTTGCGGTCCCAGGTGTCAGCCAGTGTGGAATCAAGCTTCA
This sequence comes from Bacteroidales bacterium, assembly GCA_019429325.1. GTDB lineage: Bacteria > Bacteroidota > Bacteroidia > Bacteroidales > VadinHA17 > LD21. Next base: position 314 of record JAHYJA010000102.1, read on the forward strand.
TTGAAGGTTCCTTGTAATCCTTGTCTGCAACAATACCATCAAAACTGTTGGGATAATAGTTTGGAGCCGCGCCGTGATTGCCGTCAACGCTCATGAAACCATCTCTCTGGTGGTGATGAACAGGCACAATTGGTCTGTTGACCGGCAGCTGCTCATAATTTGCTCCCAGCCGGTATCTGTGGGCATCGGGATATGCGAGTATCCGTCCCTGAAGCATCTTGTCGGGAGAAAGACCTATTCCGTCAATTGTATGCGCCGGGGCGAAGGCTGCCTGTTCAACATCGGCAAAATAGTTGGCCGGGATCTCATTAAGCTCCATTACTCCGGCTTCAATCAGGGGGAACTCTTTCTGTGGCCATACTTTGGTTACATCAAAGGGGTTCCATTTGAATTTTTTTGCCTGTTCTTCTGTCATTACCTGTATCTTAAGCGTCCATTTCGGGAAATCTCCCCTTTCAATCGCATCGACCAGGTCTCTCTGGGAATAGTCGGGATCTTTTCCTTTTATCTCTTCAGCCTGAGGACCGGTAAGCGTTTTATTTCCCTGTTGAGTCTTAAAATGGAACTTTACCCATGTTCTATGGTCCTTCTTGTTGATCATTGAGAATGTATGACTGCCGTATCCGTTCATAAAGCGGTATCCGTCAGGGGTGCCCCTGTCGCTGAAAAGAATCATTACCTGGTGGAGGCTTTCCGGATTAAGGCTCCAGAAATCCCACATCATCGTCGGGCTCTTAAGGTTGGTCCTTGGATCCCGCTTCTGGGTGTGAATGAAATCAGGAAATTTTTTTGCATCCTTGATGAAAAAGACCGGTGTATTGTTACCGACAAGGTCCCAGTTCCCGTCCTCAGTATAGAACTTAACGGCGAAGCCCCTGGGATCTCTTTCAGTATCAGCACTTCCCTTTTCACCTCCGACTGTTGAGAAACGAACGAGAACACGGCATCTATTGCCTGCTTTGGAGAAAAGTTTAGCCCTGGTGTATTTCGTTATATCACCAGTAACGGTGAATGTCCCGTAAGCGCCTGTACCCTTGGCGTGAACGACACGTTCAGGGATCCTCTCACGGTTGAAGTGTGCAAGCTTCTCGTGCAGGTAAAAATCCTGCAGGAGAACCGGCCCCCTGGGACCAACGGTCATGCTGTCTTCGTTTTCGAAGTACGGCTTGCCTGAAGCAGTTGTAAGTTTTTTATTCTTTTTCATAGTCCTTTCTTTTTGGTCATTGTTTATCAGTAAATTTTCCGAATAGCTGAAGCTTGAAGTCCTCTATTGTAAAATTGGGTATTCTCTTGCGCTTAAGATAGTTTTCTATTACTTTATTGAGGTCCTCGTCATAATAATCCTCAATCCTGCCGGAATCGGTACTGTAAAGATGGTGGTGTTTCTCGGCAACCCCGTCGTATCTCATTGTATCTGTCTCAGAAAGCACTTTCCTGATGATCCCTTTCTTTGCAAAAGTATCCAGGGTTTTATAGATTGTTGCGATTGACAGGTTGGGATAGCCCGGTCTTAAGTGATTACAAATCGTTTCAGCAGTCGGATGTTCCTTGAGGTTAAGTATAACCTCCAGTATAGCAATCCTCTGGGGAGTGACTTTCAGGCCATGTTTTGTAAGTATAACGATTGCAGGATTGTCGGGCATGGCTCAATTATTTGTGTGTAATAAAGCATTATAATTAAAAATCATTATCATATAGTATTTATACCTAATGCGGAAACATTACTACGTAAGAATTAGTAAAGTTACAAATAAATCTCTGAAAAGTCAATAGGTAATGCGTGAAAATTGAAATAATCTTTGGTGCTGCTAAACAAAAATAGTTGAGCTTTTATCCGGAGTTATTTAAACATAACCTCGCTAAGATTGTTAAACAGGTAAGATATATCATCAGGCGTTCAGCGGTAAGAGCATACTTAGGATTAGGGAAAACGTTTCTAAAATTATTCAAAATGAAGAATTTAATTAATCTGTTCGACGATCAGGGCTGGGAAGCTGCAACGGATTATCCCGAAGGCACACTCATGAAAACCCTGAGGGAGAGCGATGGTGCCCGGAGCATTCTTCTGAAACTGGCCAAAGGTTTTAAATTAGGTCCTCATTCACATGTGATTACAGAGCAGCACCTTATACTGGAGGGTTCATATACAAACGATGGGGTAACTTATACTGCAGGCTCTTATAAGCTGTATAATGCTCATGAAGAACATGGTCCTTTTGAGTCGGAGGAAGGTGCACTGGTTCTTGTAGTCTGGGATCCGTTTATAGTCCGGTAACAGGGAAACACCCGGGGGTAATTTTCTGCTCGGACCGGAGGTAATCGAATCCCCGGCCCGGTATATATGCCACCCTTCCGCCAGAGTGACTCATATATCCTCCAGGCTTCTTTATCATCCTTTTTGTGAAGTTAGTTATGAAAAACTTGTGTTATATCTCACAATGTTGTAGCTTGCAGACATGAGAAACGGAAGCAGGTTCTCCAGGATCAAACCCAGACCCAAATCCGCTTCAACCCTAAGTAATGATGACCCCGGAAATAAGTACGGGAAAAAATAGCCGAAATGTTACCTTTATATAAACTGTCCTTAAGTTTATGCTTATCGGTGTCGGCATTGGTTTCATTATCTCTCCCTTCATGCAGTAATAAAAACGAGATTCCTGCCAGTGGCAGAATGATCTCTTTTGATGAGGGCTGGCGCTTTCTGAAAGATAGCATTGCCGGCGCGGAGTCATCATGTTTTAATGACTCAGGATGGAGGAATATCAACGTTCCTCATGACTGGAGTATAGAGGATCTGCCCGGGCAAAATGGTGTGGATATAATCGGGCCATTTGATAAATCTGCCATTGATAAAGGTACTTCTGGCTATCTGGTGGGAGGGACAGGCTGGTACAGGAAAAACTTTACCATCAGGGAGGAGGATAAGGATAAAATAGCCTACCTGCAGTTTGACGGTGTTTGCATGAGATCCGATGTCTGGCTCAATGGAAAACACCTGGGATTTCACCCTTATGGATATACTCCTTTTTACTTTGACATAACTTCTTTGCTGAATCCGCCGGGCCAGCCTAATGTTATTGCCGTACGTGTAACAAATGAAGGCATGAATTCACGCTGGTATGCAGGATCGGGCATTATCAGGCATGTATGGCTTAACCTGGTAAGTCCTGTTCACATAGATGTATCAGGTGGACTATATATTACAACACCCGTTATAAATGAGAGTTTTGCAGAAGTGAAGCTGGAAGCGGCCATAGTGAATTCCGGGCTTCGTGATGAGAGTATAGTCCTGCGAACAGACTTGCTTGATCCTTCAGGAAATGTGGCTGCAACCCTTGCCACCAGTTCAGTGGTGGAATCAGGTCAGACAAAACAGGTAATCCAGGAAATTCCGGTAAATATGCCATCCCTCTGGTCGATCGATGAACCGAATCTTTATCATGCCAGAGTATCTCTGCTGATTGATACCAAGATAGTTGATGATGTGACAACTCACTTCGGGATCCGCAGCATAAAGGCAGATGCGCAAAACGGATTTGCTATAAATGGCAAACCGGTCGAAATTTTTGGAGGCAACATTCACCACGATAACGGGCCCCTGGGGGCGGCTTCCATTGACCGCGCCGAGGAACGTAAGATTGAGATATTGAAAAAAAACGGCTTCAACGCGATCCGTACCGCCCACAATCCTGCGTCTCCGGCATTGCTTGATGCCTGCGACCGTTTGGGGATGCTTGTTATAAATGAAATATTCGATATGTGGGAGGTCGCTAAACGGAGCCAGGACTATCACCTTTTTTTCCGGGAGTGGCGGCAGAGAGATGTGGAGGCCTGGGTGAAGCGTGACAGGAACCACCCGTCAGTTATTATCTGGAGCATCGGGAACGAGATCAGGGAGGCTTTTGATACCTCAGGATTAAGGATAGCCAGAACCCTGACCGACGAAATTCGCCGGCTTGATAATACAAGATGGGTCACTGAGTGCTTCGTTGATTTTGCTTGGATGAGAGGTCAGAAAAGCAAATGGGATGATATTCCGGAGCACCTTGCCCTCTTTGATGTAATAGGCTACAACTATGCGTACGGGAGATATGAGGAAGATCATTTAAAATATCCTGCCCGTATTATGATCGGAACTGAAACAAATCCTCCCCTGGCGCTCGAAAACTATGAGATGGTAAAAACACACCCCTATGTTATTGGCTATTTTGTCTGGACAGCCTGGGATAATCTTGGGGAGGCAGGGGTAGGCCTGCCACAACTGGCAGACATCGTTCCTGACCCCGGCCAGGGGCAAACTCAGGCAGGAGAATTTTTCAGGCGCGATGCATGGCCGGCATTTACAAATTACCAGGGTGATATTGACCTGATCGGAAACCAAAAGGTGCCTTCATACTACCAGCATGTAGTCTGGGGTAAAAGCAAAATTGAATTATTTGTACACCGTCCCATACCGGAAGGCAAAAGAGAAATCACGAGCAACTGGGGATTTCCTGACGTTCTGAAGAGCTGGAACTGGCCGGGTCATGAGGGTGAAAAACTACTGGTTTATGTTTACACCCGCTGCCGGAAGGTCATACTTAAATTAAATGGAAAGATAGTTGGTGAAAAGGACATGGATCCGGGAAAATCAATCACAGCTGCATTTGAGGTACCCTACGAAGCCGGCAGGCTCACTGCTATCTGTTATGATGACGGAAGGGAAACAGCATCACAGACACTTGAAACTACAGGTAAACCGGCAGCCATAAGACTCATTGCTGACAGGACAAAAATAAAAGCGGACCGTAACGATCTGTCTTACGTAATGGCAGAAGTTACAGACTCGCGGGGCAACATTGTTCCTGATGCAGATGATGTAATAATAAGCTTTAAGATAACCGGCAGGGGTGCAGTGGCCGGCGTCGGAAGTGGGGACCCCAGGGACATGTCCAGCTTTCAGAAGCCGGTCAAAAAAACCTGGCAGGGAACATGCATGGCTGTAATCCGTCCTGAAACTGCTCCCGGTAAAATAAGAATCCGGGCCTCCGCTGAGGGACTGAAAAGTGCTTCAATGAAAATATCAGCTGAATGAACCTGGGAATGAGCCCTGGCCTGCGCGGGGAGGAGGTTTATAACCCATGAATCGTTAAAATTATTTAAATGTTTTGAAGTGAATAAAACATTCTCTAAGTTTGAGTGACTTAAAATATTGACTTTGTGTGATTCAGGAAACATATTCAAAATCATTATCAGAAACGGATTCAGGCACTCAATTTACTAACCAACATAAACCAAAATGAAAAGAAGAACTTTTGTTAAATCCGCCGCGGCAACCGGCGCCGGGCTTATAATTCTTCCGGGAGGATACCTGTCAGGGAGAAGTGCCAGTGATAAGCTTAATATTGCCCTTATTGGGGCCCATGGACGAGGCAGTCAGCATTATCGCACACTTGAGAGTGAAAATGTAGTGGCGATTGTCGACGTCGTTGCTGACAATATGGCACTGGCTGCAAAACAATACCCCAATGCAAAGCAGTACACTGACTGGCGGAAGTGCCTTGAGCAAAAGGATCTTGATGCGGTATTGATAGCAACTCCGGATCATCACCACGCTTTTATCACCATCTGGGCAATGAACAGGGGCTTGCATGTATTCTGCGAAAAACCGGTTGGTGAATGTGTTCATGAGGCACGCGAGGTGCGCAAAGTATACCTCGCGAATAAGAACAAGCTTGCCACACAGCACGGGACACAACGCCATGCCAATGAGAATTTTGACCGTGTTTCGGAATTGGTGCGTGGTGGAGCAGTTGGTGATCTGAAAGAAGTTATAACATGGGGTAACCGCACCCATAAAGCTACCGGTTACCTTCCGGCAGCAGGTCCCGCACCAAAAAATATCGACTGGGAACAGTGGATAGGTCCGGTCCAGATGCATCCCTATAACCCGGGATATTTTGGCGCAAGGCCGGGAGCCGGATGCCTGCTATGGAACATGTTCCATGATTTCGGCAGCTGGCAGATAGGCGATATGGGCAGTCATACGATGGACCTTGCATGGAATGCAATTGATGCCGGATTACCGACAACTGCCTGGGCAGAAGGAGATCCGTTCCATCCTGAGGTCGTTGCATCGGATCTTCATACCAAGTTTGATTTTCCTGCAAACGAATGGAGAGGACCTATTACCGTTGAATGGTACCAGGGAACAATAGGTCCGCAGACTCCTCATCCGGCTATCGACATCAAGAGAATCGGTCACGGAGCGATGTTCAAAGGCTCTAAGGGAACTCTTGTAGCTGACTTCACTACCCGTTTGCTTATTCCCTCACGTGATGGAGGAGATTTGACCTATTATAAATCTCCGGCACCCGATAAGGTTGCGCCTCCGATGGGGGGGTTTGTCGAGCAATGGTTCAACGCCTGCAAAGGTGATCTGAAGACCGATTGTGATTTTGATTATGCCGGACGCATGATAGAAACACTTATGCTTGGACTGGCCGCTCATCAGGCAGGTAAAAAGCTGGAGTACGATCCTGTTGCAGGGCGGGTTACAAACGATTCAGCAGCTAACAGCTTCCTTACGAAGGAGTATCGTAAGGGCTGGGTGCTTAACGGATAAAACTTACGGTACGGACACAGACCGTCCGGGGCGGTACCGGATCATTCAATATATATTTAATACTCTTTAGAATGAAGAAGAAATCCAGATTTTTTATTCCGATAGTTTATATTATTACTTCTGTTTGTTTCATTTCATACGGCCAGGAAGCAGGTTCATTTACCGATGCCAGGGATGGTAAAGTATACAAAACTGTCAAAATTGATAATCAGGAATGGATGGGTGAGAATCTTGCCTTTAAGACGGAAAGCGGTTGCTGGGCATATGACGACGTCAAAGACTATGCAGCAACTTATGGTTACCTGTATTCCTGGGAAGCGGCTTCCAAAGCCTGTCCTTCCGGCTGGCGGCTCTCCTCCATGCAGGACTGGTGGTATTTATCCACTTATCTCGGAGGTGATGACCAGGCTGGAGGAAAATTGAAGGCGACAGGCACAGGCTCCTGGAAAAGCCCGAATGCCAGGGCAACAAATTCAAGCGGCTTTACGGCCCTGGCGGGTGGTCAGAGCGGCGATAAGAATATGGAGTATCTGGGATCCGCCGCCTTCTTCTGGACAAATGCTGATGATGATGATGCTATAAGCTGGTGCGCGGCATTATCCTCAACAGATGGTGAATTATCATTTCTGCAGACAGAAAAGAAAAACGGTTATTCAGTTCGTTGCATTAAGATTTCTGACAAGCTCGAGAAGGCTTTCGATTTCTGGTGATTTTTCAATTGGTCGGCCCGGAGGGAATCGAACCCTCGACCCCATGATTAAGAGTCACGTGCTCTGCCAGCTGAGCTACGGGCCGTAATTGCCGCAAAATTAAGAAATATTGGGATTAATCGGATTATTCTCAGCAGATGAGTTAAATTTGATTCAATTAAAATTTCAATATGGCAGGAAAGGATAATGTGACAGCAAAATGGCTGGGTAATATGGCCTTTGAAGGAAAGGTCGGAAATCATAAGATTATAATCGATGCCGGGAAAAACGGGGGAGGTGAGGATCGCGGCACCCGCCCGAAAGCCTTAATGCTTCTTGCCCTTGCAGGGTGCACCGGAATTGACGTTGTTTCAATACTGGCGAAGATGAGGGTAGAGGTGGAGAATCTTGACATCAGGGTTGAAGGAGATCTTACAGAAGAGTACCCAAAATATTATCACTCCATACATGTAATCTATGAGTTTACCGGTAAGGGGCTTCCTCTTGACAAACTGCAGAAGGCCGTCAGCTTGTCGGAGGATAAATATTGCGGAGTCAGTGCCGTTTATAAAAAGGTGATAAAAATGACATCCGAAATAAAAATTATTGAAAGCTTACCCTAACCGGTGACGTTTACCAATTAAAAAAAATTAATCTGCCTGACTGTCTGAGAGCGGTTGGTAAACTTGTTTTCATCGACGTATTGGTCCAGTTCCCTTAACAATTCATCTTCTATGCTTATACTGAAGCGTACAACACCCATCGTATTATGATTTTGCCCGAAGGTAATATATTTTTAATAACCTTTCATCTTACCGGGCCAAAGTACTTGTCGAGCCAGGCAAGAGTTTCCTTGATGTACTCAGTCCTTGGCGGGATATGATCGGTTTCGTAAAGGATAAGCCGTTTGTGGTCTGGCGCTGTACCAAGCATTACAGGCATAGGTTTTATCTCCTGGTCGATCAGTCTGTCGTACATACCGTTGAGCATCAGAGTCGGAATTGTTACCCTGGTAACATAGTTGATCGCGTTTACCTCCGGCCGGCCAACGGCATTCAAGCCTCCGGCAACCAGTAAATTCAGAGCCAGGCGATCCTCAACAGCAGGTATGATGGTCCCAAGCCAGCCTCCCCAGCTCATGCCGTAGAAGGCAAGTTTGCCGGTATCGATATCAGCCCGGGTATGCAGGTAGTCGATACTTCTCCGGAGATCTTTAATAACCTGAACCATAAATTCAGTGAAGGCATGCGATTCATTTCCGCCATGTATGGCTGCCAACTCAGGTTTACCGCGTTCGAAAGTTCCCTTGTAAACCGGCCATAGTACTGCCCGCCCGTTTCTGACAAAATATGAGAGAAACATGGGGAATTCGTAATATTCTTCCAGTTGATCACTTGATGTCATTCTTGTTGCGGCGCTGCCGGGAAAATATATTACTGTCTGATATGGCGGAGGAACATTTTGAGGAAGGAAAAGGTAGGCAGTGATCCTCTCACCACCGTATGCAGCATCGAAAGAGACCTTTTCCCTGATCCATCCGCCGGGACTCTCAGCATGATATTCGATCTGTGAATTCAATTCAGCGGGGTCATAGGAAAAGAGTTCCAGGTAAATTCTGAAAATCTCATCATTGACAGGTTTTATCTTTGAAGGGTCTGGTTGTTCTGGCGGAGTAACAGCAGCAAATAGTTCCTGGGGGATGGAGTCAAATTCAGGATAGTATGCAAGCCTGAACCCGTTCCTTCTCGAGCGGTCCATTTCAGGGGCCTGTCGCTGATTGACAAATTCATATGTGTTGTCTTCCCAGGCACCTCCCCTGATAACTCTTCCGGCAGGTGTTATGTTCCAGCACCACTCCCTGACATTTCCTGCCATATCATATGCACCATATGGGGTGATTCCGGGAAGTGAACCGACAGCAACCGGTCCGCTCCCTCCGAAATTGCTGAAAGGGGCAAGCAGGGCGAAGCCTCCCAGCTGATAGACCTGTATCATGGGAGTAAATGCGCCTCTCGCCACGTTCCAGTGGGCTGTTGTCGGAAGGCTCAGTCCTGAATATTCAGCATAAGCGGCAGCCTCATACCAGCTTACTCCCGATACAGGATAGTCACCCTGACCGGATGCGAAGTCACCTCCTATCCATGTGGAGGGTCCCGGTTGACCGGATTGATCAACAAATTCCCTTACAGCTTCTTCCCATGTCAGTTCTTTGCCCTCTTTCACAAATGTGTGCTTCCAGTACTCAGACTCTCTGTATCCTCCGGCATCAATAAATGCCTTGTATTCACTGTTCGTCACTTCATACATGCCTATGAAAAAATCATTCACCCGGCCCATGTTTGCTTCAGTTGCAGGTACCCGCACCATCCTCGCAGGTATGCTGTCGATCCTGTCCATTTTTCTGAGAAAAGGATTCGGGCCCACTTGCCCCTGCTTTCCTTCTGACCCAAGCATTCTCCAGCTGGATGCAGCCCCCGGAACTGTCACGTAACCTTCCTTCTCAAGTTTCCACCGGAAAATCCCGACAGGAACCCTTACTTTCTTAAGGGGTGAGACACCCAGGAATTTCCACTCATCATCGGGCTTACTGTAATCCTTGATAAATACATTCGCACCCGGGGGATCGGTTATAACATCGACCTGCAGAGATATTTTTGAGAAAAGTTCAGCAAGCCGGGGATCATTCCCCAGTATCGCCTCAGCCCTCTCGGCCAGGTAATAAGGTTCTGTTAGGTTCCTGTATACATCGTTTTCGTCGATCATTCGTTCTATTTCAGGCAATGCAACCTCCCTTGCCCAGCGCTTATCTGCCTGTTTTTTGAAGAGCAATACTGTACCGGCTACAACGGCAGTGAGGATCAAAACTGCTGCCGGGATGAGAATCCTTTTCGTGAGAATTCTTCTGCTGTGTCTGCCCGGTTCTGCCTTTTCATCGATACCCTCCCTGATGGCTTCCCTTATTTCGTCCTTGTCAGCCTCATCCATCTTCAGAAGCATCTGAACAACGCTGCACAGTTTATTTATATGCCTTTCGAGGGGAGGGGTGAGGGCATCGAGCCAGTGGACATCGCTTACGTAATACTCGAGCTGTTTTGTCATGGGAACATCTTCCAGGCGGAGCGGGATGATCGCCAGCCCATGATGGACCGCCCGGTCCACCTCTTTAATAACCTGGGCGGACTGGTTGGAGTTGGATGAATAGACCAGGATAAAGACTTTCGATCCTTTTATCCCATCGATAATAGCTTCTGCAAAGGGTGCACCGGGAGTTATATCGCGGGGTGCCATCCAGCAGCGGATCTGGTTTTTCTCCAATATGGAACAAACCGCATCGGCAGCGACTTTGTCCTTGTGCGAGTAACTTATAAATACATCATGTGCCATGTTAGCAACCAGTCTTAAGGAATGAATATGATAAAGATAGGAAACAGGGAAATACGGGGCAAATAAAAATCAGGAAGGGGGGAAGGGGAGAATGGGAGAAAGGGAGAACGAAGCCCCGCTTACAGCGGGATATACTCCGCTTAAATTCCGCAAACCGGGGAGCGAACTGTCCAATTATAACAATCCGGACTCTCCCTTTTTCGCTCTTTCGCTTCGTCGCTCAGTCAATTTTTCTCCAAAAGGACCTGCAGGT
>JAHYJA010000103.1 GCA_019429325.1 Bacteroidales bacterium
GATTCGATTGCTTTGAGAGTTTTTGGAGTATATACAAGATCCTCAAGATAACCGTGCGGAACACCGGCCTTCTCAACTGCCTCAAGCATCTCGAGCGCTTCACCCCCATTTCGTCCGAGCGGCTTTGTGCACAGCACCGGTTTTCCGGCGGCTGCAGAAAGCTTTACAGCTTCCAGGTGAAGGTTATTGGGAAGCCCGATAACTACTGCATCCACTTCAGGATCCTCAACAGCTTTCTTCATTGAGGTTGTCCACTTCGGAACACCGTGTTTCTCAGAGAAAGCCCTTCCCCTGCCTTCATCCCTCGAATAAATAATCTGTACCATATCACGGCTCCTCATCCCGTGAAGCCCGTAAGTGTAAAAATCACCGATAAACCCGGCTCCAAGCATCGCTAATTTCGCCATATCATTATTCTTTTCTTGTTAATAATCTATCTTAAACCCTTTATCTGGTAAAGACATATCATCTTCGCCCGGTTATGTCAATTTGTGCCCCGACGAGATTTTAGCTTTACTAAGTTAATTGTTTTTACATCAAAAAAATTACATTAAAAGCTGCATAATTAAAATAATTATTATATATTTGACTCTTTGGTTAAACTATATTATTAATCTATTTAATTAAATTAAATGGTTAAAAATGACCGAAAATGATAAACTGACCGAGGAGAAGATTTTCGAGTCTGCTACGGCCGTGTTCATCAAAAAAGGGATGGATGGGACGCGCATGAAGGATATAGCCGAACATGCCGGAATTAACAAGGCACTGCTGCACTATTATTTCCGGACAAAAGAACGTCTGTTCAATGCGGTGTTCGAAAAGATAGCAGGTGTTATGTTCAGAAAATTTGCTCCGGTATTCGACGCAGAAACTTCATTCGAGGATAAAATAAGGTTCTTCTTCAGGGAACATATTACATTCCTCCAGCAGAATCCGGGGTTCCCGGGATTTTTTATCAACGAAATAAACCGCAACCCCGAAAGAATAACGAAGTTCCTGAGCAATATTGATATAAAATCATTGTGGTCAATGCTTTGCGAACAGCACTGTGAGGAGCTAAGAAAATATAACATAACTGAAGAAACTCTGCCTCAGATAATGGTTTCAATAGCGTCAATGAGTGTCTTCCCGTTCGCAGCAAGAAGTGTACTGGAAGGATTGTTCGGCAAAATGGGCATTGATTTCACTCAGTTTATTGAGAAGAGAAAAACTTTCGCAGCTGATTTTGTACTGAAGGCTTTAAAGGAGTGACCCGCTTGCGGAGTGGCTGGAACCAGAAGCAGCCGGAGTACAAAATGGCCCGAACGGGGAATGGCTGGAGTATGAGATGGCGAAATGCAGAGCGACCGGAGTATCTGAATATTAACATGATCATAACAAATAATAATAAATGAAGACAAGAATTTTTACAGTGTGCATTTTTGCAGCGTCGTTTGCAGGATTGCATGCCCAGAAGGTTCTGACATTGCAGGAGTGCTACAAAGGGGCATTTTCCGCTAACGCCCTTTCCGATGAGAAGCAGGCCCATTCGGATATATCGAAACTCAGGGACAGGAACCTGTCTGCAAATTATCTTCCTGTACTTGATGCCTCAGGAAGCTTCGTTTATAATTCCTCCGTACCGGATCTTACCGGTGCTCTCGGAGAATTGCCCGACCCTTTTGCCAGTGCGATCAGGCCCATGCCCCATGAACAGTATAAAATCACCCTGGACATTAACCAGGTCATTTACGACGGAGGCGCAACCAGGAACGCGAAAGCCCTTGAAAAAACGGGGCTCGGCATAAACGAGATCCAGACTGAGTCAGAGCTTTACAAAATACGCAGTCAGGTAAGCAGTTACTACTTCAATATCATACTCCTTCAGAAGCAGAGGGAGATCCTTGATGACTATCTTCAACTGGTAACTGCGAAGATGGCAGCAATGAGCTCTGCACTCAAAAGCGGCTTCATTCTAAGTTCGGATATTGACATTCTTGCCGCTGAAAAGATAAAGCTCGAACAACAGCTAAAGGGAAATGAGATAAGAATGACCTCTCTCAGGGATATCCTTTCAAACCTTACAGGTATCCCGATTGATACCGCAGTACTACTCGTGCTGCCCGAACCCGCTGAGGAACCTGTGCCTGAACTATCGAGACCTGAGCTCAGACTTTTTGAAATGAGAAAAGAACAGCTGACAGCCGCCAACATGCTCATCGACAGCAGGAGAATGCCAAAGATAAGCGCATTCGCTTCCCTCGGTTATGGCAATCCTCCGGGAAACAATTTTTTCAGAGACGAGTTTGCGCCCTACTATATCATGGGGGCAGGGGTCAAATGGAATATTATCGACTGGAACAAAGCCAGGAACGAGAAACAGATCAATGTTCTGCAGAAAGGAATAATTGATGGCAGAAAAGCCGACATGGAGGATAACCTCAGAAGGATGCTGGAATCAAAGAATGCCGAGATCAGGAGCCTCGAGGCAATCATTGAATCCGATGCCGGACTTATCCTTTTACGCGGAAGGATCACGGCTGCAGCTGAGTCGCAGTATGAAAACGGGACCATCACTGCCGCGGAACTGCTCAGCGAGATGAGTTCAGAAAGCCAGACCATACTTAATCACGAGATCCATAAAATAAATCTGGCAATGGCCCGGATCGATTACCTGAATATAAGCGGCCAGGAAATTGAATGAGAATAGAAAGCTATTACACATCTGTAAAAACATATCAAAAAAACATGAAAACCAGATCATTAATACTGATTATCGCAATCCTCCTGTCCGGCTGCAGAGAGAGAGCCGGAGAGGCTGACGCTTACGGTAACTTTGAAGCGACTGAGGTAATTGTTTCCGCCGAGACCAGCGGGCGAATCCTTCACTTCAATGCGACGGAAGGATCTATAATCGGCGAAGGAACTGAAATTGCTCTTATAGACACACTGTTGTTCCATCTCCAGAAAGGGGAGATCGATGCAGGCATAAGGAGCGTGAGGACGAGGATGAATTCCATCGATGCTCAGAACGGGATAGTGAACCAGCAGATCGGGAATCTGAAGGTCAATATTTCCAGGGTTGAAAACATGCTTAAGGATGATGCAGCAACCCGCAAGCAGTATGATGATCTGAAGGGACAGGAGGCAGTCTATCTTAAACAGATAGAAGCCGGCATTGCCCAGAGAGCATCCACTGCGGCGGAGATCGCTGTGCTTGAATCAAAAAAGGCCATCCTCGATGAGCAGATAAGACGCAGCAGCGTGAAAAGCCCCCTGACCGGAACACTGATAGAAAAATACTCCGAAGCCGGCGAAATAGCTTCTGCAGGCAGACCCCTGGCAAAAATAGCCGACCTGTCAGTCATGAAGCTTAAGGTGTACGTGAGCGGCTCAATGATCGGAGATGTGAAGCCCGGAGATAATTGCACCGTAAGAATCGATAAGGGTAAAAAAGATTATGTATCCTTCACCGGAACCATAAGCTATATATCAGGGAAGGCTGAATTCACCCCAAAAATCATCCAGACGAAGGAGGAAAGGGTCACACTGGTATATGCAGTCAATATAAGTGTTGCAAACGACGGGTCCCTGAAATCAGGAATGCCCGGAGAGGCGGTATTCAATACTCTGAATGAATAGTAAGATGAAGATTATAGAGTCGTGGCGCATATGTAAAAAGTACGGTGAGGTGCAGGCTCTCGATGATCTCTCTTTTTCTGTGAACGAATCAGAAATATTTGGTTTCATCGGACCCGACGGCGCCGGAAAAACAACGCTTTTCAGGATTATTACAACTCTCTTACTGCCCGATGAGGGCAAAATGAGAGTGTTGGGATTGGATGTCGTTAAGGGATTTAAAGAGCTGCGCAGGAAAACAGGGTATATGCCCGGCAGGTTCAGCCTCTACAGCGACCTTACCGTTCAGGAGAACCTGGAGTTTTATGCTACTGTTTTCGGGACCACAGTCAAAGAGAATTACGATCTGATAGCTGATATCTATTCTCATATAGAACCATTCAAAAAGCGTACGGCTGGCAAGTTGTCGGGGGGAATGAAGCAAAAGCTGGCATTGTCGTGCGCGCTGATCCACAAACCTTCACTTCTTGTACTTGATGAACCTACAACAGGTATCGATGCGGTATCAAGGTCAGAATTCTGGGATCTTCTCGGAAAACTCAGGCAGCATAGAATTACAGTCGTGGTATCAACACCCTATATGGATGAAGCAATGAGATGCGACAGGGTGGCCCTTATACAGAACGGGAAGATACTGTCAGTTGATGAGCCGGATAAAATCAGACAGGGATTCAGCAGGAAACTCTTTACACTCCGCAGCGCTGACAAGTATTCACTGATAACAGCATTAAGAAAATATCCGGGAATCCTTACAACTTATCCCTTTGGGGAAACAGTCCATGTTACATTTTCAGGCGATTCGTATGATGATTCCCTGTTAAGGCATCTAGAGGGTTTGGGAATAAAAGATGCTGTCATAAGTGAGGCTGAGGCAGGTATTGAGGACAGGTTCCTCGAATTGATGGAAAAAGGCGTAACGGAGTAAAGGCACAAAGGTACAACGGTACAACGGTACAACGGTACAACGGTACAGCGGAAGAAAGAAAAGAATCAGAAGATGAAAGGCAACATAGTTATATCGGTTCGCAATCTGGTTAAGAAGTTTGGCAGTTTCACGGCCAACGACGACCTCACTTTTGATGTATTTGAAGGAGAGATCTTCGGCTTCCTGGGAGCTAACGGGGCCGGCAAGACCACAGCGCTCAGGATACTGTCCGGTCTCTCGGCCCCTACATCCGGGGAGGTTATGGTTGCCGGTTATGATGCCGGTAAAGAATCTGAGATGGTAAAGAGGAACATCGGTTACATGTGCCAGAAGTTCTCTCTCTATGAGGACCTTACCGTAAGAGAGAACATTATGCTGTACGGGGGTATTTACGGAATGAGCAGACAGCTTATAAGGGAGCAGGAACAAAAACTTCTTGACAAACTGGACTTTAAGGAATTCAGGAACAGGGTTATCTCTGACCTTCCCCTGGGATTGAGACAGAAGCTTGCTTTCTCTGTGGCTCTTTTACATCAGCCGAAAATAATATTCCTCGATGAACCGACAGGTGGCGTCGATCCTATAACCCGCCGCCAGTTCTGGGAAATGATATACGAAACGGCTGCCGCCGGAATAACAATCTTTGTAACTACACATTACATGGATGAAGCCGAATATTGCGACCGGGTTAGCATTATGAATGAGGGCAGGATAGTTGCTCTTGACACTCCTGAAAACCTGAAAAACCAGTATAATGCCCTGAATATTGAAGAGGTTTTTATCAGAATAGCGAGGCCTTTAAAACAAACTGTATGAAAAGATTTCTCGCATTTGTAAGAAAAGAGTTCCTGCATATTTTCAGAGATATCCGGACACTTATCATAATATTCGGTATACCGGTGGCGCAGATCCTTATTTTCGGATTTGTCGTACGAACCGATATTAAAAATGCGGGTATTGCAATAATGGACCTGTCGCAGGATGATGTAAGCCGGAAGCTCACAGATAAAATTATCTCTTCAGGTTTCTTCATTAACACCGGACACCTCAGCAGTTACAATGAAATTGAGACTGAATTCAGAAAAGGGAACACCAGAGCGGTTCTTATTTTCGGGGAGGATTTCGGAAGAGATCTTACCAGGGAAGGAAAAGCAGTTATGAGCATTATTGCAGACGGATCAGATCCCAACGCGGCTACACTTATTACCAATTATGCCATGGCCATTGTGAGGGATTTCAACATGGAGATTGCCGGACCTGCTTTACCAGGCCCGGGAATGATAGTGCCCGGGGTAAAGATGTTCTATAACCCGAATCTTGAAAGCCACTTTATGTTCGTCCCGGGAGTGATCACGCTGATCCTCATACTTATCTGTGCTCTCATGACATCCGTAACCATATCGCGCGAGAAGGAATTCGGCACAATGGAAGTACTGCTGGTTTCACCGCTCAGGCCCGTCCAGATCATCCTCGGGAAAGTGACCCCGTACTTTCTTCTCTCATTCATTAATGTGATAATGATTCTTTTACTGTCGTGGATTGTTTTTGATCTTCCTGTGAAAGGCAGCCTGGTACTTCTACTGGCAGAAACGATGCTTTACATTCTGATGAGCCTTTCCCTGGGAATACTTATTTCAACAATATCGGATACCATGCAACAGGCAATATTCATCTCATTTCTCGGGCTGATGCTGCCCACAATCCTCCTGTCAGGCTTCATCTTTCCGATTGAGAACATGCACCCGGTATATAACCTTGTCAGCATGATTGTCCCCCCCAGGTATTTCATTGTTATCATCAAGAATATTATGATAAAGGGAACCGGTTTGATGTTCGTCTGGAAAGAGACACTGATTCTTCTTCTGATGACTGTCTTCTTTATCTCCGTCAGCATTCGCAAATTCAGGCTTCGTCTGGAATAGTTCAACATATTAAGCAAAAACATGAGAACTATACTTTATCTTATCAGAAAAGAGTTTATCCAGATCTTCAGGAACAGGTTCATTTCGAAAGCAATCTTTGCCGTGCCGATCATACAGATGCTGATACTGGTGCCTGCTGTCACTTTCGAGATAAGGAACGTCGACCTGTGCATTATCGATAACGACTACTCATCGGAGTCACGAAGGCTGATTAACAAGCTGGAAGGATCATCCTTTTTCAGGATTTACTTTACCACCTGGTCGGAGAATGAGGCAAACGACCTGATGCATAAAAATAAATGCAGGGTTATTCTGAATATACCATCAGGATTCGGCCGCGAGCTGGGATCAGGCAAACCGTCCAGCCTTATTGCATCAGTGGATGCCATAAATGCATCTGTTGCCCAGCTATCCTGGGCATACCTCAACGGTGTAATAAACGATTTCAACAGGGAGAACGCCTCAAAAGCAAAGGGAAGCCCGTTGCTAAGCCCGCCTGCAGCAATAGAGATAACCAACAGGTACTGGTATAACGAAAAACTCGATTACAAATATTATATGCTTCCCGGCATTCTTGTAATCCTTGTCACTGCCATAGGATTTCTTCTTGCAGGACTTAACATGGTGAGGGAAAAGGAGATCGGCACGATCGAGCAGATAAACGTCACACCGGTCAGGAAGCATCAGTTCATTATTGCCAAAATGGCACCTTTCCTGGTAATTGGTCTTATCGATCTTGCTCTCGGGCTCCTCATAGGCAAGCTGACATTCAATATTCCGTTCGAGGGAAGTATCATGCTCCTGTTTCTGGGGGCTGCATTATTCCTGATTGCGGTTCTCGGCATGGCGCTGTTTGTATCGACACTCTCATCCACCCAGCAGCAATTCATGTTCGTTGCATTCTTCTTTGTAATAATCTTTATACTGATGAGCGGGATATTTACTCCCTTTGAGAGCATGCCGGTCTGGGCTCAGAAATTTGATCTTGTTAATCCTGTTGCCTGGCTTATCCGTATCAACCGAATGGTTATGCTGAAGGGTTCAGGCATAACCGATATAAGCACGGAGCTGATTGCGCTGGCAATCATCGCTCTGGTATCCACCCTTTTGGCTGTTCTCCGTTACAGGAAAACCGTATAGGCAGGAGAAGAAGGAGTCATTTATAAGTAACCACCGCAGTGACTGGCCAGTGATCTGAAATGTATATCCCGTTTTCTTTTATCTCGTGTGTTTTATGCTCACGCACCATCATGCCATTTCTGACAAATATATAATCTATCCTTCCGCGGCCGGGAGTATCAGAAAAGCCGTTGAATGTAAAAAGTGGCCCTTCCGGTTTATTCACGGATATCTCAAAAGCATCCTTCATCAGCGGAATACTTTCCGCCGGTCCTGTGAGCACTGAGTAACCTATGCTTGATGGCAGCATATTAAGATCACCTGTAATAACAAAAGGAAAATCACCCGCTATGTCTGCCACCCTGTCCAGAAGCATTCTGGAACTCATGATCCTGGCTGAGTCGGAGTCGTGGGCAAAATGAGTGTTAAAGTAGAACAGATGTTCATCATTGGTCTTATCAACCAGTTCCACCCAGGTTACTATCCGGGGCAGACCGGCACCCCATGCCATAGAACCCGGCTCATCCGGGGTGCCGGAGAGCCAGAAGGTTATGGTTCTTGCCATGCTGAACCTGTCGTTCCTGAAGAAGACCGGGTTCATCTCGCCACCCCTTGCACCGTCGCTGCGCCCAACCCCCACCGATGTGTAATCGGCGAGAGCCGAATCAAGATAAACATACTGGTGCCATAATACTTCCTGCATTCCAAGCAGATCGGGCTTTTCGCCCATAATAAAGGCGGCCGTCATTTCAGCCCTGTTCGGCCACGCGTTAATGCTGTCTCTCGGGTTGTCATACCTGATATTCAGTGTCATTACCCTGACATCACTCCTGCCCTTCCTGCCGCTGCATCCTGATGGTATAAAAAGAACAGCAATAATAAAATAAAGAAAAATCCTTATCATAAGATGAGTTTTATATTAATGTGTCCTGAGTCCCCCTGGTTTTTTCAATGATAAATATATGAATAAAAAGGAAGTCTGGTACTGTCATGGCAGCTGTTTTGACAAAAAGAGCGCACAAAGCCCATGAAGCAATTATTTATATATTTGCATAATAGTTCAATTTACCCGGAAATAATTGCTTTAGTAATGCCTGATGTTATCCATCTTTTACCCGACTCAGTTGCCAATCAGATCGCTGCCGGAGAGGTGATACAAAGACCGGCTTCTGTTGTCAAAGAGCTGATGGAGAACGCAGTGGACGCAAACGCGGCTTATGTAAGCGTGATCATCAAAGATGCCGGCAAGACGCTTATACAGGTAAACGACGACGGCACTGGTATGTCGGAAACCGACGCCAGACTGGCATTTGAACGGCATGCCACCTCAAAGATCAGTTGCGCCAACGATCTTTTCGCCATAACCACCAAAGGATTCAGGGGAGAAGCACTTGCTTCTATTGCCGCTGTAGCCATGGTCGAACTTAAAACGAGAAAAGAGGAAGACGAAACAGGAACCCTGATAATTATCAATGGATCGAAGGTTGAAACTCAGGAACCCTGCAGTTGCATGCGGGGCTCTGTCTTCTCGGTGAAAAACCTGTTCTACAATATCCCCGCCAGGAGGAAATTCCTCAAGTCGGATAATACCGAAACAAGGCTTATAATAGTTGAGTTCCAGAAGATCGCAATTGCTCATCCGTCAGTCCGTTTCTCCCTCCACCATAACGACAGCGAAATCTATAACCTGCCGTCTGCGGGTTACCGCCAGAGAATAATAGGCATATTCGGGAAGCAGATAAACCAGGATCTGGTTCCCCTCGAAACTGATACCAGTCTTGTCAGCATCAGGGGATTTATCGGGAAACCCGAAAACGCCAGGAAAAAATACGGGGAACAATTCTTTTTTGTCAACAACCGATTCATGAAGCACCCCTACTTCCATAAGGCAGTCGTTGAAGGCTACAGAAATATTTTGCCGCCCGATGCGGTTCCCTCCTATTTTATCTTCATGGAAGCCGACCCTGCCACCATTGACATAAATATACATCCTACAAAAACCGAGATCAAATTTGAGGATGAAAGGGCAATCTGGCAGATCCTTCTCGCATCGGTCAGGGAAGCACTCGGGCGCTTCAATATTGTTCCTTCCCTCGACTTTGAAAGCGGGCAGCTTATTGAAATCCCGGTCAGATCCTCTGTAACCGGCTTTCCCGACCCCCCGACGATAGATATTGATACAGAATATAATCCCTTTTCCTCCGATGATCCCTGGCCAGGAAGATCGCCGGCCCATGGCAGATTTGAAAGGGAGAGAATTGCCGGCTGGGAACAACTCTATTCCGTCACCGGTAATGCTCCGGGCCAGGTGCCCGGAAGAGAGGACCTGCCAGAGTCGTCAAGGAAATTCTTTCAGATAAAAAATAAATATGTGGTTTGCCCGGTGAAATCGGGGCTTATGCTGATCGATCAGAAAAGAGCTCATGAAAGGATCCTCTACGAGATGTACATGAAATGCCTTGAAAACAACCTGAGTGCAAGTCAGACAAGGCTTTTCCCTGTATTAATAGATTTGAATCCGGCGGATATTTACCTGCTGAAGGAAATCGACGCCGAACTGCGCTTGCTGGGATTTGATATTGAATACCCTGAAATCAACAAGATCTCTGTCTCTGCAATGCCTGCCGGAACAGGCTCAGGAGATCCTTCGGAGATGATGGATATCATCCTCGAGGATTTCAGGAACTCACAATCTGACCCGTCGCAGGGAGTAAAAGAAAAAGTTGCAGTATCAATGGCCGGAGCAGCAGCAATACCGTACGGCAAACCTCTGAACCTGAAGGAGATGGAGGTCCTTTTTGATACCCTTTTTGCCTGTTCGGCCCCAAACTATTCTCCCCGGGGAAAACCGGTCATCAATATAATTACTCTGGATGAAATTGATAAAAGGTATAAGTAATGTTGCGGAAATCTGTTGCCAGTTGAAATTGATTTAATAAATTGCGCTGGCAGGCGAAACGGAACAAACCAGATTAAAAGAGAAGCAATGAACGGATATGGCAGAGGATTTTTCGGATTACCTCCGGTGGTAAAAAACATTATCATGATTAATGTTTTGATGCTTCTTGCAGATTTTGCTGCAAGAAGTGTCTTTGGAGTTGATCTGACCCGGATCCTCGGTCTTTATTTCCCGAAATCCGACCACTTCATGCCCCTGCAGATCGTGACCCACATGTTCATGCACGGAGGAATTGCTCACCTTTTCTTCAATATGTTCGCCCTTTATATGTTTGGTCAGGTGCTCGAGAATGTCTGGGGGCCAAAAAGATTCTTTATATACTACATGGTTTGCGGGCTTGGAGCGGCATTCATTCACGAAGCGGTAATCGGTTTTCAATATACTAAGATCATGAGGGTGATCCCTCCCGATCAGCTCCAGATGGTCATGAATGAAGGCTTTGATTATTTTCGTCAGGGCAAGGTTTTTACCAACGAAACCATGAAGAGCCTTCAGCTGCTTCTCAATATACCTACTGTTGGTGCTTCCGGGGCTGTTTTCGGCGGAGAGGGGAATGGTGGCCTGATATTCCCAGAATTCCAGTATTGCCGTGATGGTGCAATGACCGCTGCCAGGATGCTGGAAATACTAGCCGGGGGCAGGAAACTTTCAAAACTG
>JAHYJA010000104.1 GCA_019429325.1 Bacteroidales bacterium
TTTATTTCTCTGATATCGAAAGTCCCGTATTTCCTGTAAAGTCTGATGATGACAGCCATCAGCATGGCGGTGGTTGCCAGGCCTATTACAATTGCCGTCAGTACCATTGCCTGCGGCAGGGGATCGACATAGACCTTAAACGGATCAGCCGGATCCACGATGGGAGCAACGGCGCCGTCGGAATATCCGACAAGTGCCAGCAAGAGAAATATACTGAACTCCATGATCGACAACGAAATGGCAATTTTAACCAGGTTGCGCCTGGTGATCACTCCATAGAGGCCTGTAAGAAATAGTATGAAACACAACCAGTATACCGTCATTTTGATATTTCTTCTTTAAAAATTACCAGAGCCAGGAATATTGAGAGTATCGAGGCAGCCACTTCGATGCCGATAAAAATATTGTACAAGGGCAGGAAGCCTGCACTGATCAGTTCACCTGCGACTCCTTTTGGAGCCCAGTTGAGGAAGAACACGCGTGTTCCGGCAAGAAGACCTGAGAGAGCCAGAACCAGGACAACCAGAATGGCAAGGTTTTCATACATTGTCGTCCCGGCCTCTTCGCGCACAAGATGGAGGAAATCACTTCCATAGGCGAGTATAAGCAGTATGAACGATCCTGCAAGAATAACTCCGCCTGCAAAACCTCCCCCGGGTGTTAAGTGTCCATGGATTATTATATAAATACCATACAGGAAAACCAGCCCGGCTATCAGCTGAGTCGTTTTCTTCACTATAACTGTCATCCCTTTCATTTCTTCCCTTTTATCCTTAATATGGTCAGTACACCAAGCACCGCAGTAATCAGTACTGTGGCCTCGCCCAGGGTATCGTATCCCCTGAAATCAAAAAGCACTCCCGTAACAAGGTTAACACTGCCTGTTTTTTCCACTGCCCCTTCAATATACGATTGTGCCATTCGCAATTCACCTTCCCCGAACCGCTCAAGCGAGGCAGATGATACAACAAGGAAATAGAATAAGACCGCCATGATCAAAATAGCTGTGGCAGCAGTAACATAACCTTGACGGTCTGGTCTGGTGAAGGCTTCCTCCCTTGAACTGTCAAGAACGACGGCAACCATAATTATGAGCGTTATCGTCTCAACAACTATCTGAACTATTGCCAGATCGGGTGCTTTAAGCAGAAGGAAGCAGATAACAAGACCATAACCTACAATGCCCCCGGCTATCACAGCAGAAAGAAGGTCCCGGGCGTGAATCGCGTAAAGTGCCCCAAGGATCATAAATCCCACAATTACTGATATTGCCAGTTCCATAGCGTAAATCTTTATTTATATCATTATGAGTAACATAATAATCAAACCTGCAAAAACCCAGATAACATATGCCGGCAGTATGCCGGTATGCGCCTCGCTCAGCTTATGGCTCAGCCACAGGACGAAATCTTTCGAGAGATCGTAGATGTCAAAAAGCTTCCCTTCTGCTTTTTTGTACATCCAGGCCAGCGGCCTGTATTCGCCAATAGTTTTATAAAATTCCGGAGTCGGATACCCTGTTTTTTCATGAAACCTCTCACCCCCGATAAAGCTGTCCTCGGTCCTGAATTTTTTTAGGCTGACTGCCAGATAGACAATTACGCCGAGTGCGATTGACAATATGATAAGAAGTGAGACAATGCCGGAATTCCAGAACCCCGTAAACTGAAATTCCCCTGTTACCGGCATGATCAGCTTAGGCACAATAAAATTTGTGGCAAATACTCCGAAGAAGATGCAGAACAATGCAAGCACAACCATAGGGAGCCACATGAGAGGAGAAACCTCCCGCACCTTTTCAAAGGCTGTTTTACGGCGACCAAGAAATACTCCCCCGATGAATTTAATAAAGCTGGCAAGGGTGAGTGCCGATCCAAGAACAGCCAGTCCGAGCCACAGCACCCAGAGTTTGCTGGCAATGCCCGGCCCCGAACCGAAATCGATGATCCCCTGGTATATCATCCATTTCGAAGCGAACCCGTTAAAGGGAGGGATCCCTGAAATGGACATCGCAAAGATCAGTGATGCCGCAAATGTTATGGGCATAGCCTTTGACAGGCCTCCCAGCTCATCGATATTCTCCTCGCCCGTCCTCTGTTCAATGGCACCTGCCGAAAGGAAGAGCCCGCTTTTATATATTGCATTGTTTATCATGTGAAACAATCCGGCGGCAATCCCGATAAGCGATCCAAGTCCAAAGCCCGTAATCATGTATCCGACCTGTGAAACAGCATGATAACCCAGTAATTTCTTGTAATTATGCTGTACAAGCGCCATCATTACAGCTGTGATTATCGTGGTTACACCGATAGAGAGAAGAAGCAGCCTCATCCAATCACCCGGGACAAACAGGTCGGTGGTTATCCTTGCCAGGAAGTATATCCCCAGCAGTTTATCGAGCGATGCAGGCAGAATGGCGGATGAGGACGCAGGCGCATCTTTTGAATAATCCGGCACCCATGTATGGAAAGGGAAAGCGCCTGCTTTTGTGAAACTGCCGACCAGCAGCGCGACGAAAGCCGTTACGGCAAGAATATTGTCCGTTGGAAGAGATATGGCGTTCATGCTGAGCGATCCGGTGAGCCTCCAGAGCATGGCAATGCCCAGGATCAGAATAGTGTCTGATGCGCCAATAAGAATAAGGGTCTTTTTGGCAGTAGATGAGCTCTCCTCGTCATGGCCCGGTATAAGTTTGTAAAGGGTAATGCCGAGTATCCCCCAGAAAGCCAGGAACAAGAGCAGATTGTCCGCAAGGACAGCTCCATAGGAGCAGCCAAGGGTTATGAGAAACCAGGGGTAGTAGTTTTTAACCCTTCCCTGTTTGATATATGACAGTGAAAATAAGAGTATCAGGAATGCAAATAGGCTGATGAAAACAATGATCAGCTTGCTTAGATTATCTGTCGTAATGGTCAGAAAACCTGATGTGCCGTCAGGCAGATTTACCCCGAAGAGTGTCATGCACGATTTTGCGACAAGGTCATCCAGTGGCACCATTCTGATTGCAGAGCTGAAAAGCGCGAGCGTCAGGTAGCCGGTGACCAGGCTGACGGCAACAGACAGGATACCCTTTATCCGGATATATTTTTCAGGAACCAGGAAAAGAATAATCCCTGCAGCAACAGGAATAAAGATCATAAACTGCAGGTAACTGCAGACAGCAGGCTGAGATACTATTGACATAAACTCGTTCATGCCCGGTTAAATAAGTTTATTCTTTATTTCAGACGTTTTCCGAACGGACAGTTCTATAAGCTCCCTTGCATTCATCAGCCTCTTTCCAGAATTTGCGTCATAGGCAACAGCCATTCTTTCAGTACAGCAATAGCAGGGATCCACTGCCGCCAGTGAGATCGTTGCATCAGCTATTGTCTGACCCACGCACGATTTCCTGAATGTTGCGATGTTCACATAGCTCGGAGCTCTTATCTTGTGCCTGGCCGGAGAATTGGAGCCGTCAGAGAAGACGCAGTGGAACACTTCGCCTCTCGGAGCCTCAGCCCGGCCCATACCCATACCCTCAGGGATCTCTTTTATTTTTAACGCTATATCCTGACCCTCGGATTTCTGCAAGCCTTTCAGGCATTGTTCGATTATTGAGACTGATTCGTACATTTCGAGCAATCTTACCTCAGCCTTGGCAAAAACATCGCCCGCCTCTGCGGTGATAACTTTCCAGTTTACCAGCGGGTAAGCAGCGTAGGGATCATCTTTTCTCACATCAATCGCTACTCCCGAGGCTCTTGCAGTGGGTCCGACGGCAGCATAATCAAGGATGTCCTGCTTTGTCAGGATACCCACTCCCTTTGTACGTGCATGGATAACAGGATCATCCATGACAGCTCCGGCCAGCAGATCGGTTTTTGTCTTCAGACCGTCGAGGATATTCTGAATTTCGGGAATTTTGCTTTCATCAATATCGCGTCTTACACCGCCCAATCTGAACATGGCGTAACTGTTCCTGTTTCCGGTGATCATCTCAAAGAGGTCGAGCACCGGCTCACGGTATTTCCACGCCCACATGAATACGGTGTTGTATCCGAGAAAATGCCCGGCCAGACCGACCCAGAGCAGATGACTGTGAATGCGCTCAAGCTCACCAATGATTGAACGGATATATTTTGCCCTGTCGGTGACCTCCACACCGATTATCTCTTCGACTGCATTGGCAAACGCAAAAGGGTGGGAGGTGGAGCAGATACCGCAAATCCGTTCAACAAGGAAAAAAACCTGGTCGTATGTTTTTGATTCACTGAGTTTTTCTATTCCACGATGGTTATACCCCGTTTCCCATTTTATATCCCTCACGATCTCTCCGTCGCAGTAAAGCTTGAATAACTCCGGCTCTTCCTGCAAGGGGTGATAGGGTCCTATCGGTATGAGAGTCTTTTTGCTCATTTTATGATTACCCGGTTATTACTTGAACTCCTTCCTGTATGGGTATACCCCTTCGGCCCAGTTTCCCTCCGAAATCAGTTTCTCCTGATTGGGGTGATTAACGAAATTTATCCCGTACAGTTCATGCATTTCCCTTTCAATCCAGTTTGAGGCATTGAACAAATTCGAAAGCGATTCGATCTTTGGATCATCCATATCAATAACGACATGAATATTAAGGATCAGACCAATTTCATCCCTGCTGAAATGGTAATGAATCTCAAATCCCTTTCTGGTATGCAACGCAGTCGCAATTATGAACCTGAAGCCCCCACTGTTGTAGAGATAATCAGCTATTGCCAGAATCGCCTCCGGCCTGACTGTGAATATCATTCTCTTCGGGCTCTTTTCCGTCACATCCAGGATTTCGGGTTCGAATTTCTTTCTGAATCGATTTATGATTTCCTCTCTGCTCATTTCTTGTTTTCATTTGTCTCTTCCGGCGCACTTAGTGCGCCGCTACATCGTTTTTTGCCTTTCTGCTCCCTGCCCCCTGCTCCCTGCTCTACGCGCTACTTCCTCCCCGCCAGTTTCACTATCCCGGCAATCAGCGCCTCAGGTTTGGGAGGACAACCCGGTATATAGGCATCCACAGGGATGATCTTATCCACGGGACCGGCAAACGTCATTCCCTCTGCGAAGATGCCCCCGGTGCACCCGCAGGCTCCAATTGCCACCACGAGGATCGGCTTCGGCGCCTGATGATAGATCTCCAGGAGCCGCTCCTTATCTCGCTTGTTTATCGATCCGTTCACCAGCAGCACATCTGCATGCCTCACACTCCCGACCAGCAGAATGCCAAACCGCTCAAGATCGTGACGTGGCGTAAGGCAGTCGAGAATCTCAATATCGCAGTTATTGCAGGATGCTCCTCCGAAGTGGAAGACCCACAGGGACTTTTTGAAACAATAATCTTTAAAACCCACGATTATGTTTTTTTAATAACCAAACGCAATCAGTACGATAGCAATTACAGCTATCAGATTCATCCATAATGCAAAGAATTTAACAGCCTGCTTTATCTTCACTCTTGGGTTGGTATTCCTGATCAGTGTAAGAAGTAAAACCACAACGATAATCTTAAGTATTGCCCAAAGGATACTTATACCCTCAAGCCTGAAACCATTCATGAACAGTGCTACAATGAATGCCGGAAGAACAAACAGCATTATATATTTTGTCAGCTTGATCATAGCGAAGGCAGAACCGGAATATTCGATGAACATGCCTTCAGTTATTTCTGTCTCGGCTTCAGCCATATCAAAAGGCACCAGTCCAAGCTTGGCCTGAAGGCAGAAAATGCCGGCAATGAATAGCAGCACTCCTGAAATGCTTCCTATAAATGGTGTGCCTGCCTGTTGTATGCTGATAACCGAATTAAGATCAAACTGCTGTCCCGCTTTCATTATGATGCCTGCAATAACAAGAAGAAATGTCAGTTCATAGCTGATAATAAGCTTCATTTCTCTTGAAGCACCTACCGAGGCAAGAGGATTTCCGGATGCCAGCGATCCTATTATGTACGAGAATGATGGTATTGTCAGCAGGTAAAAGATAACGAGCAGATCTCCCCTGAATCCGGTTGTTATATTAAACAGTGGAAGCAGAATAAAGACCCCTGCCATTGTGGCGCCAAAGACCGAGAAAACCGGAGCAAGTAAAAATATCATTGGAGAACCCTTTTTTGGCAAAATTGTCTCCTTGACTAGCAGAAGCTTGAAGAAATCATAAAAGGGCTGGAGCAGGGGAGGCCCCTTCCGGAACTGAACTCTGGCAGTTATCTTTCTGTCGAACCAGGAAAGAAATGCACCGGTAATGGCTGCAAAAATTAGCCCGGGAAACACGAAGAAATAAAAAAGATCAATTGCCATTGTACTGTTTTATTCTTTTTCAGTGAGATACATATGGTCTCTTATAAGCACCTTTTCGTTGAGAATGAAGATGTTGTCACCCGTTGGTTCATCGGCATCAATATATGTTACTGTTCCTTCAGGGCACGACTTAACGAATTTTTCCATCTCTTTCTTATCGGTAAGGTCATAAAAAAGTTCTTTGTTCCTGTGATGTTTGAAGAAGTCGGTCATCATTGTGCCAAAAGGGCAGATGGTAACGCACGATTTGCACGATATGCAGAGGTTTGTGTGGCGAATAATGATCCCCTCTTCATCTTTTTCCAGGGCTTCTGTGGGACAGACCGCTATGCAAGGTGCATCTTCGCACCGCCGGCACGTGTAGCGGAATACTGCGAGCTCACGTATTGGTTTCAATCCGTTTGAGTTCGCAGATGTATAATATAAGGCTTCAGGCAGTTCCAGTCCGGAGTTTTCAACCATCGCAGCCCTGAGCTTAATCATATCTATTAATATCCTCTGAGACATTTCAGCTCCAGATATTGGGTTGATCTTTAATTTCATCGTAAGTGAATACCGGACCGTCCTTGCAGACAAAAAACTCTCCCATCATGCAATGACCGCATTTACCGAGTCCGCACGACATGTTCTTTTCCATTGAAAGATAGATCTGCTTATCTTTATAACCCATTTCCAGCAAACGGATGGTGCCGAATTTCATCATTATCGGAGGACCGCAAACGACCGCGATTGAATTCTCAATTGTGACATCCACTTTATTTAAAAGGCCGGTCACCACACCCACCGATTCGGTCCACTCATCGTCGGGTTTATCAACAGTGCGGTAAGTTTCGAACTTGTTGATTTTATTAAGCCTCGCAAACAATGGTTTATATACACAATCTTTAGGGGTTTTTGATCCATAGCACAGGATAACTTTTCTGAGTTTGTCCGTAATGTCTTCGAGTGAATAGAGCAGCGACCTGATCGGTGCAAGGCCGCAACCTCCTCCTAGTATAAGAACTTCCTTGTCATGGAACTCCTCAACCGGATATCCTCTTCCGTAGGGGCCCCGTATTCCCATAAAAGCGCCGGGCTTCAGATTATGCATGTATTCTGTGACATAACCCGTTTTCATCACGGTAACCTCGAGTGTGTCCGTTACAAGCGGAGATGAGGATGGAGTAAAGGGAGCCTCTCCAATGCCATCCACAGTGAGTTCAATAAACTGACCGGTCTTAAAGGAAAACCTGCTTTCAGGAACCAGGACAAAAGTTTTTATCAGTGGCGATTCTTCGATTACATCTGTCAGTTTTGCCCTGAGGGGTTTGTATATGTTACCGTGATTGACCATATCTTCTTATACGAGTTCCATAAAAAGCTCATTCTTGCTTATCCTGCCGATACATGCCTCTATGCATCTTCCGCAACCTGTGCATGCAATCGATCTGAATCTTTCCGGCTTCCAGACATACTTGCACATATACCTGTTCCTGAATCTCTTGTGCAGTTCATGAAGTTCATCTTCACCTCCTGCAACCCTCTGGAAACCCGGATACTGACAGGCATCAGTCTGCCGGATCTTTTCAAAACCGGGCTTGTCGATAAGCAGAAAACAGGTACAGGTCGGGCAGATAAGTGTGCACGCCCCGCATGATACACAACTCGCTGAATATTTCTTCCAGATCGCCGGGCCGGACTCTTTTACCAGCCTGCCGGTTGTGGCATAGTCAGGGAGACCTTTGTTTTTTTCCTTAAGAAGATCCCCGGTAATCTGATGTTTCCTTTCAATGGATTCCAGTATACTATTGTCTGTAAGGGGCATTAAATGATTGACGTCTTTCAAAAGGTCCTCACCTTTCCCGGTGATCACTCTGATGACCATCTTGTCTTCCAGCAGGATAAGAGCCAGATCAGCTTTGCCGGCAGTATATGGACTTATACCATACGACAGGCAATGACAATGCTCCTGGATCCCAAGGCAATCGGATGCTATGAGAATTGTGTTTTCTCTTCTGCGCTGAAAGAAAACATCATCAAACTCACCATTCAGGTACATCTCTTCGGGAAGCCCAAGACCTTCAATATCGCAATTCGGGATACCCATAATAATCCGCTGTTTCTCATGCCGGGGTTCCGAGGTGACATTTTCCTTAAGCGGCAGGAAAAAAGTTTTAAGCGGTGTGGAAGGCTTCGGCTTATTGTAGATGATCCTTGAAACATCTTCAGGACGGAGTAGTTCATAATCCTGCCCGAATTCATTGTCCGCAGGAGTGAAAATCGTGTAGGATAACAGCAACTTTTCAAGTGCCTTATCCCATTCGTCCTTATTAATGATCAGGTGATGCATTTATGTGACAAGATTCACATATAAAAATAGATTCAATGAGAATAAAAACAAATAAAAATCCATTAATTTTCAACTACGTGTCTGATAAATATCGTAAAATGCATCTTATCAGTAATTTAAAAATAATATTTTTTTGTCTGAAAAATTATTTAACTTGCGGCTGATATCAATTTAATGAGATTTGATGTGAAACAATTCACAAAACATGCAATTAAAAAAAGCCTGAAAAGAATATTTCTATACAGAGCATGCCTGGTCAGGCTAAAGACTATGGGCGTCGAGAAGGTATTTTCATATACCCTGGCTAATGAGTCAGGTGTTACCTCCGACCAGGTGCGGAAAGATTTCTCCGAGTTTAATATAAAAGGCAATAAAAGAGGAGGTTATGACATAAATGATCTTCTTGAGAGGATGGAAAAGATATTTCACCGCAACAAGGATCACAACATTGTGCTTATCGGAATGGGAAATATGGGAATGGCCCTGTCGAAGTACAATAAATTCGTCCAGCGCAACATGAATATTGTCGCTACCTTCGATATAGATCCCTTCAAACATAAGATCAGGTCAGACCTGCCCATTTACCCGATGAGCCGGCTGAAAGAAATAATCGACAGGTTCAGGGTGAGGGTGGCAATTATAGCGGTCCCGGAAATCTCGGCCCAGGAGGTATGCGATGAACTGATCCGAAACGGCATCAAA
This sequence comes from Bacteroidales bacterium, assembly GCA_019429325.1. Taxonomy (GTDB): domain Bacteria; phylum Bacteroidota; class Bacteroidia; order Bacteroidales; family VadinHA17; genus LD21. Next base: position 9,340 of record JAHYJA010000104.1, read on the forward strand.
GGGGTTGTAAATTTCGCCCCTGTGTTGCTGAAGGCGCCACCTGAAATAGTTATCAACAACGTAAATCTCTGTGACGAACTGGAAAGCGTTATTTATTATGTTCACCAGCTTATGAGCGGTGACGGACTGAAAAACATTGAATTATTATACAGGGATATGAAATATTGATCAGGGGACTGGTACAGGGGGTAGGCTTCAGACCCTTTGTCTGCCGGCTGGCAGCCAGACACGGACTCTCCGGTACGGTTGAGAACAGGACGGATGGAGTATCAGTAGTATTGCAGGCCGACCTGGAAACCGTCGATATATTCAGCAATGAACTGCTCGAATCAGCCCCTCCGGCTTCGAAGATTAAGGCAATTCAGGTCAAACCGAGATTGATCGGGGGGTTCAGCGGCTTCAGCATAATCGACAGCAGGGATCGTAATGCGCAGGTAACCGAGGTCAGCCCTGATATCGCTGTCTGTAAAGATTGCCTCACTGATCTTGACAACGATCCTGAACGCAAAAATTACCCCTTGATCAACTGTACCAATTGCGGACCCAGGTTCACGATTGTCAGAAGTATTCCATACGATCGTGTCAACACGGCAATGAGCAGTTTCAACATGTGTGAAAAGTGTGCGGATGATTATAATAATATATTGGACAGGAGGTTTCATGCCCAGCCTGTTGCCTGCAATTCATGCGGGCCGCAATATTTTTACCATGACGGTTTGGTCAGACTATCAGGTATCAGGGAGATCCTTGAAAAAGCAGCACGTCAGATCGCATCAGGGGGAAGCGTGGCAATAAAGGGAACAGGAGGATACCATCTTATGTGTAATGCGCTTGATAATGATGCGGTTAGTGGACTGAGAAAGAGGAAACAGCGTGATTCAAAACCTTTTGCCGTCATGTTCAGGAATATTTCAGTTATACGCTGTTATTGTCATGTGAGCCATTCAGAGGAAAAAGAACTCCTGTCCTGGAGGCGGCCGATCCTGATCCTTGACCGGAAAAAACCATTTTCTGAATCTGTCAGCTGCGGACTCAATACAATCGGTGCACTGCTTCCCTATATGCCGGTCCATTATATGCTTTTTAAAACCCTGAATACACCTGCAGTTGTTCTGACAAGCGGAAACCTGGCAGATGATCCCGTAATTATCGGTGACGACATTGCCGGAGAGAAACTATTGCCGGTTACCGGATCAGTTGTCTGGTATGACAGGGAGATCATAAACAGGACAGATGATTCAGTGGTGAGGGTGATCGATAAAAAGATCAGTATTATTCGCCGCTCCAGAGGGTTTGTCCCCCATCCGGTGGATCTCTTCTGCAATGTTGATGGCATACTGGCCACAGGAGCTGAACAAAAAAACACATTCTGCATAGGCAAGGGCACTCAGGCACTAATGAGCCAGCACATAGGCGACCTCAAAAACTTTTCTACATACAACTTTTTTACATCTGCAGTCGATCGCTTCAGGGAACTCTTCAGATTTATGCCGGCTTATGTTGCATGCGATCTGCATCCGGCCTATCTGTCAACCATTTATGCAGGTCAACTTGCAGAAGAGCGGAACATAGTTCTGTTGAGGGTCCAGCACCATCACGCCCACATTGCATCATGCATGGCTGAATACGGTTTGGATGAAAAGGTAATCGGCATAAGCCTGGATGGTACAGGGTATGGTACGGATGGCAATACATGGGGAGGTGAGTTTCTTATTGCCGATCTTCAGGACTTTGAAAGATTTTCTCACTTCGACTATATTCC
>JAHYJA010000105.1 GCA_019429325.1 Bacteroidales bacterium
AGAGATTCATTACCCTACATTCCCAAATCGGTAGTAGTGGATCAGTCATTTGACTGGGAAGGTGATGTTCCACCACGTGTACCATGGAACGAGACGATAATCTATGAAACGCACATCAGGGGATTGACCAGGATGCATCCTGAAATACCCGAAGCCATCCGCGGTACATATAAGGCCGCAGCCAGTGAACCCGTTATACGGCATCTTTTATCACTCGGAATAACGACCATTGAGTTCCTGCCGTTGCAGCAGCATGTCAATGATATGCTTCTGATTGAAAGAGGACTAAGTAACTATTGGGGATATAACACGATAGGGTTTTTTGCCCCTGACTTCCGTTATTCATCACAAAAACAGCCGGGCAGCCAGGTAACTGAATTTAAAGAGATGGTCAGGGCGTTCCACAAGGCCGGTATTGAGGTAATTATGGATGTGGTTTACAACCATACCGCCGAGGGTAATCATCTTGGACCAACACTCTGTTTCAAGGGGCTGGACAATGCGTCATATTATTTACTGAATATCTCAGACCCAAGATACTACATGGATTTTTCGGGTTGTGGCGGCTGTTTTAAGATGAATCATCCGCGCACACTTCAGTTTGTCATGGATAGTCTGCGCTACTGGGTGATTGAAATGCATATCGACGGCTTTCGTTTCGATCTGGCTTCCACTCTGGCCCGTGAGTTCTATGAAGTTGATCGTCTTTCAACGTTCTTCGATGTGATTTGCCAGGATCCTGTTCTGTCGCAGGTTAAGCTAATAGCCGAACCATGGGATCTTGGTCCGGGTGGCTACATGGTGGGCAATTTTCCCGAACTCTGGTCAGAATGGAACGGTAAATATCGTGATACTGTCCGTAGATTCTGGAGAGGTGACGAAGGGCAGTTATCGGAACTTGCCTATCGCCTGACAGGTTCGAGCGATCTGTATAAAGATTCGAACCGGAATCCAAATGCAAGCATTAACTTCATTACATGTCATGACGGATTTACACTTCGGGATCTGGTTTCATACAATGTTAAGCATAACGAAGCCAATGGTGAAAACAACCTTGATGGAACGGATTACAACAATAGCTGGAATTGCGGTGAAGAGGGACCAACAGATAATGAAGAGATCAGAAATCTGCGGGTTCGTCAGATAAAGAATCTGCTGGCGACGCTTTTCCTGTCCCAGGGAATCCCTATGATCCATGGCGGGGACGAGTCCGGAAAGACAAAAAACGGAAATAACAACACCTATTGTCACGACAGTGAACTCTCCTGGCAGGAATGGGAGCATTCTCATGCAAAATCACTTGGAGTGTTACTTGACGGAAATGCGATCCCTGATGTTGATCAGCAGGGAGACAGGATTTGTGACGACTCGTTTCTTATCCTGCTAAACGCAGATTCCGTGAGCATGGATTTTATTTTGCCGAAATCACCGAATGGCAAATGGCACCCCGTTTTTGACACGAACCTTAAGCTAAGTTATTTTCCGGAAGAATTTACGGTGACCCCTTCAACTTACCTTGTTGCCCCTCATAGCCTTGTGCTCCTCACTTCACCGCTAAAAAGAACAGAATGAATAAAGCCGGACCGGAAATACAAGGCAGTAGTTGTAGTTTTACTGTTTGGGCACCTTTACGTAAGAGTGTTGAGCTTCATATTCTTCACCCGGTTAATAATGTAGTACCAATGAGCCGGGATCTGAATGGATACTGGAAAGTAATGATCCCCGGAATTTCAAATGGTACTCTGTATAAATACATGCTCGATAAAAAGCTGTTGCTTCCCGATCCGGCATCACTGAGTCAACCGGAAGGTGTTCATGGACCATCGGAGGTAACAGATCTGCAGCAGTTCAGATGGACTGATGACGCATGGAAGAATATCCCAGCCGGTTCCATGATTTTCTATGAATTGCATACAGGAACTTTTTCAGAGGAAGGCAATTTTGAAGGGATTATTCAAAGGCTGCCTTATTTGCTGGATCTGGGGATCAATACTATTGAACTTATGCCCGTGAGTCAGTTCCCGGGTAAAAGGAACTGGGGATACGATGGGGTTTATCCGTATTCAGTTCAGGATTCCTATGGCGGGCCCGGAGGTCTGATGAAACTTGTTGATGCCTGTCATTCCTCAGGAATTGCGGTTGTTCTGGATGTTGTATATAATCATCTGGGGCCTGAAGGCAATTATCTCGGAGCTTTTGGACCTTATTTTACAGACCGTTATAAAACGCCGTGGGGTAGGGCTGTTAACTTTGACGACAGCTATGCAGACGGTGTGAGAAACTATTTTCTGCAGAACGCTCTTATGTGGCTGGAGGATTTCCATATTGATGGTTTACGACTGGATGCAGTTCATGCAATTTATGATTTCAGCGTCAGGCATATAATGCAGGATCTTGCTGAAGAGGTTATGCGGTTAAACGAAAAAACAGGGCGCAACCACTACCTGATCGCAGAATCAGCACTGAACGACAGCAGGTACATTACAGGGATAAAAGATGGCGGGTATGGACTTGATGCACAATGGAACGATGATTTTCATCACGGATTACATGCCCTGGTTACAGGAGAATCAAAAGGCTATTACGTTGATTTCCAAGACCCTGGGATGCTTGCAAAAGCCTTTAAGAACGGATTCGCATTTGACGGACAATATTCAGAATTCAGGAAGCGCAAATTTGGAAATTCCTCCCACAAGAATCCAGGTTCCCAGTTTGTTGTGTTTTCACAAAATCACGATCAGACTGGAAACAGGAAATATGGTGAGAGATTAAGTACACTGGTGAGTTTTGAGATGCTGAAGGTAATTGCAGGAGCAGTTTTTATAAGTCCGTTTCTTCCAATGATATTCATGGGTGAAGAATATGGGGAGGAAAAACCATTTCTGTATTTTGTTGATCATACCGACAAGAAACTCAACAAACTTGTTCGTGAGGGCAGACAAAAGGAATTCAGATCCTTTTATCCCGACGACCTGACGCCTGCTCCCGATCCTTCCGACATTGACACTTTTTTGCAAAGCAGACTGACTATTGATCCCTTGCAAAATAGTAATTCAAAAGCTCTGCATGAATATTACAAAGCCCTCATTAAGCTGAAGAAAAACCATCCTGTTTTGAAGCAGATGAACAAGGACGAAATTGAAGTAGATAATGACGGCAGGATATTTAAAGTTGAAAGGTGGCATAAGGATAACAGGATCATAGCCTGGCTTAATTTCAGTGATCAGACTGTTGAAAAACAACTTCCGGCGGCTTTCACTGAAAAAAATATTCAAATTCTGATTGATTCTTCAGACAATCGATGGAACGGACCATGTCCGGATCATTGCTCCGAAAATTCTGTAAACGGGTTAGTTATAATTAATAGAGAATCGATGGTTGTCTGTTCGGTGCAGGAATATAATTAAAATCCCCGGATACAGTAAAAGAACAGACTGATGAACAAATATTTTGTGGTTGAATATTCAGGGTAATATCTAAACAGAATATCAATGACATACAATCCGGTTTCCTCATACAGGATTCAGTTTTCCCAATTCTTTACTTTCAGGGATTTAGATAAGATAATACCCTATCTGCACGGACTTGGAGTGAGAACGATATATGCTTCTCCCTTTTTTGGAGCAGTGCCAGGCAGTGAACACGGGTACGATGTAACAGATCCACTGACCATCAATCCTGAAATAGGAACACTTGAAGAATTCAGGCGAATTCATCACAAACTGAGATTATCAGGCATGGGCTGGATTCAGGATATAGTGCCGAACCACATGGCCTTTTCTGTATTTAATCCATGGATCGTTGACATTCTTGAAAATGGCAGAATGTCGGAATACAGCGATTATTTTGATATCGACTGGCATCACCCCGATGAAGGGCTCTATGGAAAGGTGATGTTGCCGTTCCTCGATAAACAGCCGGATGAGCTTATCAGATCAGGTGAAATCTCAATTGCCTTCAATAAGAACAGATTTGTGCTCAAGATCAGAGATAGCGAATATCCTGCCGGTTATGATTCTTATCCTTATATTCTCAGGAACGCAAAGGAAAAACGGGTTAGTTGTAACCTGACGGATCTTATCGGATTATTCAACAATACGAGGAACGATCGGGATGCCGGTGAAAAAGGGAAAACACTGCAGGCAGAAAGATATGTCTCAGATAAAATATTCAGGGATCACATCGACAACCGGATTAAGGCAATAAACAGCAACAGGGATTATCTTAAAGAATTGATTCGGCTACAGCATTACGTCCCGGTTTGCTGGAGAGAAAGTGAAAAGTTGTTAAACTACAGGAGATTCTTCACTGTAAACGGTTTAATATGCTTAAGAATGGACAGGGTGCATGTTTTCGATGCTTACCATTCTTTTATAAAAAGGTTGTGTACTGAGAATTTAGTTCAGGGGCTCAGGGTAGATCATATTGATGGTCTGTATGACCCGGAGGAATATCTATTCAGGCTGAGGGAACTGGCAGGCAGAGAAAAATATATTGTTGCAGAAAAAATACTTGAGAGGAATGAACATTTGGAAAACATCTGGCCTATACAGGGAGAGACCGGTTATTATTTTCTGGCTCTGACAAATAATCTGCTCACATGCAAAAAAAATTTCAAACCCATAGAAAAAGCATACAAGGGGTGGAAAACAGGTGAGTCAGGTGATTTTGATGAAGTTTTGTACCGGAAAAAGCATTTTATTTTGTTCAAACAGATGTCTGGCGATCTTGATAATCTTTTTAGATGCTTTCAGAGCTTCAGTATAAAAGACTTAAGTTTTTATGATCCTGCCCGGATCAAAGCCGCCATTGGTGAATTTATTCTCAGTTGTCCGGTGTACAGGATAAACATTGTCAGGGAAGACTACAGTTCCCAGGGAATAAACACCTTGAACAGAACATTTGAAATTGCCATGAAGAGATCACCCGATCTCAGGGAGGAGCTTAATTTACTGAAAAAGTTATTTTTAAAGAGAAGGGGCAGCGCTGTCAAAAAATCTGAAGGGATCAATGATTTCTTCAGACGCTGCATGCAGATCACGGGTCCTCTCATGGCGAAAGGTGCAGAAGACACAGCCTATTACACTTTTAATCGTTTCATCGTTCATAATGAAGTGGGAGATTCTCCCGGCTATTTTGGCATAAATGTCGTTGATTTTCATAATGAAATGATTAAGCGGCAAAAACATTTTCCCATGTCACTAAATGCCACTTCAACTCATGATACCAAGCGAGGAGAAGATGCACGGGCGAGACTTCAGGTGTTAAGCGATCTGCCAAAGCTCTGGAAGGAAAAAACTGAGTACTGGCGCAGCATAAACCGCAGATTTAAGAAAATACGAAAGAACAGAGAGATACCAGGTCCGAATGATGAATACTTCATTTACCAGACCATAATCGGTTTTATGCCGTTAGGCAAGTTGCCGGATGACGGCTTTGAAAGCAGGCTGGGAAACTATCTCAGGAAAGCACTCCGGGAAGGCAAAGTGGAATCGGACTGGTCCGATCCCGACATTGTTTATGAAGAAGGCTGCATTAGTTTTATCCATTCGATTCTTTCTGATGGGTCAGAATTCATGAAAAGTCTTGTGCCGTTTCTCTCAAAGTTATCTTATCCGGGCATCATTAATTCACTTTCACAGACGGTGTTGAAATTTACTGCGCCAGGTGTTCCCGATATTTATCAGGGGAGTGAAAGCTGGAACTTCAGTTTCGTCGATCCGGATAACAGAAGAGCTGTTGACTTCCGTAGTCTGGCAAACAGGTGTGACATACTGATTAAGGGAAAGCAAGAGATCAGGGATTTGTTTTCCGATCCTTATAATCCCGATCTGAAGATACTACTGACACGGGTACTGCTAAAATTAAGGAATGATTATCCTGATGTTTTTTTAAAGGGAGAATATATACCTCTGAAGGTGAAGGGTAAATTGAGGCGTATGGTTGTGGCTTATGCACGTCAGTATGATAAAACAACAATTATCATAGTGGTTCCCCTTCATCCGGGCATCCTCTTTGATAACAGGGATTCTGCAGGTCTGGAGGCGATTGACTGGAAAGATACCCGGATCGAAATTCCTGATCTCTTTCCGGATGAGTATGAAGATATATTAACAGACCGGTCACCTGGTTTTGTCAATAACTTTTTATTATCCAAATTGTTTTTTCACCTTCCTTTTTGTCTGTTAAAGGGTGACAGTAAAGTTACAGACAGAAAGGCCGGTATACTAATGCACATAACATCATTGCCAGGCAGGTATCCGGTTGGTGATCTTGGGCCGGAGGCTTATAATTTTGCAGATTTTCTGAGACGCAGCGGGCAGAGCTACTGGCAAATCCTGCCATTGAACCAGGTTTATGACCAGGGTGGCTATTCGCCGTACAGCCCGTTGTCAGCTTTCGCGGGGAATATCTGTTTAATCAGTCCTGAGTTACTTGCCGAGCAAAATATGATCTGTGAATTACCTGGAAAATTTCTGCCCGGTCCTTCGGTAAGAGTGAATTATCGCAGTGCAGAACGGATTAAAGAAAAAGCAATCAGAACTGCATTTAAGAATTTAAAAAAGAGTAACTCGTCTTTTTTTATAAATGATTTTGCCGAATTCCGGGAGCAGGAGAATTACTGGTTGCGGGACTATTCACTTTTCGTTGCATTAAGAAGGAAGTTTAATAATCTGCCATGGAATAAATGGCCAGAGGTATTCAGGGATCGTGAAAAAGAGACACTTAATCAGTTTTTACAGGATAACTTTGAAGAGATCGAACGGGAAGAGTTTTCGCAATTCCTGTTCCTGCAACAATGGAAATCCCTTAAAAACTATTGTAATGACAGGAGCATAAGGATTTTTGGTGATATGCCCATTTATATCAACTATGACAGTGCGGATGTGTGGGCACACCCGGAATTTTTCAAACTGAAGAAGAATAAGGATATGAAAGCTGTTGCAGGTGTCCCGCCAGATTATTTCAGTGAGAGTGGCCAACTATGGAACCTGCCTGTTTTCAGGTGGGATGTAATGAGAAATGAGGGATTTACATGGTGGAAGAAACGTCTGAGGAAAAACCTGGAATTATTTGATTTGCTCAGACTTGACCATTTCAGGGGCTTTTCAGCTTTCTGGGAAGTCCCTGCCGGCGAGGTAACTGCAATTAAAGGGAAATGGGTCAAAGGACCGGGATATGGTCTGTTTGATCAGATAATGAAAGAGTTTCCGTCTATGCCGTTTGTGGCAGAAGATCTTGGTCATATTGACAGAACTGTTTATCAGTTGAGGGATAAATACGGGTTGCCGGGAATGCGGGTACTTCAGTTTGCTTTTGGAACAGATTCCGCTAATTCTGTACATATACTTCATAATCACACGGAAAACAGTATCGTATATACCGGAACACACGATAACAATACAATCAGGGGATGGTTTGTAGATGAAGCCGGGCCCTTAAATCGTAAAAACCTGAATAATTACTCTGGTAAAAAGGCTGGCAGCTCTGATTGCCATTGGCTTCTGATCAGGCTGGCATACTCCTCAGTGGCAAAGATTGCAATAATACCCATGCAGGATATTCTTGGTCTGGACCTTACCGCAAGAATGAATACACCATCAGTGGAAGCTGGTAACTGGGTGTGGCGTCTGGGAGGAAAAGACCTCAACACTACAATCGAAAAAAAGCTCATAGGCCTGGTAAAAACATTTGGAAGGAGATAGAGGCGTCTTTCAGGTTGTTCTTTACCCGCCTATAAAAAGACTTTTGCTTGAATATTCGGGATCGCAGGTCAGGTTCACTTTCAGTTTTCTCCATCCTGACTCATCGCCTGGTGTGGGGATATGTGTCAGATGAACTTCACAGTTGCGAAGGAGTTTCAGGTTTTCCAGCGCCATTTTTGCAGCAGGATTAGATAATGCACTGATTCCCAAAACAATTAATGTTTCATCCACGTCGAGGCTCACCATCTTGCCATTCAGAATGTCCTTTTTCAGGTGAGTGACAGAATCAATAAGCATCTCAGGCAGGAGGTAAAGCTTATCAGGAAGTCCTGCCAGGTGCTTGGCAGCGTTCAGTACCAGGCTTGAGGAGGCCTGCAGAAGGGGAGAATTTTTGCCTGTAATTATAGTGCCGTCATGCAGTTCAATAGCTGCCCCGCAGCTTATTCCCTCATGGCCTTTCCCGCACCTCTCAGCCTCTCTTGCCGCCTCTCTGGCAGGAAGCACAACTTTCCGGTCTTCCGCTTTTACACCAGCGTTGTTCATGATATCCACTATACGGGCGACCGTCTCCTTCTCAACCAGTCCCACGGCATATTCCACGGCACACCTGAAGTATCGTCTTATTATCTCCTGGCCAGATGCTTCGGTGATTACAGCATCATCAACGATCCCTGCACTTGCGCGGTTTACTCCCATGTCGGTAGGAGACTGATACATTGATTCCCCGCCTGTTATTTTTTCTATGATCCTTTTCAGCAGGTGAAAAGCCTCAATGTCGCGGTTATAGTTTACAGTCCTGACGTTATATGCCTTCAGGTGGTGTTCATCAATAAGCACCCTGTCCTCAAGATCGACCGTGGCTGCTTCATAGGCAAGGTTTACCATATGACCAACAGGGAGGTCCCATATAGGGAAAGTTTCAAATTTCGCGTACCCGGCCTTTACGCCATTTTTATAATCCTGATAGAGATTGCACAAACAGGTGGCAAGCTTCCCACTTCCCGGCCCCGGCCCCGTGACTATTACGATCGGATTTTTTGTTTCGATATATTCGTTGGCCCCATACCCCTTATCACTGACGATAAGGTCGATATCGGTGGGGTATCCTTCGGTAGGATAATGCAGGTAAACCTTTATACCCCTCATTTCAAGCTTATTCTTAAAGGACTTGGCAGTTGTCTGATTCCGGTAACGGGTGATAACCACAGCTGTGATATCTATTCCCCACTCTCTGAAATCATCAATGGTTTTCAGCGTATCAACGTCGTAGGTGATTCCGAAATCGGCCCTTACCTTTTTTCTCTCAATGGCGCCGGCATGAATACACAGGATCACATCGATCTTGTCCTTAAGCAACTGGAGAAGCCGCATCTTAACGTTAGGGTCAAATCCGGGCAGGACCCTGGCTGCATGATAGTCGAAAAGAATCTTGCCGCCGAATTCAAGGTAGAGCTTATGGTTAAAGCGGTTCACTCTCTCAAGAATGGCAGATGTCTGCTCCCTGAGGTATTTATCATTGTCAAATCCTGTAAGACTTGTAACTCTCATTTTGCCCGCCCCTAATTTCAGTTATGAATAAATCAGAACTCCAATATTAGGAAAAAATTCAGTTCCCGGTATTTTCGGGGGTGTAATTTGTTAGATAATATTTATCATGAGACTATGTGATATTTATTTCATGTTGCTGGTTGCAGGCGCCCTACCGATCACCGATTACTGATCACCGATTACTTATTTCTGGTTGTTCGTAGCCGGGACGTCCCCGTGCTAACGGTCTAATTCCTAGGCATCAGACGGATTAAGCTCATAGGTAAAGCCTTTTTCTGATGCATTCATAATCAGTACTTTGAACAAAATCAGATTCGCCAGAATTGATTCGGCTCTGTATGAGGAGATCCGGGCTAATTTCCTGAATTTTGACAATGTAACTGATCCGTTTTTCTTGAGGTGATCCATCAGGGTGTTTTCAGCCTTTCCGAATTTTACCAGTACACCTGACCTTTTTTCCTCTTTTCTCCAAACCTGAAGGAGAACCCTGTTCGCCGCCAGATTCTGGTCGCTGTGCCGGAAATAGGCCAGCCATCTTCCGTTCTCATTTCTGACCTGGTACGGCCTGTCAGCCCCTTTCGCCACATCGACCTCCAGTATGGTCCTGCCTTCTGCGCTGTGTTGTTTTATTGAGAATGGGATCTCAGGCCTGCAGAACAGATGCGCCGCTGTATCGACCATATAAATCTCCTCGTCGGATCTGATACCGGCAATGCTTCCGTTATCCCTTACACCGATAAGAATTTTGCCGCCATCAGTGTTGGCAAATGCTGATAATGTTCTTGAAATCTTTCTGCTGTCAGAGACGCAGTACTTAAAGTCAAGATGTTCATTTTCACCCTCAGCGATCAGCTTTTTCAAATAATGGTCCATATTGAAAGTATTTATTCCGTGAAAGGGCGGACTGAAAAATTACCAAGGATAGATGCAAGATAGCGATTAATCAGGATAAATTTCCCTGTCAAATACCATAAGCCCGTAAAAAAATAGTTTAATAAGCTTCAATTTACTAACTTTAGGCACTTCAGGCACTTCAGACTGCGAAACAGTTTAATTACTAAAAATGATACTGACATGCAAATAAACAACAATGATGAGATCAACCTGAGTGAAGTAAAGATGGATGGAGCGAAAGATGTGAAGATGAGAATGCTTATCGGTCCTGATGACGGATCAGGAAATATCTTCATGAGGCATTTTATTATAGCTCCGGGCGGAAACACCCCGTTTCATGCTCATAATTACGAACATGTTGTAAAGGTTGAAAGCAACAAGGGTGTCATTGTGGATGAAGACGGTAATGAGCACGTGATAAGAAGAGGCCACAGTATTTTCGTAAAGCCGGATGAAAAACACCAGTTCAGGAATCCCTTTAACGAAAATTTCGAGTTTACCTGCATTATTCCGAATCCGGACAAGAGATAAGTTCCAGGCCTCGCATATCTTATCTTGCTCGCGGCCGATTTTATTAATCCTGCCATTGCACCATTGAAAAAATTATCGATCCAGATAAAGATTGTCCTGCTGATGGTTCTTGCCGTCCTCCTGCTGGCCGCAGCAGGATACTTATCCTACCTGAACCTGTCTTCAATTGTATCCTCAATAAGG